>CAXSCV010000004.1:0-16399 GCA_964235895.1 uncultured Chthoniobacterales bacterium
GCATAGGTCTCCGCTTAGTTTTTCCACCGCATTGATTAGCTCGGTTTGGCGGAAGTCGGGCGTGACGCAATCGGGATGCGAACGTAGGTAACCGAGCAACCAGTCTTTGTGCTCGGCCAGTTTGAAGTAATAATTTTCTTCGGTGCGATGCTCGACTTCGCCCCATTCGGGTCCGAATTCCCCGTCGGGTCCGCGTTCTTTGTCGGTCAGAAATTGTTCCTGGCGGACGCTGTAGTAACCCTCCTGTTTGTCTTTGTAGATTTGCTTTTCGTCGTAGAGACGCTGGAGCATTCCTTGCACACATTTCTTATGCAGCGGCTCCGTCGTTGCGGCCCAGCCGTCGTAGCGCACTTCGAGTTTTTCCCAGAGCGCGACGAACTTCGCGGTGATTTCGTCAACGAATTGCTGTGGCGGAATGCCAGCTTTCTCGGCCGATTGCTGAACCTTTTGCCCGTGTTGATCGACCCCGGTGAGGAAGTAAACCGACTGGTCTTTCAGACGGCGATAGCGCGCGATGACGTCGGCAAGCACCTTCTCGTAGGCGTGCCCGATGTGAGGTGCGCCGTTCGTGTAATCGATCGCGGTGGTGATGTAAAAGGTCTTGGGCATCGCGTGTCGAATATTGCGGGTGAGCCATATCCGATGCAACCGCCGGGTTCAACGCGGCGAGCCGCGCTGTCTCTCGCGACTCAGGCCGCTTGATCGGTCGACGCGACCAGATAAGGCTGACGCCGACGGCGATGGATCGTGCGCGCCGTTCGCAGGATCGGAAACAGGAGCAAATAGACCAGCGTGCTCCAATTTCGCACAACAGGAATGCGGGCGAGAACGGCCGCGAGAAGTCCGATCGCGATCAAGGCGGCAAAACGGAAAAGATGGTTGCGGGTATCGAATTTTTCCAGCGCCGTCAGGTCGAGCTTTTCGCGCAGTCGATAGGCATGCAGATAAAGAAGCCCCAGCGCGAAATAGACCGCCGAGAAACCGAGACCGTAAATAACGAGCAGGTTGGAAAATTGCGGTCCAGTCATCGAGGGAAGCGCGCTCGCGTTCGCCACCCCGATGGTGATGGTGAAGTTAAAAAGAAACTTCAGCGGATAGACGTAAAAGAGGACGAGGAACAGCATGACGCAGGTGAGGAAACGCGTGAACCCGTCGTCCAAACCGTAGCGGCGACAATATTGGTAGTGCGAATTCCAGATCAGCGCGAGGAAGAGGAAACAGAGGGCGAAGGCGGGAAAGCCGGCCATGACCGCGACGAGATCGGCATAGGTCTTCGGAACATCAAGCGAGACGACGAGCAAGGTGAGCGCAAAACCAAAGACGGCATCGCTAAAACCTTCGAGCCGGGTGACTTCGCGGCCGCGCATGCGAAAGCCATCGACGATCTCGGGTGTGTCTTTCATGCGGCTGGCGCGGAGAGAAGTGGTCACAACTTTTGCACCATCACGAAGGAAGGTCGCCGGTTGCTCAAGCATTAAATTGCGCGTGGACGTTCCGGCCTAACGAGTAGAAACAGCGGCAGAGCCGCCAATTGGCAGACAACGGAAAAGAGGACGAGCGCTAGAATTGATCTCTCGTAGAGCAGACCCATCGCGGCGCTGCCGAGAAACCAGGCCAGGCCGAAAATGCCATCGAAGAAACCGAAGGCCGTGCCGCGTTTTGCGGCCGGAATGACCGTAAGCAAAAGCGCGCGCAACAAGGCGCCTTCCGCGCCCATGCCGATGCCCCAGAGCGCCATTCCGAGAAGCGCGAAGGCGGCGTTGCCAAAGAAAACGAGCGGCGCGAATCCAGCCGACAAGACCAGCGCGAGGCAGGCAATCGACCGGCCAAATCGATCGAACAATCGTCCGAAGATCAACCCGCTCAGCGCACTCACCGCCATCGCCATCGCGTAGAAAATCGGCACGAGATCGGGCGCGATCGTCCGCGTTTTTTGGAAGTGAAAGCTGATCAGGGAAAAATCGGCCAGACCGGCGGCGATCAGTCCGCCCGCAATGGTGTAGAGCCAGAACGGACGCGCCAGATTCGTGGCCGCGGGAAGGTGCGCGGCGCGCGCTTCCAGCTCCTGCGGGCGCGGATAAAGAAAACGCGCGATCAGAACACTCGTGAGGCAAAGAAGCGCGGGGATGAGAAAGATTCCGAAGGCGTTCCGATAACTTCCGTGACGCGAAAGCATCCAGGCGATGAGCAATGGCCCGGCGGTCGCACCGGCTTGATCGAGTGCTTCGTTCAAACCGAAAACCCAGCCGGCGCCGATCGTTTCCCCGGCATGCGCGAGCATCGTATCCATCGCGGGCTTGCGAATGGCGCGCCCAGTTCGTTCGGCCACAACGAGAAGCGCGGCCGGCGGCAAAGTCGTGACAAGCGCGAGCGCCGGAATGGCAAGCTGATTGACCGCATAACCGACAATTCCGAAGAGCCAATACTTGTGCGTGCGATCGGCGAAATAACCCGAGACCGAGCGCAACGCATAACCGACCAGCTCGCCAAAACCGGAGATGAATCCGATCACCGCCGCGCTCGCGCCTAACGAGCCGAGAAAAGGCCCGACCACTGAGCGCCCGCCTTCGTAAGTGAAATCAGCCAGGAGATTGACCAGGCCGATGACGAGGACAAAACGGAAGGCGCGGCGCGCGAGATTTTTTCCGTCGCTCATGCCCTCATGCTTCGAGAACGATCATCGCCACCGCTTGATCATCGGTATGGCTGAGAGTGATCCAAATCTTTGCGACACCGCGCGCAACGGCCAGCTCCTTCGCGCCGCCTTCCAGGATAACGAATGGTTCGCCGCTCGGTTTTTTGCGAACGTCGATTTCTTTCCAGCCGATCGCTTTTCCAATGCCGGTGCCAAAGGCTTTTGAGAGCGCTTCTTTCGCGGCAAAACGCGCGGCGAAATGCCGTGCGGGAAACTTCATCGACTGGCAATATGCGATCTCGCCCGCGGTGAAAATGCGATGGAGAAAGCGTTCGCCGAATCGGTCTAACGAGTGATCGATCCGCGCGGTCTCGACCAAGTCCACACCGATGCCGGCGATGCTCATGCGATCGGGGAAGGAATGAATTTTGGGTTCGAATTCAACCTTTGTAATTCTCCATCGCCGCCAGCATTTCGCGCACGGCGTTTTCGAACCCGACAAAGATGGCGCGCGCAACAATCGAGTGACCGATGTTCAGTTCGGTCAGGTGCGGGATTTTGTGGATGAGCGCGATGTTTCGATAATTGATCCCGTGTCCCGCGTTCACTTGCAGATTAAAATTCGCCGCGCGCATCGCCGCCTCGCGCAAGCGATCGAGTTCCTGTTTCTCGAATTTCTCCGTGAAGGCGTTGGCTAGTTTGCCCGTATGCAATTCGATGATGTCCGCGCCGAGCTCGACCGCGCCATCGACCTGCGCCCGCTCGGGATCGATGAACATGCTCACGCGAATGCCGGCCGATTGCAGCCGCTTCACCGTCGGCGCGAGCTCCCGTGCGTGCGCCGTTAAATCGAGCCCGCCTTCGGTCGTGACCTCTTCGCGTTTCTCCGGAACGAGACAGACTTCATCGGGCACAATGCGCAGCGCGATGTCCACGATCTCTGGCGTGTTGCCCATCTCGAGATTCAATTTCGTGATCACGTTCGCGCGCAGCCGTTCGATGTCGCGATCCTGAATGTGCCGCCGATCCGCGCGCAAATGCGCGGTGATTCCCTGCGCGCCGGCGCGTTCGCAAATGCTCGCGATCGCGATCGGATCGGGCTCGGCATTTCGCGATTCCGGCATGGTCGCATAACGCGCCTGCCGGACGGTGGCGACGTGGTCGATGTTGACTCCGAGACGCAGCTTGTTCACTGCTCTGAATAGGAGCGAACCGGCCCGCGCGGGCAAGCGTCAAACGCGACTAGAAACGCATGGCGCGAAACGAGGGCGCGCAAAATCTCGCGGCGTGCGCGAGACGTTAGTCGCCTGAAGTTTTCGGCGCGTCCTCGGATTCGCCCGGGAGATGGAGATCGAGCGCGAAGTTGCAATTCCACTTGTCGAGCACCGCCGCGTGCGAAGCCGCCAGGCGCTCGAGCATCTTTTGCGAAGCGGCGGCCGAACCGGCCGGCTTCTTCTCGTTAGAATTTGCGACCACTGGAGAAATCGATCCTTCCCTGCTTTCCATGCCCGTCTTAAGAGCACGAAGCGTGCATGGTTTCGCAAAATTTTGCCTAACGGGTGAACTTTTTGCAGGCCAATGAAGCGACTTGTCGTCCTCCATTTTCTGTCGGAGAAATCGACATGTGCCGAAACATCCGAACGCTGCATAATTTCGCGCCGCCGGCGACCGCAGATGAAGTTCACGCCTCGTCCCTGCAGTTCGTCCGTAAACTAAGCGGTTTCGCCCATCCTTCGAGAGCGAACGAAGCCGCCTTCGAGCGCGCGGTCGATCAGGTCGCGCGGTCCGCGCAGGAATTGCTCGACTCGTTAGTCGCGAACACGCCACCACGCAATCGCGAGGAAGAAGCGGCCAAGTCGCGCGCACGCGCGGCCGTTCGATTTCGTCGGCCCGAGGACGAAAGCGCTCGGCCCTTCGGCGAAGTCAGCGCACAACGCTAAACGAAATCGCATGAATCCGGGGAGCGCAGGCTGCCAGCCTGCACGTCTCGGCAGCTTGCCGAGACGCACCCACGACTAACCAAGATACCTAGTGCCAATTTGCATCCCCGATGTTGCCCGCAAGCTGCCGGCAACTGAAGGCTGCCAGCCTGCGCTCCCCGGAATTAGCACGGCCCCCGCACGGGATCGTTAACCGCTCTTGGCCGGGTTCCGATTTGGATACGGCGGGACGGGCGGCAGATCGTAGCGTTTCGTCTTCAGCTCGGTTTGGATTTCTTCGATCGCCTTGTCGAGCTGCTGATCTTCCCCGCGAAATTCCTTCGCCGGATCGTTGTCGACCACGATGTCAGGATCGACCCCGTGACTTTCGATGACCCAATCTTTGCCTTCCTTGGAATAGGGCGCGAACTCCGGCCGATTGAGCGTGCCGCCATCGCTCAGCGGGAGCGGATTGCGAATGCCGATGACGCCACCCCAGGTGCGTTTGCCGATCAACTTACCGAGGCCCATCGCGCGGAAGCGATACGGAAAGATGTCGCCATCCGAGGCGGAGAATTCGTCGATCAACGTGACCATCGGTCCGAGAAATGTCTGCGGCGGATTGGGTTGCGGGACGCCGTTGCGCGCAATTTCCACCATAACCAGCGCGCGCCGCAGTCGCTCAATGACCAACGGCGAAACGAAACCGCCGCCGTTCCCGCGCACATCGACGATCAGCGCTTTCTTGCGAATCTGCGGAAAGTAAAGCTTGGTGAATTCATTCAAGCCCGGCTGTCCCATGTCGGGAATGTGCAGATAACCGACTTCGCCGTTCGTCTTCTTCGTCACCTCGTCGATATTTTTTTGCACCCAGGCCAGATAATAAAGCGGCGCTTCATCCGCTATCGGCAAGACCGTGACATCGCGCGCGCCTTCCTCGGTGGGCTTGGAGTTTACGCGCAAAATCACCTGCTTGTCGGCCGTGCCAATGAGCGCGTCGTAGAGATTGCCTAACGAGGAGACGGGCGTGCCGTTGATCGCGAGAATGTAGTCGCCCGGTTTCACGTTCACACCAATCGCGGTCAGCGGTGAGCGCGTGTGTTTGTCCCAATTTTCCCCAGGCAAAATGCGATCGATCCGATACGCCTTGCTCGAGGGATCGCGCGAAAATTCCGCGCCGAGCAAGCCGAGTTTGATCCGCGGCACTTCCGGCCGCTCGCCGCCGCCCACATAAGCGTGGCCGTTGTTCAGCTCACCGATCAATTCGCCTAACAAGTAAGTCAGGTCGTTGCGATGATTCACGAACGGAAGCAGCGCGGCGTATTTGTCGCGCATGGCCGGCCAATCGACGCCGTTCATCGTCGGCGAGAAAAAGAAGTCGCGCATCTGCCGCCACGCTTCGAAATAAATCTGCCGCCATTCCGCGTGCCGATCGAGTTGCATGTCGAGGCTCGCCATTTTGATGACGTGATCCTTCGTTTCCAATTTGTCCTTCGGCAGATCGATCATGGCGTAATCCTTGTCGATCTTGACCAACATCTTCTTTCCGTCGGCCGTAATTTGATAACTGTTCACCTCGCCGAGAACGGTCTCTTTGCGATCTTCGATGCTGTAAACGCAGAGATGTGATTTCTGATTTTCCGGACCTTCTTCCTCGTCGCCGCCGGCAGCGTCCGCAGCGGTTCGGCGCAGGTAGAAGATGCGACCATCAACCACGCGGATGTCGTCATATTCGCCCGGCGTCGTCTCAACGCCGATGATGCGATCGCGCAAACCATCCGCGTCTACTTTCGTCGGCGGTGGCGGCTTCGGTGTGTTCTCTTTCGAGTCGGCTTTTTTGGAATCCGCAGACTTCTCGGCTTTCTTTTCGTCGCCTTCTTTCTTCTTCTCGTCCTTCTTTTTTCCGACCTCGTCGCTGCGCGGTCCGAGCGGATTTTCCGTGTCTTTCGCGAGCGCGATCAAATAGATGCGCTGCATGTCGCGATAAACGTTTTCGAATTCCTCTTCGCCGAAAGTTGGCTTGAAATCGCGCGCCGAACTCATCAACAAAAATTTCCCGTCATCGCTGAAAACCGCTTTGCCCGAGGCATACCAATCATCCGTCACCGCGATCGGTTTCTTTTCGCCTAACGAGTAGAGATAGACCTTGGTCAGCCCATTCTCCTCCGGCCGCGACCAGGTGATCCACTGGCTGTCGGGCGACCAATCATACGATTCCATCTCCCCAAATTTATCCTGATCGACCTGCGTGACCGCCTTGCTCGCGATGTCGACAAAGCGCAACCGCTGCAGGCGATCCGCCCAAAGCAGTTTCTTGCTGTCGGGCGACCAGACCGCTTGATAATAATAAGTGTCCGCGCCCTTCGTGAGCTGCGTCGGCTCCCCTTTCCCGTCTTGCGCGCGCAGGTAAAGCTCGTTTTCGCCCGTCGCATCCGAGTTGTAGGCAATCCATTTTCCGTCGGGCGACCAAATCGCATCGCGCTCGTGCGCATTGGAACTTCTCGTTAGGTCGCGCGGCGTTCCGTCCTTCGCCGGCACGGAAAAAATATCGCCGCGCGCCACCGCCACGACACGTTCGCCATCGGGCGCAGGATTGACCGATTGCAGTTGCTTGCTCGCGTCGATGAGCGCGGCTCGCCCGGAATCAAAATCTTCCTTGATCGAGATCGGCACCGGCGCGGCTTGTCCGCTCGCCAGATCGTAACGCCAGATGTAACCCGCTTGTTCGAAGACGATCGCGCCTTTGCCGATCGACGGAAATTTGATGTCGAAATCCTTGAAGCTGGTCAGCTGCTTCGTCTCTTTGCTCGCCAGATCGATCGAGAACAAATTCATCCGGCCGTCGCGATCCGAGAGGAAATAGATGTGATTGTCCGGACCCCACATCGGGCAGATGTCCTGTGACGGATCGTTCGTCAGATCTTCCGTGGTGCCGCTCTTGAAATCGTAAATCCAAATATCGTCGGCCATGCCTCCGCGATAGTGTTTCCAGGTGCGGAATTCACGAAAGACGCGATTGAACGCGAGCTTGGAATCGTCCGGCGAAAAGGAAGCGAAACCGCCGCGCGGAAACGGCAATTGCTGCGGCAACTCGGCGTTGAGGCCGACCGTGAAAAGCTCGCCGTTGAAGGAATTATAGGAACGCATGCGCGAACGGAAAACGACCAGCGGCTTCGTATTTTGCCAGGTCATGACCAGATTGTTCGGGCCCATGCGATCGGAGATATCGTCGCGTCCGAGCGTGGCTGTAGTCGTTAGGCGCTTCGGCGCGCCACCCTCCGCCGGCATGACGTAAACCTCCGTGTTCCCATCGTAATGCGAAGTGAACGCGAGCTGTGTTCCATCCGCCGAAAAACGCGGGAACGAGCTGTAACCCGGGCCACTCGTTAGGCGGCGCGCCGTTCCGCCCTGCTGCTCGACCGTGTAAAGTTCACCCGCATAACAGAAAACAATCTGCTGGCCATTCGTAGTGGGAAAACGCAGCAGCCGCGTCGTCTCGGGCAGTTGCTGAGCCTGGCCGATATTAGCCAAAGCGAGAGCGAAAAAGGAGAAGAACGTAAGTCGTGGAGAAGACATAGTGCCGGGAAAGACAGCGCGCTTCCGCCGCGATGCAACCGCGACTTTATTCGCCGGTTGCCGCGCCATGTTCGCGCAACCACTGCACCAGTCGGTCGAACTGCGCCGGCGCCTCTTCTTCTTGTTCGGCGAACCAGCGGCGGTCTTCCAGCAGGATACTGAGCAGCGTTGTTCGCTCCTTCCAGCGCATCAGAGAACCCTTTCCATCACCGCGTTCCATGCGTTCGCGAAACATCGTCAGACTGTTCCACCGAGGATAAAAGGGCTGGCGATGATCCAGAGCGTGATCTTGAGAATAAAGTTCATGAGCAATCCACAAGACGACAGTGCCAATTCGCCTAACGAGTAGTTGCGTTTTGATATTCTTGCATCGCTTTCGGCATCAACGCTTGCAGCTTCGCGATCCGCGTCCCGTGCGACGGATGCGTCGAAAGAAATTCCGGCGGACTCGCGCCGCCCGCGTCTTCCATGCGTTGCCAGAACTTTAGACTTTCCTGCGGATCGTAGCCGGCGCGCGCCATATACATGAGACCGATTTCATCCGCTTCCGATTCATGTTTGCGGCCGAACGGCATCAAAATTCCAAATTGCGCGCCAGCGCCGAGCGCCCCCATGACGGCGCGCTGCTTGTCGTAATCCATGTCGGAAAGCGAAACGGCGATGCCGGTCATGGCGGTCTGCGCGAGATTTTGTTGCAGCACGCGTTGCGCGCCGTGACGCGAAGTGGCGTGCGCCATTTCGTGCCCTAAAACCGTGGCGAGCGCCGGTTCCGTTTGCGCAACCGGAAGGATGCCGGTGTAAACGACAATTTTTCCGCCAGGCAAACAGAAGGCGTTGACCTGCCGATCCTGAATGAGCGAAACCTGCCAATTAAAATTCTCTCCCGCTTTCCCGGTCGCGCGCTCGAGGCGCGAAGCGACGCGTTTCACCATCTCGAGCTCCGGCCCTGAAGTAATGGCGCGCGCTTGCGAAAGCACCTGTTGATAGCTTTGAAAACCGAGCGCCGCTTCCTGGTCGACTGACATTCCGACGTGACTTTTCCGACCAGTTTCCGGGTTAACGAATTTCTCGGAGCTGAAGTATTGCCAGGCGAAAATCAAACCCGCGGCCAGAATGGGCAGCCACTTGATGTGCGTGCGATTCATCGGTGAAAATCCTTACGCGTTCGTGGTGGAACCGCGCAAGGCAATCCTCACTCGTTAGGCGCAAGAAACGTAGGAGTTCCGCGCGAATGCAAAATCGCTCGCCGTTCAGCGCCGGAGCCGCGATAGATTATTTGCAAAAATGCGCAGCGTCTTTCTCCTGATTTTACTGCTCGCCACGGCCTCGGCCGAAGATTCGTCGCAGGGAAAAGCGGAACACGTTGTCGTCGTGGTCTGGGACGGGATGCGTCCCGATTTCGTCCCCGAAAAAAATGCGCCGATGCTCTGTCGGCTTGCGCGCGAGGGCGTGACGTTTCGCAATCATCATTCCATTTTTCCCAGCCTAACGAATCAGAATTCGACCGTGCTCGCGACCGGCGTTCTGCCAAATCGCAGCGGTTTGCTCGCGAATTACGAATACCGTTCCGCGCTCGCGGACGATAAATTCATTCGCACGGATCACCCGGCCATCGTGCGCAAAGGCGACGAGCTAAGCGGTGGTCGTTATCTCGGTGCGCCGCCAATTACGGAAAAGATTCGCGCTGCCGGCGGCCGCACGGCCATCGCCGGCGGCAAAACGACTTCGCTTTTGCACGACCGTTTGGCGCGCGGCGATGAGAATTCCGTGGCTGTTTTTTCCGGCGAAACGTTGCCGGAATCCGCGCTCGCGCCGATCACGAAACTGCTCGGAGTTTTTCCGGATCTCGATCACACGCCTGGGCTGGCCGGCGATGTTTGGACGACTCGGGCGCTAACCGACGTGCTCTGGAAAAACGAGATTCCGCGTTATTCGCTTCTTTGGTTGAGCGAACCGGATCGGGCGCAACATGCATCCGGTCCCGGTTCCGACGCGGCGCTGCGGGCGATCAAATCTTCCGATGAACATCTCGCGAGCGTTCTGCGCGCGCTCGAGGAAAAAGGCGTGCGCGAAAAGACGGATGTCTTCGTCGTTTCCGATCACGGTTTTTCGACTATCGAACGCACGATCGATCTTCGAGATCTGCTGCGACGAGACGGTTTCACGGTCATCGTCGACGGCGACAAACCCACGAGTCCTGGCGAAGTGCGCGTGGTCGGAAATGGCGGGACGATCCTTTTTTATATCACCGATCACGATGCGAATGTCGCCGCGCGTCTCGTGAGTTGGCTGCAACATTCGGGGCTCGCGAGCGTCATTTTCTCGGAGACGAAATGCGACGGCGCTTTTCCGATGTCGCGCGTTCACATCGACACGGCGACTGCGCCCGATGTCGTGATGACGTTTCGCTGGAACGAGAAGAAAAACAAAGATGGCGCGCCGGGAATGATCGACGCGCTACCGGCCGCCGAAGTCGTGGCGGGCACGCACGGCACGCTGAGCAAATTCGATCTGCACAATATTCTCTTCGCGAGCGGCCCGGATTTTCGTCGCGGCGCGACGGATGATTTGCCCACGAGTAACCTCGATCTCGCGCCGACGATTCTGCGCATTCTGGGGATCGAACCGGCGCAGAAACTCGATGGCCGAATTTTGCGGGAAGCGATGCCTAACGAGTCGAAGGCCGCGCCGGTCGTGACCACAGAAACGGTCGAAGCGATACGACAATTTCCGGATGGCACATGGCGGCAATATCTGCGGACGAGCAAAATTGCCGACGAAGTTTATCTCGACCAAGGCAACGGATCGTTCCGCGGAAAGTAGCGGCGGCGAGGGAATCTGTAATCCGGGGAGCGCGGGCGACTCGCCTGCTGTGTCGTGCGACCCGCGCGACACTCCGGGTGCGGGATTGGCTGGAGCGCGTGGCGCGTCCAAAGATGTTTTTGGCGGGTCGCCAAAAACAGCAGGCGAGTCGCCTGCGCTCCCCGGATTAAATCGAGCGCGCGCGGACAGAGTTCGCCTAACGAGTTTGGACTAACGAATGGTAAAGATCAGCCGTCGTGGCGGCGATGGCCGACCAACTGAACTTCTCTTCCGCGCGTTTCCGGCCGGCGCGTCCGAAACGTTCGCGCAATTTTTCATCGGCCATCAACTCGTTAGTCCGCTGCGCCAGGTCGCGCTCGAATTGTCCGGGATTTTTCGGCGCGAACGGGCTCTCCTTCATCTGCTCGAGCGGAACGAGAAAGCCCGTTTCGTCATCGACCACGACTTCTTTGATTCCGCCAACCGCGCTGGCCACGACTGCAGTTTCGCAAGCCATCGCTTCGAGATTGATGATGCCGAATGGTTCGTAAACGGACGGGCAACAGAAGACAGCCGCGTGCGAGTAAAGTTCGATCACGCTTTTCTTGTCGACCATCTCGCGAATCCAAATCACGCCAGCGCGTTTGCGGCTGACTTCGGCGACGGCTTCTTCCATCTCGCGGCCGATTTCCGGAGTGTCCGGCGCACCCGCGCAGAGCACGATCTGGAATCCGTCATTCATGTGCTCGATCGCGCGCACGAGATGAATGATTCCTTTTTGTCGCGTGATTCGACCGACGAATAAGAGAAATGGTTTTGTGCGATCGATCCCGTAACGCTCGAGCGCGGCGGTCGAGTTCGTTTTGCGATATTCCGCGAGATCAATGCCGTTATAGATGACGTGGAGGCGTTCCGGCCGAATGTCGAAAAGACGTTCGACGTCGCGTTTCGTTTCCGCGGAAACAGCGATAACCGCGTCCGCCATTTCCAGCGCGGTCTTCTCCAGCCAGACGGTGAAATCATATCCGCCACCGAGTTGTTCGCGTTTCCATGGACGCAACGGCTCGAGTGAATGCACCGTGATGACGAGCGGAATGCCGTAGTTTTTTTGCGCGAGGATTCCGCCGAAATGCGAATACCAAGTGTGGCAATGGACCAGGTCGGCATCGATGCCGGCGGTGTTGAAAGCCGTGCAACGTTCGATCGCGCCGAAGACGGAACGAAGCGGTTTCGGGCACTCGTTAGGCAACGAGTCTAACGAGAAGCCGCGCACGCGCAGATTGCCGTCGGTGAAATCCTGTTCGCCAAAACAGCGCACCTCCAGCGGCATTGTTTTCGCGAGCTCCCGCGAAAGATAATCGACGTGCACGCCCGCGCCGCCATAGACATGCGGCGGATATTCATTCGTCAGGAAAAGCGCTTTCACCTCTTGCAACTAAACGCGTGCGCTGTGCAGCGCACGCGGATTCACAAGCCCGCGGATCAGTCCTTTACCTTCAACAAAAGCACCGGCACGTCGACATGATGACGCACTTTGTCGACGGTCGCGCCGTACAAAATATCGCTGATGAAACGATGGCCGTGCGTGGTCATGGCGATGAGATCGATGTCTTTTTCGCGCGCCAGTTTGATGATCTCATCGGACGGCTCGCCGAGTGCGAGCACGGCTTCGCATTCAAAACCTTCAGCGGTTAATTCGCTCTTCCGTTTTTCCAGATAGGCGCGGTCCTCTTTCATTTCGTCGCTCTCGGCCAGCTTGAGTTTGTCGTAATTGCGCGCGACCCAGCCATCGGCCACGTGCATGAGGAGAAGGGTCGCGTTATTCAATCGCGCGAGCGGTTTGATGTGGCGCAGGATGGTGTCGTCGGCCGCGCTGTGTTCGAGCGGAATGAGAATGTGTCGATACATAATCAGTGCGGCATCGGGAGATGGAGAAAGCCGTAAAATATTTTCAAGACGGAGTCAGGCAGGAATGCATCCAGCAGCAATTTGACGTTGAGCAGAATGATGACCGCTGCGGTTAACCAGCCGAGAATCGCCAGCCAAATCTTGTTGGCGAATTCACCCATCTTCGCTTTCTCGCCGGTGAAACGGAGCAATGGCCAAACGGCAAAACCGAGTTGCATGCTCAGGACCACCTGGCTGGCGACGAGCAATTGCGTGGTCTTGTCTTCTCCAAAAAATCCGATGACGAAGACGGCGGGAATGATCGCGATGCCGCGTGTGATTAATCGCCGCAGCCAGGGCGTGATGCGAAAATTCAGGAATCCTTCCATGACAATCTGGCCGGCGAGCGTGCCGGTGAGCGTGGAATTTTGCCCGGAAGCGAGGAGCGCGACGGCAAAAAGCACGCTGGCAAAACCGACGCCGAGGAGCGGGCTGAGCAATTTGAACGCGTCCTGGATTTCCGCGACGTCCTGATGGCCGGACCAATGAAAAACCGCCGCCGCCACGATGAGAATGGCCGCGTTAATGAAGAGCGCGAACATGAGCGCGGTCGTGGAATCGATGGTCGCGAACTTGATCGCTTCGCGTTTGCCCGCGGCGGTGCGCGCGAATTTGCGCGTCTGCACAATGGACGAATGAAGGTAGAGATTATGCGGCATAACCGTCGCGCCGATGATGCCGATGCTGACATAGAGCATGGCCGGATTCGTTAAGACATGCGCGCCGGGAATGAAACCGTGCGCGATTTCCTTCAGGTTTGGTTGCGAAAAGAAGAGCTCGGCGCCGAAACAAATCGCGATCGTCGACATGAGCACGACGACCAGCGCCTCGATGTAACGGAAGCCTTTATTCTGCAGATAAAGCACGATCAAAACGTCGAGCGCGGTGATTACGCAACCCCAGACGAGCGGGATGTGAAAGAGCAATTGCAGCGCGATGGCCGAGCCGACTACTTCCGCTAAATCGCAGGCGGCGATCGCGATTTCGCAAAGAATCCAGAGAAACCAAACCACCGGTTTCGAGTAATGATCGCGGCAGGCCTGCGCGAGATCGCGGCCCGTGGCGACGCCGAGTTTGATGCACAAATGTTGCAGGAGGATCGCCATGAAATTGGAGATCAGCACGACCGAGAGGAGCGCATAACCAAACTGCGCGCCGCCCGCCAAATCGGTCGCCCAATTGCCCGGGTCCATGTAACCGACGGCGACGAGAAAACCGGGACCGGAAAAGGCGATCAACTTGCGCCAGAACGAACTCGAGTCCGGCACCAGAATGCTGCGATGAACTTCCGGGAGGGAGACCTGCTCGGCGACGCGACGCCAAGCTGCGCTGGCGTTCTCGGCACTCTTGCTGAGGTCGCTCATCTGATTGTGAGAAAGGAATTAGGCAACCCTAATTTAGTTATGTCTCATTATGATTATGTCAATGGCCGAATATCTCTTCCTTTGACTGTATTTGATTTCGGCTCTAGCTGTCCGACGAGATGACTAAGAAGCTCCGCTCCGCTCTCGGCAGTTCCGCAGCGGTGGAAGATTATCTCGAACGCATCTTGGAACTGATCAATTCCAAGGGCTACGCGCGCGTGATCGATATCGCGACCAGCCTGAAAATCTCACAGGCGAGCGTGACCAATATGGTGCAGCGACTCGATGGCGAAGGATTGCTCAAGTACGAAAAGTATCGCGGCCTCGTCCTCACAACCGCTGGCGAAACGCTCGCGCGCAACATCGCGCAGCGGCATGAATTGCTGACCGATTTTCTCCAGCTTCTCGGCGTGGAGCAACGCGTGATCGATCACGATGTCGAAGGCATGGAGCATCACATCAGCCCGGCTACTTTGCGCGCGATCGCGGGATTGACCGAGCAATTGCGGCGGCGGCCAGCACTCGTTAGGCAACTGCAGCGGAGCAAGCGTTAGCGCTTTTTCACGAACGATGTCGCGGCGCGCGCGCTCACTGGTTCTGGCGATGGACATCGGGAGCTCGTCCCTGCGGACGGCGCTCTTTACGGATTTCGGCGAGCGCATTCTCGCCACGAGTGCGACGCGGCCTTACGCGGTCCGATATACGGCGGACGGTGGAGCGACCTTGAATCCGCGCGTGCTTTTGCGCGCTGCGCGCAGCGCTCTGCGCGAGACTTTGAACGCGCAAAAAGCTGCAAAAAAACTGCACAAGCTCCCGATCGTTGCGGTCGCCGGCTCCGCTTTTTGGCACAGCTTGCTCGGTCTCGATCGCGTCGGAAAACCGATCACGCCAATTTTTACCTGGGCGGATTTTCGGAGCGCAGCGGAGGCGGCCAAACTGCGTGGGGAATTATCGGAGCGTCGAATTCAACTGCGGACCGGCTGCATGCTGCGCGCGCCATATTGGCCGGCGACCTTGCGCTGGCTTCGTCGTACGGAGCCGGCGCTCTACAAACGCGTCGAGCATTGGGTTTCCCCCGCGCGCTGGATCTTTCGGGAACTCTTCGGCGTTGACCTAACGAGTCATTCGATGGCCAGCGCGACCGGCCTTTACCATCTGGCGCGACGCGCGTGGGACGAAGAACTTTGCGCGCTCTGCGCGGTGCGGCCGGAACAACTTGGCCAGCTGAGCGATTCCGCGCCGGCCAATCGACCCGCGCAACAGCAACTGCGCGACGCGCTCATTTTCGCTGCTCTGGGCGACGGCGCGGCCAGCAATCTCGGAGCCGATGCGACGCGACCAGGACGTTTCGCGATTAATATTGGAACGAGTGCAGCCGTCCGCGAAATCCGGCCTAACGAATCCAAACGGCACGGGAAAATTCCCTTTGGCCTTTTTCGCCACGTCGTCGACGACGCGCGCGTTGTCGTCGGCGGCGCGATTAGCAACGCGGGGAATCTGCGCCGTTGGAGCCTGCGCGACCTGCGGCTAAGCGAGACCCAAGCGGAAAATGCGCTTTCTCGCGTAGCCGCGGCTAACGACAGCCTAACGATTCTTCCGAATTGGGTCGACGAACGCGCGCCGACCTGGCCGACCGATTTGCGCGGAGTAATTTCTGGCCTCACGCCCGTGACCTCCGCGGCCGACATTTTGCGCGCGGCCACTACGAGCACGTTTTATCGCCTGACGGAAAACTTCGCGCTCCTGCATTCGCCACGTTCGCGCGTCGAGGAAGTGATTGTCTCAGGCGGCGTTTTGCATTCGCGCGCTTCGTTGGAAATCCTGGCGGACGCGCTCGGTTGCGATCTGCGCGTTTGTCCGGAACTGGAAAGTTCGTTGCGCGGCGCAGCATTGCACGCCTTGGAAAAACTCGGACATCGCGCGGCTCCACTTCCCGCGGGTCGAATCGTGCGTCATCGTCCCGCGCTTGCGGCGAAACATCGCGTGCGGCGTCGCGCGCAACGCGAGTTGGAGCAATTGTTCGTGCGTTACTCGCGCGCGCGTAGCACTCGTTAGACCGCCGCGTCCGATTTTGCCGTCGCCGTTTCGGCGTCCGATTCCACGGACGATTTCTGGAAGTGCAATTCTTCCACGCGACGGCCATCGGTTTTCGTGAT
>CAXSCV010000004.1:16409-47288 GCA_964235895.1 uncultured Chthoniobacterales bacterium
TCGTGATCGTGACCAGATAATCCTCGATCCGAACCTGTTCGCCGCGCGCCGGCAAATGGCCGAGCAAATGCGTGACGTAACCGCCGATCGTGCTGACATCCGCGCTTTCCAAAGTTAAGCCAACCATGTCCTGCAACTCGTAAAGACCAACCGATCCTTCGAGGGTAAATTCGTTTTCGTTGATCTCACGGAACTCGGCTTTCTCAGTGTCGAATTCGTCCTGAATATCGCCGACCAATTCCTCGAGCACGTTCTCCAAAGTAACCATGCCGACGGTGCCGCCGTATTCGTCGACCACGACCGCAAGATGCGCGTGTTTCGTCAGGAAAAGATTCAGCAGTTTCTCCAATTGCATCATCTCGGGCACGGAATGGACATCGCGGCGGATGCGCATGAGATCGGGCTGCGGATCGCGCATCATCGGGACCAGTTCCTTGATGTGAATGAGGCCGACTGTGTTATCGAGATGTCCGCGGCAAAGAGGGAAACGCGTGTGCCGCGAGGCCAAGGCTTTCTTCACGTTGACCTCGAAGCTTTCTTCGACGTCGAGATAAACGACTTCGCCGCGCGGCGTCATGATATCGCGCACGACACGACGGCGCATATCGAGGGCGTTGACCAGGATGTCGCGGCCGAGCGTCGAGACCTCATCGGTCTTTTCGCTCTGGTCGAGAATCAGCCGCAATTCCTCTTCGCTATGAGCGAGCTCCGTGCTCGGAACAGGCTCGATCCGAAGTAAGCCGCGGAGGAGAAAATTCGACGAGCTGTGCAACAACCAGATCACGGGTTTGAAGACGATGTAAAAGAGACCGAGCGGTCTAACGAGTCGCAAAGAGACCGGCAAAGGATTGGCAATCGCGATGTATTTCGGCGCGAGCTCGCCGAAGACGATGTGCAAAAAAGTGATGCTGATGAAGGCGAGCGAAACGCAAACGGCCGTGACGATCGCGTGCGAGTGAATGCCGATCAGCGCGAAAAATGGCTCGAGCATTTGCTCGAGAAATTGTTCGCCGATCCAGCCCAGACCCAGACTGGCCAGCGTGACGCCAAGTTGCGTCGCGGAGAGGTAAGCATCGAGATGGCCGCGCACGTGCCGCGCGAAAACTGCCTGTGTACTCCCCTCCTCCGCCATCGCGTCCAACTGGCTGACGCGCACTTTGATAATGGAGAATTCGCACGCGACGAAAAACCCATTGAGCAGCACCAGCGCCACGATGGCAGCGAGCTTGAACAGGAGCACATCGGGCGTGTCCCAATGTTCCGCGAGGGCTTCGCCTAGTTCGGCGGAAGCCAGTGTTGAAAAGAAAATGCTCATCGAGCGGATGCGACGCCGCGCACCCGAGACCCGCGCTTCACAGCGCTACCAGCTCGATTTCGTCACCCCGGGGATCAGACCCCCGGAAGCGAGCTCACGAAAAGTGAGCCGCGAAACCTTGAAGCGGCGAATAAAAGCGCGACGCCGTCCGCTCACTTCGCAGCGATTGACCACGCGCGTCGGGCTGGCGTCGCGCGGAAGTGCGGAGAGACCGGCGTAATCCTTTTTGGCCTTCAGTTCGGCCCGGAGCGCGGCATATTTCTTGACCGTGTCGCGCTTGCGGTTGTTGCGGTTGATCCATGAAGTTTTCGCCATAAAGGAACGCGGAAAGTATCGCTGAGCCTTCGGATTGCAAGGAGTTTTTCCCGTAGCTGGACTGGCTCTTTCGCGCGCTCTGACGGGCCAGGAGTCTTGCGAATTTGCCGCGCTCCAGGAGCAAGTTGAAAACTTGCGCTACCTTTTGCCGCATGTTTCCGCTTTTCACCCAGCGCCTTCCGGATTCCGCCGCCGAACTCGAACGGTTGCTAGGCCAGAGTCTCGCGCGTCTCTTTTCGGTGAACTCCGAGAGGTTGGTCGTCCGCGCGCCCAAGTATCCGGCGATCGACGAACTGCGGATTTCTCTTGATCGCGCGAAATTGCGCGCCGACGCGCCACGCCCACCGGCTCTGCTCGCGCGGACCGAGCCGGCGTTCACGTTGCAAATGCTCGATATCCAGGGAGCGAACGTGAGCATCGGGCCAGCAATCGTGGATCTAAAACTGAATGCGCGCGACGTCGAGTTGGCACAGACCCGCGACGCGCATGGCGATTTGGTGCTCGTGCTACAAACGGCCGCCTCTGGAGCTCTGGAAATTTCCTCCGCGATCTCCGACATCGAAGCGGCTGTCGCCAACCTCGCGAAAAAGGAAGCGAGCAAACATGGCGTCACGATTGAGCAAGTCGAGTTGCGGGTGGAACCACGCGGCTCGCGAGGTTTGGATGCCGAATTGCGCGTGCGCGCCCGGAAGCTCTTCTTCGCCACACTCGTTCAAATAGCGGCCAAGCTCGATATGGACGAAAAAATGACCGCGACCGTCTCCGGCCTGCGCTGCCACGGTGAAGGCACGATCGGTTCACTGGCCTGCGGTTTTCTCTCGCCGCAACTTCAAAAATTCGACGGCCGCAGCCTCTCTCTTCTCGCGTTGCCGCTGGGCGAAATCCGCCTGCAAGATATTCGGATCGTTGCGAGTGATCGGATTACGGTGGCCGCGGACTTTGGCACCTGAGCGCGAAGGATGTCACGGTTGATCGCGTGAATCCCGGAGATCGAGATTTTCCTTGTCGGCCATCTTCAAAATCGGAAGAATTCGCCCACTCGAATTTATAGTGATTATGAAACCCTCATTTTCCATACGCACCGCTCTTATTTGCCTTGCCCTTGCTCTAGTCGCGACGTTTTCAACGCGCGCGCAAACAGTGGTGGCTGACTACAATTTCACCAACACCTCGCTCGCCTCCTCAGTCGGTTCCATCGGACCGCTCATCTCCATTGGAAGCAACAACGGTTTCGGCACCGATACCGTCCGTGGTATCCCGAACACCCCCATCTATCGCATCAGCACGAGCGGCAGCGCCGCACCTTTTGCCCAGGACGGTGTGCAGACGCAGACCAATCCTTTTGTTAGCTCCTCGAATTACTCCGTTGTGCTTCTGGCAAATTTCCAACTCTCCGCGGCTGACGCTGCCGCCGACAAGGTTTTCGATTTCAAGAACCTTAGCTCCGATGCCGGACTTTATGTCAATGCAACTACCGGCGTCCTTAGCTTCATCGACGGTTCGGCAAATATTCTCGGGATCGGCGGCATGGGTGTTTCGTTACTCGACTACCCGCAAGTTGTCCTAACCCGCGACAGCGTCACTAATACCGTGAGCGTTTATCAAAACAACGTTCTCGCCTTTTCCTTCACTGATACCGCCGGCCTCGCCATCATGGGTGATTCTATGATGAGTTCGAACGCCTACCTCACTGTTTTCAAAGACGACGCCACCGGCACCGGCGGCGCAGTCACATCGGAGTCGACTCAAGGTAACATCGCCCGCCTGCGCCTCTACAACGGAGTCCTCTCCGCCGCCCAGATCGCCGCGCTTGATACCGTCGCCGTGCCAGAGCCGTCAACCTGGGTATTGCTCGGAATCGGTTTCGTCGCCGCGTTCGGCTTAACGCGCAAACTGGCGAGCAACTAGTAGTTACCGAAGTTTCCGCCTACATTGTCGGCTTACACGTGGCCAGCTTGTCTCCACGCCAGATGAAAACCTGCTGGGCATGGGCACTGACGAAATTTTGGTGGCTCTGGAGCGCTAACTGTCTTCTAGCCCTCCTAGTGGTCTTCGCCTTCATCCTCGGATGGCAGCACGAGACCATCACTGCGCCGAACATCCCTGCCTGGTGCGTCATTCTAGCTATCATGCCGGCCATCGTCGCGAGCAGTCTATGGCTTCGCTCAGCCCGGCCTAACTTAGCTCTGTTCTCCTTGGTTATGATCCCCCTCCCGATCATTATCTGGATGGTGGGTTCGTTCCTCTTTGGAATCCTTTATCTTATCGTCGGTCTATTCGGTCACCTCTTCGGTCACGGTCGAGTAAATTAGCCCTGTGGCTACCTAAACGATCGCGCCACTTCGCGCCTTTTCTTTTCGTCTCAGGCGCTAGCTTAAATTCAGATACCCGTTACCTTGCGTTCCAACACGAAACATCGATATCATGAACGAATCCTCCCCCTCTCTCACCAGCCCGCTCCCCGCCGACAATCTCGCTCGCAAACTCAAGAGTGCGCGGCCCGATACCGATGAAAGTCTCCCGCACATCGGGCTTGTGGGAGACACCTATACCATTTTGCTCTCGGGTAACGACACGAACGGCCGTTATTGTCTTATCGACATGCACATTCCGCCCGGAGGCGGGCCGCCGCCGCATCGGCACGACTTCGAGGAATCCTTTACTGTGCTGGAAGGCGAGATCGAAGCTACTTTTCGTGGCGAGAAAGTGACTCTGCACAGCGGCCAAACGGCGAGCATTCCGGCCAATGCCCCACATTCCTTCACCAATGTCTCGGCCAGCGCTGCCCGACTGCTTTGTATCTGCGCGCCGGCCGGCCAGGAAGAGTTCTTCGCGCAAGTCGGCACCGCCGTTCCTACCCGCAGATCCACTCCCCCGAAGCTCGACCCGCCAGAGCAAGAGGATTTAAAAAAGAAAACCGAAGAGTTACTCGGCAAATACCGAACGGAAATGATCGAGCCCCGGGATTCTTAACTCAGATTCCGCCTTATCCAACGTTCATCACCAGAGCTACGGCGACGTAATCCGCACCCGGAGAAATTTCTTATCCGACCCGATCGGCGAGTTGCCGCGGAAGGTAACCAAGGCGGTCCCGTCTCCTTGATCGATCGGACCCGCCACCAAGTTCGTTGTCATATCGATACTATTCCAAGTGGTTAGATTCGCTGTTTCTTCCACGGAATAGGTCACCGCAGTGGCTGCTCTGGTAAGCATTCGGTAGGTGATGGTCGGGTAAGTAGATCCGGCCACTGTAGCCAGGCCTAAGCGAGAAGCCCGCGAGACATCGGCTACTTTTGGGTTGGAGCCGGCCGCGTATTCCTCGAGATTCGTCATCCCATCTTCATCGGGATCGGCCAGGTCTCCCGCGCTCGGATCGTTCGGATCGACCGTGCCGAACTTATCTTGCCGCCACTGTTGCAGGGCGCTGAGCACGACTTCGAATTGCGTCATCATGCCATCATCCTCATGCTCCAGAATGTGGCAGTGCAGCATATATTTGCCGATGTGATCGGTGAACTTTAACTTCAGCTCCAAAGTCTCGCCCGGAGCAACGCTCCAGGTCTCCTTCATCGTCTCGTAAGGATAACAAGGGCCGCCGTCGCGGCTGACGCACTGCTGATCAACATCGTGAATGTGCACGAAGTGAGTCGCTCCAGTCGGATTAGTGAAAACCCACTTCTCAGTTGTGCCTAAAACTGGGCGGGCATCTATCCTGTTTTGATCGAATCCCAGGCCGTTGATCGTCCAGTGATTGGAAGTGAAGTCGAAGCTGAAGTTACGAGTTACTGTCGGCTCGCCTATGTCAGGTAGCGAACGAAGGCTGGCCGGAATAACGCTGGTATCGATACTGTGCTGGGTTACACGGAACTTCAAGAGAGGCACCATCTGGTATGCATCCATCAGATAAAGTTCCTGACCGAGCTTTCCGCTGAAATCGACGATTACATCCAAACGTTCCGCCGGGCCTACGTTCATCGCCGTTCGAGCGACTGGCGCGGGGAGAAGGCCGCTCTCCGTTCCGATCTGCGTGAACGCCTCCCCCGTGCTAAGGGTAAAGATGTAGATGCGGGCATTCGCGCCGTTCAGAATGCGCAACCGATACTTTCGGTCGGCCACGTCCAGGTAAGGCTGGTAAACGCCATTGACCAGGACTTTGTCGCCGACCACACCTGCAGGATCGTAGAAGTATTCGAGTTGATTATTCGCGTCGAACTGCCGGTCCGCCACAACTAACGGTAGCTCGTAGTCGCCGAACGGAAGGGATGAGGGATCGGCAGGGTCATCGATGATGTATAAGCCGACTAGCCCCATCCACACGTTCAGCCCGGTCTCGTCCAGGCGATGGTCATGATAGAACTGCATCGTTCCACGTTCGTTTTCGCCGTTCTCAATTCCTTCGAAAGTATAGGTCCGCGACGCTCCGGTAGGTATAAGAACATCGGCCCCGATGACATAACCATCATCACCAGGCAAAGAATGGTTTCCGTGGTGATGCACCGTCATCTCGCGGGCTAGCGGCGGGAGATTATTCGTAAAAGTAACTCGAGTAGCTTGTCCGGTAGGTCTGCGAATCGTTAGGCCCGGGTAAGTTCCTCCGTAAGTCCACATGTAGGTGCACGGGCCATCGAGGATGGACACGCATGCTTCGTTAATGCCGATCGGCACCTCTGCCGCGCTCGTCGCAGGCGGAAAGAGTAACGGATGGGATGAAAATGGAGCGGGTGTCGGCGTGGGGGTCGAAGTTGGCGTTGGAGTTACCGTAGGCGTCGCAGTCGGAGTTGCCGTAGGCGTTGGTGTCGCCGTCGGTGTAGGAGTAGGCGTGGGCGTTGCCGCCACTACCGTTATCGTCCCCGTCATCATCGAGCCGTGTATCCTGCAGTAATAGGGATAGGTTCCGGCAGTCGGGAAGGTAAATGAAAACGTCGCCCCGCTGTTCAGTACTCCCGATTCGAAAAGGCCGGTCGGTGCATTTGGAGTTCCGGAGGTCGCGCTGTGTCCGTTCCCTGCCCAGGTCCATTTCACGGTGGCACCGGCCTGGATGCTCACCGTCTTAGGACTAAAATTGCTCCCGCCCTGGCCGACCGTCACGTTCGTCGTCGCTGCCCTAGTGAGGACGGGCAGACAGGCGGCGAAGAAGGCGAGCAAGCGAAGATTGATTTGCAGGAATTCCTTTGGCTTCACGTTTCAAGCCCCGCTTTAGCAGAAGAGAAACGCCTTGAACAGCACGTTCGAATCGAGGACGATTCGAGCGTCGGCCGCGCCGCGACCGCCTAACCCTAAGTCTCGAGGAACGCGTTCGTTTCTCCCCTCTTTGCGTGCCGTCCTTCCGCAAATTCCTCGATCCTCTTCCGATTAAACGCCGGGATATCATCCGGCTTACGGCTCGTCACCCACCCGTTATCCACCACCACCTCCTCATTCACCCATTCGCCGCCCGCATTCTTCACATCCGTCTGGATCGCCGGCCACGACGTCAGCTTCCGCCCACGCACCACTCCCGCATCCACTAAGACCCACGGCGCGTGGCAGATCGCCGCCACCGGTTTGCCTTCCGCGAAGAAATGCTTCGTAAACTCGAGCGCATCGGGAGTTGAACGGAGCGTATCGGGATTCATCATCCCGCCCGGAATGAGCAGCGCATCAAACTCCTCCGGCCGCGCCTCCTCCAACGTCATGTCCACCTCGAAATCGTCCCCTTTCTTCTCATGATTCATCCCGTAGATCTGCCCCGCCTTCACCGACACGATCTTCGTCTCCGCTCCGGCCTCCTTCAGCGCCGCGCGCGGCTTCGTCATCTCCACCTGCTCAAAACCATCCGCCACCAGGATCGCCACCTTCTTGCCATCGAGTTTGCCCATACCAGAGAAACGCAGGAAACAGCTCGCGCGGATGCGCGCAAATATTTGCGCGTGATGAGATGATTTTCAGGAATTCAACAGCGAACCCCTTAATGCTTGGCTAACCGGACGTCGCGCTTTCGCGCAAGAACACGAGCCGCCGTACGGTCGCGCGGGCGCGATCCCCATGAGGCGAGACTGGCAACCGAAAGCCGACTTCCAAGTCGCCCCCCAAGCTGTCGCCGCTTTCCAGACTTAGTGCAGACCGCCGCTGGTGATCAGCTTTTCGCCGGTCATCCAACGGGAATCGTTCGAGGCGAGGAAGACGACCACGTCGGCGATATCGTCCGGTTTGCCGGTGCGACCGAGCGGCGTCTGAGAGATGAATTCCTTTTCCCAGTCCGTGCCGATCATCCCCGCCGCGCGGGTGCCTTCGGTCTCGACCAGGCCGGGATTAACTGAGTTCACTCGAATGCCTTTAGGCCCCAATTCTTTGGCCAGAACGCCGGTGACGGCATCGATCGCGCCTTTGGTCGCGGTGTAAACGGCGCTGCCGGGTGGCGTGACGCGACTGACAACGGAGCTGATGTTGATGATGCTGGCGCCGCGCGCGAGATGCGGGACGGCCGCCTTAGTTACTAGGAGTAGGCCGAGCACGTTGACATCGAATTGCTTGTGGAAATGCTCGGCGGTGATCTTCTCGATCGGGGCCATCTCGAAAACGCCGGAGTTGTTTACGACGATGTCGAGCTGGCCGTAGCTTTTCAACGCGGCCTCGATAAGGCCGGTGGCTTCCTCGGCATTGGAGATGTCGCCGCCGACTGCGACGGCTTTGCCGCCGGCCGCGGTAATGGCGGAGACGACCTTGTCCGCGCCTTCTTTGCTCGAGGCGTAGTTGACCACGACGGAGGCACCGGCCGCGGCCAGAGCCTTGGCGATGCCGGCGCCGATCCCTTTGGATGCGCCGGTGACTAGGGCGACTTTATTTTGGAGTTCGTGCATAAGTTTTGTTTGTTCCTATCTGCTATAGTTCAGAACTTATGAACTATTGAACAAGGTGTCAACTGCGGTATCTTAGAAAGTTATGCGGCCCATTTTACATCCATCGATCGAGAACGTGACCGTCGAGGGCATCCTCCACGCCCTCTCTGATCCGGTGCGGGTGGCGATTTTTTCCCAAATCGCCGGCTCGGAATGCTCGCAAAATTGCTCGGCCTTCCTGGAGGTGCGCGAGAAGACAATTCCGAAGTCCACGCTCTCACAACACTTCAAAGCCTTGCGCGAGGCAGGCTTGATCCAGAGCGAACGTCAAGGGGTTGAGATGCAAAACATTTCGCGTTGCGCGGAAATCCAGAAGCGTTTTCCGGGTCTGATTTCAGCGATCGTCTCAGCTCACAAGATACAGTCGAACGGAAAGCGGCTAGCCGGCACGAAGCGAAAAAGCGTCGCTCGCTCGCGAAAGGAATAAGAACCGCCTCCGCTGAGGTAGACGAGCGAGGTTACCTTGCCCGCGGGTAGCGCTCGGCAATCGGTAAACGGCTGCAGTCGGTGGTCGGTAAATCAAGACCGACGGTCGTTAAATCATCGTCAACGGTCGCCCGATGGCCGCCCTCGGTGGACAGACCGGATTGACCCGAGAGCGCCCGGCAGTGTCCCCGTGTCTATCGCGGAACAAGTTTAACAAAAGATCGCTCATCCGCGTCGCGTGGTTCGGCATCTGCTTTAGGATGAAGGATCGGGTTTATCGGGTGATAAAATCCCGAGTTCTAAGCATAATGCGCCCGTTGGTCGCCATACCGACGGGCGTCTTGCTTTAACTCGCGAAGCTGGTGAGAAGTTAACCATTCCAGCAAGGCCGCGGACGGACCTAACGAAAACGTTTTGGCGTCGGGATCGGTGACTTTTTTTTCCATTGCTCAGCGCATGAATTTTTGATGATCTCGTCTTCCGACAACGGCAAAAACTCGGCCTTTCTTTATTAAAAATGAATCGGCGTCTTCGAACGAGAAAGTTCACTCTGGCCTGGGTCTTACTGGCCCTTCTATTCGGCCTCGCACAAAGAGTCGCGGCGCAGGTAGTGTCTTTCGGTGCGCAAAAAACTACCTTCTACAATCAGAGCGCGGATAACACGTCGCCGACGAACCCGATTGGTTACTCGGAGCTGGCCTTCGTCAATACCACGAGTGCGAGTGACGCAACTAACTTCACGCTTTCCGATAACGGCTCGTTCAATCTAACCTCGTCAGCAGCCAGCCCCACCTTCTACATTGGCAATCAGTTCTATGCCACGAAAAGCGCGCTTGATGCCGATTTCACCGCGGGAGATCGTTACACTTTCGCCGCTCACGGCGGCTCGCTTGCTGGCCAACAGGGCAAGGTCCCGATCGAGAACGATGCTTACGCTCCTATCCTTTACCTAACGGGGACGAGTTTTTCCGCGGCCAAGAGTGTCAATCCTAACGCCAGCTTCACCTTTTCACTAGGCTCGACTAGCGGATCGGTTGCGGATACGCTGCGATCTTTCAGCATCTACGATCCGGCGGGGACGCAGGTTTACACGGCCAATTACTCCGCTTCGATCACGACCATCACAATCTCTCAAGCGACCATCGAAGCGCTGCAACGGAACGTAGTTTACACGGGAACGCTGGCTAACTTCAACACGGGCAACGAGACCGCGACCGGTTTCTTATCCGACGCGTCGAATGCCGTCGGCTTCGTCACGGCGACGAACTTCCCTTTCCAGATCATTCCCGAGCCCGGCTCCGGCGAGTTACTCACCTGGGGACTCGCCGGAATGACAATCGCGCTGGCTCGGCGCGGTCGACGAGCGCGACTTGGTTACTTGTAGCGCTATCTACTTGGTTAAGCTATGAGTCTTTCCAACTTCAGCCTAACCTAGTCCCAAACCACGGGCTTCGGCCTCGGCGGCTGTCAGAAAACTGAAAACTTTCGGGTGTTCGAAGATGGTGAAATTGAGAACAGCGGTCGCGGCCGCAATGGCGTCGCCAGCTTCAGCTATCCTGCTTTCCGGTCCCTCATCCCAAAGTTTCATCAAATCCTTGCGCAACTCTTCTTTGGCATCGGCCGGAGTCGCGTCGGCGGTCTCGGTTTTCAGGTATTCGATGATGGCATCGAACTCTCCGCTATCGAGCCACATGCCGTGACCCTTTGGGCACCAGTCGACCACGATGGAGGAGTTACCGAAGACAACCGAAAGGAGCTTCGTTCCATCATTTGGCGCAAGAACGATCGGTCGAGATCGCTGCACTGTTTTCGAGATGATCGATTTCAGCGTTTAGCCAATGAAGCTCATTCATCGGCCACCTTGTGAGCTTCCTCAATTCGTCTTTGACCAACCAGATGCCACGGCATTTCGAGCAGCTCTCGAACTCCATCGAGAATAAGGTGCACAGGTCGAGCGCCGTGCCATCGGCCGGGCACTTATCGTTAGTAGGCTTCAAATGCCTCGTCCCCGGAATAGGCTCTGCGACACTTGGAAATCGGTTTCGCTGCTATCCTTCCGAACGCGCTTAAACCAAAACGGCACGTGTACATGGTTTACGAAATCGGAAAATCCATGACCACTAACTGGCATGATCTGTCGTCGGAGCGCGCTTTTCGCTTTGCCTAGTTCGCGAAGGAGAAAAGCAACGCGCGGTTCTCGAATCTCCTCCCAACGCCGCGGCGTCTCCTCGTAGAATTTCGAGCAAATCCGGTTTGCAAATTCGCGCGGCAACGTATCTTGCGCCCGCGCGCCGCCCGGGGTGCGTATCTATCTCCCGTGAAAATCAAACTTGGCTTCGATATTGAGTTCGAATTGTCCGGCCCGACGCCGATGATTTTGATGCTCTACGTGCATCCGTCGCGGCAGAAAGATTTGATGGCGGAGGAGCGGATCTTGGTCGAGCCGAATGTCCCGTTGCACGATTTCACGGATCTCTACGGCAATCGTTGCGCGCGTCTCTTCGCGCCGACGGGCAGGATTCGGCTCGCGCTAGAAACGATGATCGAGGATAGCGGCCAACCGGACGCGGAGGCGCCGGACGCGACGCAGGCGCCGGTGGAGGAGCTACCGGACGAGGTGCTGCCGTTTCTACTAACGAGTCGTTACTGCGAAGTGGATAAGCTTTCGGATATCGCGTGGCAGCTCTTTGGCCAGACGACTCCGGGTTGGCCGCGGGCGAAGGCGATCTGCGATTGGGTGCATAATCATATCACCTTTAATTACCAGCATGCCGATTCGACTAAGTCTGCCTGGGATTGTTATAACGATGGCCGCGGCGTTTGCCGCGACTTCAGCCATCTCGCGCTGACCTTCATGCGCTGCATGAATATCCCCGCGCGTTACACGACGGGTTACATGGGCGATATCGGTGTGCCGCTGGTTTTGCCGATGGATTTTAGTGGCTGGTTCGAGGCTTATCTCGGCGGTCGCTGGTATACTTTCGATGCGCGGCACAATGTTCCCCGGATCGGCCGCGTCGTCATGGCGGTGGGACGCGATGCGGCGGATGTGGCGTTGACCACTAATTTCGGACGCGCGCAGTTGAAGAAATTCTTCATCATCAGCGATGAAGTTGCGGAGAATGGAAAATTAACTCCGGTGACGCAGCCGCAAAGCGCGCCGCAGATACGAAGCTAAGAGACTATGGCTGATCCCCGAAACATCGCGCACGACAAGAAAGTTATTCAGGAAAAAATCCATCACGGCGAAGAGCCGGTCGAAGGCGCGGCGGTCGTGCCGCAACCGGGAAAGAAGCCGCCGATCGAGAAACACGACGGCACGGAAGATCCGGCGACCAATCGCGAGGTGGCGGCGGCGGACAAGGCGGAAGCGTCGGGCGAAGTTCCGCCGGCGGCGTGACTGGCGCGATAGTGGAATCCGGCGCGAGGGCGCGGCCGGCTCCATTCTGGGGCGAATGAATCGCGGGGCGTCGCAGTCGTTGGATTCGGAATTACTCTTCGCGCAAGGCGACCATCGGATCGACGCGCGTAGCTCGGCGCGCCGGAAAGAAGCACGCGAGCAAGGCCACCGCCGCGAGCGAGATCAGCGAAGTGGCCAGCGCGGCGATGTCGATCGTTCCGACGTTGTAGAGCAAACTTGCGAGCGCGCGTCCGGCCGCGAGCGCGCCGATCAATCCAAGACCCAGCCCCAGACTAACGAGTGATATTCCCTGCCCCAGGACGAGCCGAAAGACATCCGCGCGCGCCGCGCCCAGCGCGAGCCGGATGCCGAGCTCGCGCGTCCGTTGCGTGACGCTCAGAGCCATCACGCCGTAGAGACCGACGCTGGCCAGGATCAGCGCCAATCCAGCGAAAGCGGCCAGCAACGCCATGGTCAACCGTCGCGCCGCCAGACTGGCCGCGATATTTGCGGCCATCGTGGAAACTTTACCGACCGGCTGCTCGGGATCGATTGACTGCACTTCGCGTTTGATCGCCGGCGCGAGCGCGAGCGGGTCGTCCGATTTCACGCGAACCAGAAGCGAGACATCGTGCCGCGCGTATTGCGCGTACGGATAATACATCTGCGAGAAGCCCAGCATCTCCACGTTTTCCTCGCCGGGCGCTTCGTTGCGTGAGCGCGCAACGACGCCAACGACGGTCAAGGGTGGCGCATCTTTTTCGGAAACCTGGTTGTCGTCGATGTGTTGGCCGATCGGATCTTTCCCTGCGAAAAAATTACGAGCGAGCGATTCATCGATGATCACGGAATGCGGACGGCCCGCGATTTCCTGGTCGTTGAAAGTGCGGCCGCGAATGAGCGGCATGCCCAGGACGCGAAAATAATCGGGCGAGATCATATTCGTCTCCGCTTCGGGCTCGTGGCCGGGCTTGGCTTCAGGCGTGCCGGTAATGTGGAAGCTGCTGTCCCATTCGGTGTCGTCGAAAGGAACATTCGAGCCGATGGCCACACTATCGACGCCCGGCAAACTTCGCACGCGCTCGAGCAGCAGCGTATAAAACGCGTTCACCTTTTCGTCCGTCTCGTAGCGCGCTTCGGGCAGCGCCATTGTTACGGTCAGCAGATCGCGCGGATTGAAATTGAGCGGCGCTTGTTGCGCACGCCAGAAACTCTTCAGGGTTAATCCCGCGCCCGCCAGCAGCACGACCGCGAGCGCAACTTGCGTGACGACTAACGCGGAGCGTGCGCGTTGCCGGCTGGCGCCGCCGCTTCCGCCACGCGTGCCCGCTTCATGCAGCACCACCGAGAGCGCGGCCGTGCGCGAAATTTTCCATGCCGGCCAAATCCCCGCCAGAATCCCCGCACCCACTGCCACCACGCCAGTAAAAAGCAACGCCGTCCTATCGATCTGCGTTTCTTTAAAGCGCGCCACGTTCGCAGGACTGAGCGCGAGAATTCCATCGAGCCCCCAGACCGCGAAAACAATTCCGGCGGCCGCGCCAAGGAACGCGAGCAAAGTGCTTTCGGTGAGAAGTTGTCGCGCCAAACGCCAGCGGCTCGCGCCCAAAGCCGCGCGCACTGCGAGCTCTTTACTGCGCGCGATCGCACGGGCGAATTGTAGATTCGCGACATTCGCGCAAGCGATCAGCAGCACGCAACCGACCGCGCCCAGAAGTAATCCGAGGCTCTGTCGATAATGACCGACCGCGGATTCGAGCAGCGGTTTCATTTCCACGCGGCGACCGGTGTTGCTCTCAGGAAATTGTTTTTCCAGCGCGGTGGCGATCGCGTCCAAATCCGCTTTCGCCTGCGCGATGCTCACGCCGGGTTTCAAACGCCCGAGACAAGAAAAGCCCGGATGATTGCCGCGACTCATCACGTTCTGCTGCTTTTTCAGCTCGGCCAGCGGAACGAAAACTTCCGACGCGCGCGGGAAGCGCACGATCTCCGGCACGACGCCGATCACTTCGCGCGCCACGCCATCGAGCAGGATCTGCTGGCCGATTACCGCGGGCGATCCGCCGAAGCGCGTGCGCCAAAGATTTTCTCCGATCATGGCGATCGGCGCCGCGCCGGGGACATCTTCGGTTTCGCGAAATTCGCGACCGATGAGCGGTTTGATTCCGAGGACGGAAAGAAAATTCCAACTGATTCGCGCGCCCGCGACCCGTTCCGGTTGCGCGTCGCCGCCCGGCGTAAAGAAGTTGAAACTTTCCCGCCGGACTAAACTGAGATCGGTGAAACTGCGTTGGCCCGCGCGCCAATCAAGATAGTTTGGATAACTGACCGAGCCGGAGGGGAAGGTCAGCGTGCTTTCGCGCAAAACGACCAGTCGATCGGGTTGAGGATAAGGAAGTGGCCGCAATAAGACCGCGTTGACCACACTGAAGATGGCGGTATTCGCGCCGATGCCGAGAGCGAGCGCGAAAATGGCGATGAGCGTGAAACCCGGCGCCTTCAAAAGCATTCGGATGGCGTAGCGGAGATCGATCATAAGATGGGTTGGGTTTCGGTTGTGGCGCTAGGTTTCAGTTGTGGCGCGAGCTTCCAGCTTGCGAGTTTCTGCGCGGAACCGATTCAAGAAACACGCAAGGTGGAAGCTCGCGCCACGACCACGTGAGCTCGCGCTATTCCTTGTTTGCGCTCTTGGTTTCATTCGGCGCGGAGCGCGATAATCGGATCGACTCGAGCCGCGCGCCGCGCCGGCAACCAAGCCGCGAGAAATGCGACTAACGACACCAGCAAGACAATGCCGATGAAGGTCAGCGGATCCCACGCGCCGACGCCGAAGAGCAGGCTGTTCAGCAAATGCGTGGCCGCGAAAGCGCCGACCAATCCGATGACCACGCTGATCGCGACCAGCGACATGGCTTGTCCCACGACCAGACGAAAGATGGAGGATTGAGCCGCGCCCAGTGCAATGCGAATGCCGATCTCATTCGTGCGCTGCACCACCGAATAGGCCATTACGCCGTAGATGCCGATGGCCGTGAGGAGGAGCGCCGTTCCCGCAAAAATGGAAAGCAAAAGCGCGTTGAAACGCGGTCGCGCGAGCGAGCGCGAAAGATATTCATCGAAGACGCGAACACTCGTTAGGGGAATGGAACCGTCCATGGCCGCGAGTTCTTTGCGCACCGACGCGGTCAGCGCGGCCGGATCGGAAACAGTCGTCCGCACGACCAGCGACATGATGTTAAACGGAATCTGCGTCTGCGGCAGATACATCTCGGGCGAGTCTTCGTTTTTCAGCGCGAGATGCTTGACGTTGCCGACGATGCCGACAATCTCGCGCATTTTTTCCGGGCTCTCGTACGCGCTAAATCCCGGCGCGATGCGTTTGCCGAGCGCGTTCTGGCCCGGAAAAAACTTGCTCGCGAAACGTTCGTTCACGATCACGACCGGCGCGCTTTCGAAGCGATCGTTTTCATTAAAGACGCGTCCCTGCCGCACGGGAATTCCCATGGTTTTAAAATAATCGAGCGCGATCACGCGCACCGGTGCGTCCGCGCGCTGACCTTCCGGCAGCGGATGATCGGCGTTATCGAAAGTCGTGACCATGTTGCTTCCACTCAAGGGCAAGGGCGCGATCGCACTGGCCGATTCCACTCCGGCAATCGCGCGCAGACGCGGCAAAAACTGATCGAAGAACGCGATGATGTTTTCATTTTTCGGATACGCGACTTCCGGCAACTGAATGCGCGCGGTCAACAAACGATCGGTGCGCAAGCCGGTCTGCACGCGGCCGAGGCGGGCAAAGCTTTGAATCAAAAGCCCGGCGCAAATGAGCAGGACAAGCGCGAGCGCGACTTCCGCCATGACCAGGCCGTTGCGCAAACGTCCTTTGCGTTCGCCCCCGCCGCCGGTGCGCGTGCCGGATTTGAGCGCGGTGTTGAGATCGATATGAGAAGCCTGCCACGCGGGCACGAGACCGAAGATCACGCCGGTAATGAGCGAAACGAAAAGCGTGAACGCGAGCACCACGGCATCGAGTTGAATGGTCGCGATGCGCGGAATGTTTTGCGGGACAACGCGAATGAGCGCCTCGGTTCCCCATTGCGCGATGAGCAATCCGCAGCCGCCGCCGAGCGCGGAAAGCAACAGACTTTCCGTGAGCAATTGCCGGATGATGCGCGCGCGACTTGCGCCGAGGGCCGCGCGCAACGCCATCTCTTTTCCACGCACGGAAGCGCGCGCGAGCAAAAGGTTCGCGACGTTTGCATTCGCGATCAGCAGGACGCAGACGACCGCGCCGAACAAGACATAAAGCGCGGTCCGCACATCGCCGATCAAATCTTCCCGCAACGGTTTCAATGCTGCGCCGAAGGTCGTGTTGGAATCAGGAAATTGCTGCGCCAGATGCGCGGCGATCGTGCCGAGATCGGACTGCGCCTGCGCCAGAGTCACGCCCGGTTTGAGACGCGCGATTCCCTGCAGGCTGTGATTCCCGCGCTGCTCGGTCTGCGGCTTCGAGCCATCGGCCGTGCTCGCGTCTTCCGCGATCGTGACATAGAACTCGAGAGGCTCCGCTTGGATGGGAAATTGGAAGCCGCGCGGCATCACGCCGATGACCGTGTATTGGCGACGATCGAGCTCCATCGTGTGCGCGAGCACGTTCTTGTCGCCGGCAAAATGTTTCTGCCAAAACTCGTAACTGAGGATGACGCTGAGACCATTCGGACCGCCGCCGGCCTGCTCGTCGGTGCGGATGAAGTTGTGGCCGATGATCGGTTTCACGCCAAGGACATCGAAAAATTCCGCGCTCGCTTTCACCCCGCGCACGCTGCTCGCGCCTTCTTCGCCGGTCATGGCAAACGCGCGATCGCGATAAACCGCGATGCTCGCGAGGGTGCGGTTCTGTTCGCGAAAATCGAAGAAGTCCGGATACGAAATCGAGAAAAGTTCGCCATGCGTGCTGCGCGAGTCGCTCATGCCGTAGGCGACGAGTTCCTGGGAAGCGGGATATGGCAGCGGCTTGAGCAGGAGCGCGTTGACCACGCTGAAGATCGCGGTGTTCGCGCCAATCCCGAGCGCGAGCGTGAGCACAGCCACGCAAGTGAAACCGGGATGCTTCAGGAGTTGGCGCAGGCCGTAACGAATATCGGTGAACATAACTTTAGATGAGTGTGAAGTGGTGACGCTAATCGGCATGCAGTGCTTGAATGGGATCAACCAAACTGGCGCGTCGCGCCGGCACCAGGCAGGCGATCAATGACGGCACAGAGAGAAGCAGCGCGGTCAGAAAAAAGACCGCGATGGGCAACGCGGGAACGCCGAAGAGAACGCTCTGCATCGCGCGAGTAACGAGCAACGCGCCGAACAAACCCAGCACGATGCCCGCGCCTAACAAACGCGCGCCTAACGAGAGAAATTGCCGCGCGATCTGGCGCGCTTGCGCGCCGAGCGCCATGCGAATTCCTATCTCGCGTCGACGTTGCGAGACCGCATAACTCAGCACTCCGTATGTCCCTATGGTCGCGAGCAGCAACGCGACGCCGGCGAAGATTCCCGCGAGCAAAGCGGGCGAGCGACGAGTCGTTAGGCTATCGGCCACTCGCGCATCCATCGAGCGAACATTATCGAAGGCGAGCGCGGGATCGGCGGCGCGCACCAATTTCCGGAGCGTCTCTGCAAACGCTTCAGGACGTTGACTCGTGCGCGTGACGACGAAGACACTGTTGCTGTCGCGATAAGAGAAAGGCAGGTAAACCGCTCCCTGTCCCTGCGCTTCCGTCAGCTCGGCCTGCCTAACGGCGCCGACCACACCGACGATGGTAAATAATTTCGCGTCCTCCGTTTCGTTGCCTTGCGAAATGCGCTGGCCGAGCGCGCCGCCCTTCGGCCAGTAGCGCCGCGCGAAATCTTCATCGACCACGCAGACTCGTTCGGCGCGGTGAGAATCGGCGGAGTTCAGGAAACGCCCCTCGCGCAGCGGAATTCCGAGCACCGAGAAATAATCGCCGCTCACGCCATAGGAGTAATGACCCTGCGTTGACTCGCCGGCTGGCGGCACGAATCCCCTCGGCGTCGCGGCGGTTTTGCCGTTATCGCCGCTCAACGGAATGTTCGTGATCATGCCCGCGGAGACGATTCCGGGCTGCTGCCGAATTGATTCCAGCAGGCGATCCATGATCCCGATTTGTTTCGGCTTCAGGTCCCACGAGATGGAGCACTCGCCGGTGAGAACGTGTTCGGCGCGAAAGCCGGGGGAGACGGCCATCACCTTTTGTAAACTCAGCCCGAGCAGTGCGGCACCTGCGAGCAGGATAAAAGCGAGAGCGATCTGCGCGATGATAAAGCCGTGACGAAGGCGTTGGGTCGCGCGGTTGATCGTGCCGGTCCGCGACTCGGATTGGAGCGCGTTAGCGAGGTGGCTGCTGAGATTGAACCAAGCGATCGGCGCCGCGATGACGATTCCCAGAATGACCGCGCCGACGAGTCCGATGGCCGCGATCAAGCCATCAAACCCAATCTGCGCGCCGAGCGGCAGGCGAGTCGCGCCGACAACCCGAAGTAATTGCGTGCCCCACGCGCCCGCCAGCAGACCAAGGATTCCGCCGATCGTAGTCAGCAGAACGGTTTCTGTCAGGACTTGCCTAACGACATGTCCTCGGCTTGCACCCATCGACTGGCGAATAGCCATTTCTTTCGCCCGATCGCTCGCGCGAATGAGGAGCAGATTGATCAGGTTGACCGCGCCAATGAGCAGAAGAAAAAACACGCCCGCCTGCATTAACCAAAGGGTCGGACGGATGGAGCGGACATGATCGGCATGCAGCGAAACCACCAGCGAGCGAAAGCCGGCTTCGCGCATCATTTGCGCTTCGGGATTGTCTTTCTCGACCTCGGAATTGTGCGCGTCGATCTGCGCTTGCGCCTCGGCGATCGTCGCGCCCGGCTTCAAGCGCGCGATCATATGTGTGCCGCCGCCGCCGGAGTGGCGCGCTTTCGGTCCGCGCTGTTCAACGTCGGATTTTATCGGGAGAAAAACGCGCGTCTCCGACGAGAGAAAGCGAAAAGCCGGAGGCAAAACGCCGACGATTTTTCGTGGAATCCCATTGATGCGGGTATCACGACCCAGAACATTCGGATCGGAAGCAAAACCCTGGCGCCAGAAAGCGTCCGTCAGAATAACGACGTTCTCCTGCGCAGCCGTTTCTCCTTCAGTGAAGTTGCGACCGAGCGCGGGACTTACCCCAAGTGTGGTGAAGAACTCCGGCGAGATGCGCACGATTTCCTCCTGCCGCATGGAACCCGGCTCACCGACGGTTTCGGCTCTCTCCATATAAATGGAAAGGCTCTCGAGGGCAGCGATGTTGCCGCGTCGCTCGTAGTAATTCGTCAGCGACGAGCCATCATTTTCGACGCCCGCTTTCGGATAAGTGTTGAAGATGGTGACCAGCCGATCGGATTGCGGAAACGGCAGCGGCCGCAATAAGACGGCATCGATGACCGCAAAGATGGCCAGATTCGCCCCGAGACAAATCGCGATTGTGGCCAGCGCGGTCAGGGTGAAGGCGGGAGCTTTTCGCAACTGGCGAAAGGCGAAACGGAGATCGTTCATAGCGTGGCGCGAGCTTCCAGCTTGCGAGTTCGCTGGGCTCGTCTGTTTGAGCAACGCGCAAGCTGGAAGCTCGCGCCACAAATTGGCGGTCGGTTACTCACAGCGCAGAGCGATGATGGAATCGACGCGGGTTGCGCGGCGCGCCGGCACGAGGCACGCGATCAAGGCAATCAAGGCGAGGATAAAAATCGCGCCGACCAGGAGCGCGGGGTTGGTCGCCGAGACCTGGTAAAGTTGCGCGGTCAACAAACGCCCGAGCAAAAGCGCGCAAGCCAGACCAAGCGCCAGCCCGAGAAAAACCGGGGCCATTCCTTGCCTAACGACCAATCGCAAAACGTCCATGGTCTGCGCGCCCAGCGCCATGCGCACGCCGATTTCGCCGGTCCGTTGTTCGACCGTGTAAGCGACCGCGCCGTAAATTCCGACCGCCGCGAGAAGGAGCGCCACGCCAGCAAAAGCGCCGAGCAAGGTCATAGTCAAACGCTGTTGGCCTAACGACTGGTTAACGACCGCCTCCATCGTCGTCGGTTGGATGATCGGCAAACCGGGATCGAGCCGATTCAAGGCCGTCCGCACCACTGCGGCCGTCGCCTCGGGTTTCATGGGCGAGCGCACGATGATGGCGAAGAACGGAATCGTGCGCTGCGCCCATGGCCGATAAAATTCCACATCGTTCGCGCGATCGAGCCGAAGCGAACGAACGTCGCCAACCATGCCGACGACTTCGACGGGCAAGCCGATGCCGTTATCGGTGCCGAAGTAGATGCGTTTGCCGATCGGATCCTCGCCCGGGAAAATCTTTTGCGCGGCCGATTTGCTGATGAGCGTAACCGGTGGTTGATCGAGCCCATCGCGTTCGTTGAATTCGCGCCCGGCGAGCAGCGGAATGCCGAACGTCTTCATGTAACCCGGCGTGATGCTGTGATTTTGTCCGAGCGGTCGCTGATTGATCGGCGGCGGATTGCCATCCATTCGCGCGTAGGGTGAGCTGCTGTTATTCCCGCCCAGCGGCACGCCGTCACTCATCGCCACCATTTCGACGCCGGCGGTGTTTTGTAATTCGCGCTGCAGATTTTCCACGAAGCGCGCGCGCGCCGCGTTATCCGGATAAGCGGTCTCGGGAATGCCGACCGCGCCAACCCAAAGATGATCTGCGCGGAAGCCGGATTCTTGTTGGCTCAAGCGCACGAAGCTGGTGATGAGCAAGGCCGCGCCGGCCAGAAGCACGACGGAAAGCCCGACCTGCGTCGCAACGAGCCCGCGGCGGAAACGCTGTTGTCCGCGACTACCACTAATCGCGCGACCGCCATCTTTTAATCCATCGACCAAATCGGCGCGGGAACTTTGCCAGGCCGGATAAAGCCCCATCGCCAAACCGGTGAGGAGCGAAAGACCGAAAGTGAAGAACAAAATCGGCGTGCTCAGCGCGGTGTTGTTTTGAAATGGGAGATTCTCGCCGGCAAGTTTCGGCACGATGGAAACGATCCACGCGGCCATGAGCAAGCCGAGCGCGCCGGCGATCAGACTAACGAGTGTGCTTTCGAAAACGAAGAGCCGCACCACGCCTGTGCGCGACGCGCCCAAGGCCATGCGCAAAGCAATTTCACGACGACGACCAGTGAACCTAACGAGCAATAGATTCGCCACATTGCTGCAGGCGATGAGCAGGACCGCGCCGACCGCGCCCATTAAAATCTCAAATGGTCGGCGCAAATTTCCGGTCGAATCTTCCACTGCACTCAAAGCCGTCGGCGACCAGGTGGTATCGGCGTTCTCCGGAAATTTCTCGCGATAACCCTGCTGCAGCGCAGGCAATTGCGCGCGCACTTGCTCGATCGTCACGCCTGGTTTCATCCGCCCGATCACGCGCAGAAAACTCACGCCACGCAGAATGCGATCCTGCGGCAGCCCTGGCAGTTGGAATGGTTTTACCGTCCAGATTTCCACATTCGGCCCCCACCAAACGATCGGCATGTTCGGCAGAACACCGACGATGGTGGTCGCGACGCCGTTCAAGTTGATGCTGCGCCCGATGACATTTGGATCGGAGCCGAGCCGATTCTTCCAGAAGTTCGCGCTGACCAACGCCACATCGGCGTTCATCTCTTCCTGCTTTTGAAAGAGTCGGCCGCGCAACGGCTTCACGCCTAACAAGTCAAAATAATTTGCGGTCACGTTGTTCCCGTTCAACTGCACCGGGTCGCCCATGCCAGTCATGATGTAGCCGGTGCCGGTATCGGCCGCGATTTCCGAGAAGACGGTTTGGCCGTCGCGATATTGCCAGAAACGCGGCACCGACATCGGCAACTTCTCGAGATTACGATCCTTCGCTTCCGCCTGAATGCTGACGATGCGGCTCGGTTCGCGATAGGGCAGGCCGTTCAGAAAAAGGTCGTTGATCAAAGTGAAGATCGCGGTGTTCATGCCAATCCCGAGGGCCAAAGTCATGATGGTGAGCGCGCTGAAACCGGGAGATTTCAGGAGTTGTCGAAAGGCGAAACGGAGATCGGTAAACATGGTGAGTTGGGTTGGAAATTAGGACTCGTTAGGCATTTGGATGGAAGGCTGCAAAATTTCAATCTGCGCGCAACGCTTGGATCGGATTCACCAAACTCGCGCGCCGCGCCGGGATGAAACAGGCCAGCAGCGCAACGAGAGCGAGCGCGAACGACAGTGCGAGAAAGATCAGCGGATCGTTCGCGCCGATCCCGAAAAGCAGACTCGAAAGCAAGCGCATCGAGCCTAACGAAGCGATCAGGCCGAGGGCGAGGCCGACCGCGACTAACCTCATCCCTTCGCCGACAACCAAACCAAGGACATCGCGTTTCTGCGCGCCGAGCGCGATGCGAATGCCGAGTTCGCGCGTGCGTTGCGCAACCGAATACGAGATGACGCCATACAATCCGATCACGGCGAGCACGAGCGCGACGCCGGCAAAAATCGCGAGGAGTGTCATCGTAAATTTTCGCTGCGCGAGCGAGCGCGCGATGAAGTCCTGCATCGTGCGCGGATTGCCTAGCGGGACTGATTTGTTGACGCGCCAGACCGCGTTTTGAACCGCGGGAAGGAGTGAGAGCGAATTGGCCGGCTCTGTTTTTAAGGCGATGAAAAAGCCAGGCCACATCGCCTGGCCTAACGGTTGATAAACTTCCGCGCGCGGCGCGCCTTCGAGCGATTCGTGCCGAACATTTCCGACCACGCCGACGATGCGGAGGTTCTCTTTTTTTGGGCCGAAATCGGTGATCACTTTTCCGATCGGGTCGTAGTTCGGGAAAAGTTTGCGCGCGAGCGCGTCGTTGATCATGGCGACGGGCAACGCGCCTAACGAGTCGTGGTCGTTGAAACGTCGCCCGCGCAAAAGCGGGATGCCCATCGTCGCAAAATAATCGGATGTGCCGACGCGGATGTCGGCTTCGTGATCGCTGTTGTCGCCAGAGATTTTGAACGAGCGCGAACTGTTGCCGCCCCCCAGCGGCAATCGGCTGACCGCACCGGCCGATTTCACTCCCGGCACTTCGCGCAGTCGTTCCAAGGTTTGGCGGTAGAAGAGAATTTGCTCTTGCTGCGACCAACGCGCCGGCGCGCCCATGTTGAAGATGAGCAAATGATCGGACTGAAATCCGGGGTCGATCTTCGCGAGATTGGCGAAGCTTTTCGTGAGCAGGCCGGCGCCAATCAAGAGCACGAGCGACAATGCCACTTCGAGGGTAATCAGGATCGCGCGTCCGCGCCCGCTCGCGGCCGTTCCGCCGCGATCGCCTTGATTCATCGCCGCCGCGGGCGTCGAGGTCGAAGCGCTGATCGCCGGCGCGAGGCCGAAAAGAATTCCCGTGCCTAACGAGGCGGTGAGCCCAAAGGCGACGACCTCCCAATTCAAACCAATGTGCTGAAAGGTGCTGATTCCGCGTGGACTGATCGAGAGTAAAAGCGGAATGGCCCAGGCCGCGAGCAACACGCCTAACGAGCCGCCGATGAGCGCGAGCAGAACACTTTCCGTGAGCAATTGCCTAACGAGTCGACTGCGGCTCGCGCCCAGGGCGGAGCGGATCAACACTTCGCGCGCGCGGACCGTGCCGCGGGCGAGAAGTAAGTTCGCGACGTTGGCGCAGCCGATGAAAAGCAGCGCGCCGACCGCCGCGAAAAGCAGGAGTAAAATTGGCCGCAACGATCCGACCGCGTCGTCGTGCATCGGCGCGACCCGAATCGCCAGGTCTTTGTCGGCGTCCGGATATTGTTTCTCCAAGCGGCGCGCGATTGCGTCCATCTCGGCGCGCGCGCGCTCAAGCGTCACACCATCTTTCAAACGCGCCCAGCCATCGAGATAAACGCTGTCGCGTTGCGTGCGAACGTCTTCGCGCACGCGCAAAGGATTCGGCGGAATGCCATAAGGCGACGGCACCCAAAGTTCGCCATAATTATCCGGCGCAAAACCCGCCGGCATCACGCCGACGATCGTGCGCGGCTCGCCTTCCAGGAGCATCTGGCGACCGATAATATTTTTGTCGGAACCATAATGGCGCGCCCACAAAGCCGAGCTCATGACGACGACATTGTCGTGGCCGAGTTGATCGTCGGATGGCACAAGCGTGCGGCCGAGCAGCGGTGAAATTCCAAAGAGTTTAAAGAAACTAGCCGTCGTGCGAGTGATGCGAACGCGCTCTGGTTGATCGCCGTCCGTCAAATCTCCGGGCGCGCCGGAAGTCGCGGCCGTGCTGGAGAAAACGTCGTTCTGCGCCGTAAGATCGAGGAAGTTTGCGGGCGACGACGCTTCCGACGATTCGCCCGAGGTGCGATCCATCTGCGCGAGCGTGACGATTTTTTCCGAATCGGGATAAGGCAGCGGATGAAGCAACACGCCATCGATCACGCTGAAGATCGCGCTCGAGCCGGCGATGCCTAACGAGAGCGTGACAATCGCCACGACAGTGAAGCCGGGATTCTTCAGCAGCATGCGAAAGCCGAAGCGGAGATCGTTCATAAAGTGGGGAGAAGTATCGGAGCGCCGCGTTGAAAGCTTGCCACGCTGGTTATGGTCTCGGACTTGGTTCTCATTCGGCGCGAAGAGTAATGATGGGATCGACGCGGGCGGCGCGACGGGCGGGAATCCAACAAGCCAAAAGCGCGGCGCCAGCCAGGAAAACGCTCACGAAGAGGCAAATCGCCGGATCGATCGCCTGCACTTCGAAGAGAAAACTTTTCAGCACGGGCGAGAAGATGAGCACACCGACGAAACCACTCGTTAGGCCAAGCGCGAGCAAGCGAATCCCCTGCCCCAGAATTAAGGTGCGGATATCGGAACGTTGCGCGCCGAGCGCGAGGCGGATTCCGATTTCGCGCAGGCGCCGCAGCGCGCTGTAGGAAAGCACGCCGTAAAGTCCGACCATCGAAAGCAGCAGTGCGAGCCCGGCAAAAATCACGAGAAGGAAGCTGATGAAACGCGACGCGGCCCAGGTTTCCTGAACCCGCGCGAGCATCGGACGCACGTCGAAAACGGGCTGCGCAGGATCAATTGCCGCGACCGCGTCGCGCACGGATTTTTCCAGCGCGGCCGGATTGCCCTGCGTGCGCACGAGCAGGACGAAGTTGTTTCGCTCCACTTGCGCCTGCGAAAAGTAAACGATCGGCAAGGACGAGAGTTGATCGAACCCGCGCAACTTCATGCGCGCGACCACGCCGATGATTCGGAACATCCGACCAGTGCCCGCGTCGTCTGGATCGATCTTCAAACGCTGACCGATCGGATTTTCCCCAGGGAAAAATCGATCCGCGACGGATTGATCGATCATCGTAACCCGCGGCGCATTTTCATTATCGCGTTGATCGAAAACGCGACCGCGCAAAAGCGTTCCTTGCAACGCCGCGAGATAATTTCCCCGAACAATCTCAGTGTCCGCGGAAATTTCCTGACCCGGCGGCGGCTCGGGCGTGCCCTCGCGCAGGATGTTCGTTTGCCAGCCGGCCAGTATCGGCGGATTTGAGCTGAGCGCCGCGTCGACCACGCCCGGCAATGCGCGGACCCGATCGAGTAACGCATCGGAAAATTGCGCGACTTTTTCTTTCGTTGGATAAACGCGGAACGGAAGATCGAGGCGCGCGGTCAGCAACTGGCGCGGCTCGAAGCCTAACGAGAGGGACTGCGCGCGCTCGAAACTTTTCAGGACCAATCCCGCCGCGCTCAGCAGGAGCAGCGTTAAGGCAATTTCGACGATGACCAATCCATTGCGCGTTCGTCGCGCGGCCGGCGAATCCGAGCTGCCACGCGCGCCGGCATTGAGCGCGAGCTGCATGTCGGTTTTTGCGGCCAGACGCGCCGGCCAGAGGCCAAAGAGGAAATTCGTGCAAAGCGCGAGACCGAAGGTGAAGGCAAGAATCCAACCATCGAGCGTCACGTCATGCAGGCGCGGAATTCCCGGCGGACTGAGCGCGATCACGGCATCGCGTCCCCAAAAAGCGATGAGGAATCCGCCGAGCCCGCCGAAGAGCGCAAGGAGCGAACTCTCGGCGAGCAATTGCCTAACGAGTTGTCCGCGGCTTGCGCCTAAGGCCGAGCGCACGGCGAACTCGCGCGCTCGCGCCGCGCCGCGCACGGCCAGGAGATTCGCCAGATTCGCGCAGGCGATGAGCAAAACCAAAGCGACCGCGCCGAACAAGAGCGTGAGATTTTTGCGATACGAACCGACGCGGTTTTCGAGCAAGGGCGTGACGACCGCGCCGACAGTCGTGTTCGTTTCCGGATATTTCTTTTCCAAACTCGCGGCGATCCCGCGCATCTGTCCGCGCGCTTGCTCGAGGCTGACGCCTTTCTTCAATCGTCCCCAGGCGTAAAGGCCGGGATGATTTTGCCGATCCCATACGCTCGGCACGCGCCGCATCAGCGGCACCCAAACATCGACGTCGTTAGGCGCGGACATCTGCACCGGCATCACACCGATCACTTCGTAAAGTTGATTGTGCAGATTAATCGAACGCCCGAGCACGGCGGGGTCGCGTTGAAAAGCGCGCTGCCATAATGCGTCGCTGATCACGGCCAGGGCCGGCCCGCCGCGGCGATCTTCCGCCTCGCTAAAGGTGCGCCCGATTTTCGGCGCAAGCCCGATCACGAGAAAGAAATTGGCGGAGACGACTGCGCCGGAAATTCTCTCAGCCTCGCGACCGGCCACGCCACTTAAGTTGAACGACTCGCGCCGGCTGCCCGCGAGTTGTTCGAAGACCGTGTTCTCGCGTTGCCAATCGAGAAAATCGAACCACGAAATCGAGATGCTCGGTTGCGTCGAGTCCGATTCGTTCAGGTAAACAATGCGCTCCGCTTCCGGAAATGGCAGCGGCCGCAGGAGCACAGCATTGATCACGCTGAAGATCGCGGTGTTCGCGCCAATCCCGAGCGCGAGCGTGACGACCGCGACGAAAGTGAAGCCGGGCGACTTCAGCAATTGACGAAAAGCGAAGCGGAAATTGTTCATTCGGCGCGAAGGGTGACGATCGGATCGACGCGCGAGGCGCGGCGGGCGGGAAGGTAAGTCGCGAGGAGCGCAACAAAGATGAGCAAGCCGGTCAGTCCGCCGAAAGCCAGCGGATCGGTCGGCGCGACATCGTAAAGCAGGCTGCGCATGAGACGAGTGAGAGCGAAGGCCGCGAGCAGGCCAAGGCCGACTCCGGCGAAAGTCGTGCCTAACGAGTGACTAACGACCAATCGCAGGATGTCGTAGCGGCTCGCTCCTAGGGCCAGGCGAATTCCCATTTCGTGACTGCGTTGCGCCACGGTGTAAGAGATCACTCCGTAAATTCCGATGGCCGCGAGAACGAGCGCGAGCCCGGCGAAGATGGCCAAGAGGAACATGTTGAACCGCCGTTGTGCGATCGATTCCGCCAAAAGCGTGTCCATGGTAGTGAGATTGGACACCGGCTGGTTACCATCGAGACGTTGGACCTGCGCGCGCCAAACTTGGCCTAACGAAAGCGGGTCGCTGGCGGTCCGCGTGACCACCGTCATGTTCGACGCGACCGCCGCGAGATAGGCCGGTTCGTTTTGCAGAACCGGAATGTACGCTTCGGGCTTTACCTCCGCGTCGAGTCCGTAATTTCGCACGTCCGCGACCACGCCGACGATTTGCCGCCAGTCGACCGGGCCGCCGCTCAAACCGATGCGTTTGCCGATCGGATCTTCATTCGGAAAATAATGCGCGGCCAGCGTTTGATTAATGATCACTGCGGGCAGCGCGCTCGAATTATCGTGCCCGGAAAACCCGCGGCCTTTCAGCAAACGCATTCCCATGACCGCGAAGTAATCGGGGCTGATCAAACGATAATCGACCAGCGGCCTGTTCTCCGAAACCGACGGCGGTCGTCCTTCGATTTCGAAACCGGTGGAGTCGCCACCGCTCAGCGGAAGGTCGGTCGTGACTGCAGCCGAAATCACACTGGGCGAGCCGCGCAAATTCTCCATCAGTCGTTCGTAAAACGCGGCTTGAGCGCGCGCTTGCGGATACTTTTGCGTGGGCAAGGAAACCACGCCGACGAGCACGTGATCGGAGCGAAAACCAGGATCGACGGAAAGGAGTCGCGCGAAACTGCGAATCATCAGACCGGCGGCGATGAGCAAAACGAGCGAGACCGCCACTTCCGCGATCACGAGGAATCGACGAAGACGCTGTTTGCGAATCCCGCCAGTGCTGCCGCGGCCGCTCTCTTTCAGCGCGTCATTCAAATCCGGCCGCGACGCCTGCCATGCTGGAATTAATCCGAAAGCAACGCCGGTGAGCAAGGAAAGGAGCGCAGTGAAAAGTAAGACACCGCGATCAATCCCGACCGCGGCCAGACGCGGCAAGTCGGCCGGCTTGAACGCGACTAACAAGTCCACGCCCCACGTCGCGAGGACGATTCCGAATGCACCTCCGAGGATCGCGATCAACGCACTCTCGGTCAGCAATAAACGAAGCATGCGCGAACGACTTGCGCCAAGCGCTGCGCGAATTGCCATCTCGCGTTGGCGCGCGGTGGCGCGAACCAGCAACAGGTTCGCGATGTTGGCGCAGGCGATGAGCAAAACGAATCCGACGGCGCCGAGAAGCACATTCAAAATCGGCCGCGCCTTGCCGATCAAATCTTCGCGGAGCGAAACAATTTTCACACCGATGCCATCGTTCGTGCCGGGAAATTCCCTGGCTTGGCGTTGGGCCAAAGTCGACATCTGCTCCTGCGCTTGCGTCAGCGAAACATTCGGCAGCAAACGCGCGCAGACATCGATGTAGTTGGTGTCGCGCGTGGCGCGTTCGTTGTCGCTGAAGCGCACCGGCGTCCAAAATTGAATGCGGCTATCGACAAAATCGAAGCCAGCCGGCATGACACCGACCACGGTGTAATTCTCGTCGTTCAGCTTAACCACGCGGCCGATCGCGCTTCTCTCCCCAGCGAAACGTGCCCGCCAAAAGTTGTCGCTCAGAATGATGGCGCGTTCGCGATTTGGTTGGTCATCCTCCGCGGTGAAGGCTCGTCCGAGCGCTGGTTGCTGGCCGAGCAATTGAAAGAAAACGGCCGAGACGCGCGCGCCACGAACTCGCTCCGGCTGCTCGTTGCCGACCAGATTATAATTTTGCCTAACGAACGCTGCGATTGCGGAGAAGACGTGATTCTCCTTTTCCCATTCCAGAAAATTAGCCGGCGCCATAGGCGCTTGCGCGAGCTCCGGCTGCGTCCCGTAAAGGCGAACTAACTCTTGCGGATGCGGGTACGGCAGCGGCCGCAAAAGGACCGCTTTGACCACGCTGAAAATCGCGACGTTCGCGCCTAGCGCGAGCGCGAGAGTAAGAATCGCGACCGTGCTAAAGCCGGGCGCTTTCCAAAGTTGCCGAAGCGCAAAACGAAAATCATTCATGGGATTTCATTCGGCGCGAAGGGTGATGATGGGATCAACGCGCGCGGCGCGACGGGCGGGAATCCAACAGGCAGTGGCGGCGGCGATGAGAAGCAATGCGCCGACCGCGAGATAGATGATTGGATCGCTCGCATCGACCTGAAACAAAAGACTGCGTAACAAACGCGCGAGAATAATTGCGCCGGCGAAACCAATCGTTAGGCCAAGCGCGAGCAATTTCATTCCCTGGCGCAACATCAGGCTGACGATTTGCTGGCGGCGCGCACCGAGCGCGAGACGCACGCCGATTTCGCGCATGCGTCGCAAGCCATTGAACGACATCACGCCGTAGAGTCCGACGAGCGCGAGGGTGAGCGCGAGCGCGGCGAAGGTAACGAGCAAGAACGTCATCAATCGCGGCGTGGCCCACGTCTCTTCCACGCGTTCCTGCATCGAGCGGATATCGAAAATCGGTTGCGTTGGGTCTAACGAGACGACCGTCTGACGCAAGGTGCGTTCCATGGCCGCGGCGGACATGTTCGTGCGCAACAGGACGACGAGGCTGTCGCTCGGCGCCTGCGTTTGCGGCAAATAAATTTGCGGGAGCGAGTTCTTCTCCTCGAAGCCGTAAACTTTCAGGCGCGGCGCGAGACCGACGATCGTCAACAGGCGGCGGCCAGAATCGTTGGTCTGCATGCGGACGCGTTTGCCGATTGGATCTTGTCCCGAAAAATAACGATCGGCCAAAAGCTGATCGATGATCATGACGCGCTCGGAATTTTTTGTGTCGCGCGGTTCGAAAGAACGGCCGCGCAACAACGGCGCGCCTAACGAGTGGAAGTAATCGCCTTCGATGACCGTCATCTCCGCGGACGGTTGCTGGCCGGGCGCGGGTTCGGGTTGACCTTCCGGCAGAAAACCGGACTGCCACCCGGTCATGAGCGGCGGGTTTGAAGCGAGCGCGGCGGATTGCACGCCGGGAAGCGCGCGGAGTTTTTCCAGAAGCGCATCGGCGAAGGCTATTTGTTTGGCTTCGTCTTCGTAGGCGGGGCGCGGCAGAGAAATTTGCGCGCTGAGCACGCCGCGCGGCTC
>CAXSCV010000004.1:47298-80668 GCA_964235895.1 uncultured Chthoniobacterales bacterium
TAGCGCCGTCGTCTTCGCGAAACTTTTCAGAACCAGCGCAGCCGCACTCAACAACAAGAGCGTCAGCGCAACTTCGAGCACGATGAGCAACTCGCGCGAGCGTCGCGCGGCTGGTGCATCCGATGCGCCATGCGCACCGGCTTTCAAGGCGCTTTGCGCGTCGGCGCGCGAGGTGTGCCAGGCCGGCCACAATCCAAAAAGAAGACTCGTTAGGACGGAAATTCCCGCAGTGAAAGCGAGCACCCAGCCGTCGATGCGCGTTTCCTGGAATCGCCGCACCCCCTGCGGCGATAAAGCGACGAGCAGGTCGCGTCCCCAAACCGCGAGCAACGCACCCAAGAATCCGCCGACAAGCGCGAGCAAAAAACTTTCGAGCAAAAGCTGGCGAATGATTTGCCAGCGCGTCGCGCCAATCGCGACCCGAATGGCGAATTCCCGCGAGCGCGCGGCACCGCGCGCGGCGAGCAAATTGGCCAGGTTCGCGCAGGCGATTAGCAGGACGACCGCGACCGCGCCTAACAAGAGGTAGAGGCTCGAACGATATTGGCCGATTTGATTTTCGAGCAGCGACGTCACGGTGACGCCGACGTGCGCGTTGCTTTCGGGATATTGTTTTTCGAGGCGAGCCGAGATCGTCGTCATCTCGGCCGCGCCGTTTCGAGCGTCACGCCCGGTTTCAATCTTCCCCAACCGAAAAGTCCGGGGTGATTGTCGCGCATCTGCCAGTTCGGTTTATCCGAGCGCCGCATCAACGGTGTCCAGATTTCCACCGTCCGCGGCGAAACCATCTGCGACGGCATCACGCCGACGATGGTGAAAGACTGGTTGTCGAGGTTCAAGGTGCGGCCGAGCACTTGCGGATCGCGATTGAAAAACTGCTGCCAAAAATGATCGCTGATCACCGCGAGCGCCGGTCCGCCAACGCGATCTTCTTCTTCGCTGAAAACGCGTCCGAGTTCCGGCGATAACCCGAGCACCTTGAAGAAATTTGCGGTCACGATCGCGCCGGAAACTTGTTCCGGTTCGCGCCCTTCGAGATTGCTCAAATTAAACGACTCGCGCCGCGCGATGGCCAAGTGTTCGAAGACCGTGTTGTCGCGCCGCCAATCGAGATAATCCGGGAAGGAGACAGAGATGAGCGGCTGCTGCGAGTCGGTCTCGGTCAGGATAACGAGCCGATCCGGATTCGGATACGGCAACGGCTGCAGAAGCACGGCGTTAACGACACTGAAGATGGAAGTGTTCGCGCCGATCCCAAGCGCAAGCGTGAGCACAGCGATGAAAGTAAAGCCCGGCGTTTTGCGCAACTGGCGAAAAGCGAAGCGCAAATCTTTCATAAGTTAGTGGCGCGAGCTTCCAGCTTGCGAGGCGGCGCCTGCGCGAGGAACGCGCAAGCTGGAAGCTCGCGCCACATCGCTTGCGGCGAACTCGACGATCGCGCTTTCATCGGATTATTCGCCGCCAAGGTCAGGCGGAGAGCGAAACGGAAATGCAGGTTACGGGGAGACATGGCGAAAGTGCGATTCGGACGACTGCTTTTGCAGGCCGTGTGCCACTGGCTCGCCGGAGTTCTTAACGATTGTGCGCGAACGATTTACGCCAGCGAAGAAAAACGCGCCTAACGAGTGGTTGTCCCACGGCCGGGATTTGGCGTCCCGCTTTCGCGACCACTATTGCCGCGCCAAACGCCGGAACATCCACGCGCCTAAAACCAGGAAGAGCACGTTCGGAAACCAGACGAGTAACTCGGGATGCATGCGCGCATTTCCGCGCAGCGTGTCGGCCATGATCACGAAAAGAAAATACGAAAAGGCCACGAGCAAACTCATCAGATAACCCATCGAGGTCTCGCGCCGATGCGCGGTCACGCCAAGCGGCACGGCCATGAGCGCGAAGGCCATGCAGGAAAATGGAAACGAAAAACGTTTGCTGATTTCCGTGCGGCTTGCGCTTTGGGTGCTGTTATCCCCAGTCTTTAATTGCTCGAGCAATTGCTCGAGCGACATGGCCGAGCGGCTGGTGCGCTTTTTCTCTTTTTCGTAAAGCTCTTCGAGGCCGATCGGCAATGTTCCTTCCGCCATGCTGATGCCGTCGCGCATCTTGCGCAGATCGAACGGCGTCTGCTCGTCGCGCTGCTGATAACGCGCATCGTAGAGATGCATCAGGATGCGTTGATTCGGCAGATCGGCCTCGAGCGTGCCACTTTTCGCATGGGTCACGCGCATCGGAATGGAGTCTTCGTTCAACTCGAAGACGGTGATGTTCTCGAGATGGTTCCCTTCTTTTTTGCCGACGTAAATTTTGCGGCCGGGAAATTGGTCGATCACCTGGTCACTCCCGAAAAGCGCCATCGGATTCCGTGTCGCCAGATCGAAAATTGTCTCGCGCAATTGCTGTTGCGCAGCCGGCGCGACGCGCACGTTCAGCCAAAGACTAATCGCGGTGCAGATGACCGAAACGACCGCGAGCGAAACGCAAATGCGCGTGATGCTGACGCCGTTCGAACGGAGCGCGATGAGTTCGTTGTCCGCGGAAAGCCGGCCGAAGACGAGCAGGATGGCGGTGAGCAAACCCCACGGAATGGTGAAGATGAGCGAGAACGGCAGGACGTAAGCGATGAAAGTGAGAAGGTATTCCGCCGGGACGTCGTGGTTCACCAGCAGCGGCAGAAGTCGCCGAAAAATATTGCCGACGACCAGGACGAGACTAAGGACTGCGACCGCGAAAAGCAGGTTCACGATCAGCTCGCGGCTGATGAAGCGGTCGATCAATTTCATCGCGAGTGACCGTTAGTTCCGAACGCGAACGCGGACAAACGGAAAGGCGACACGGCCGCGCAATTTGCTTCAGGCGGAACTTGGCTACCTTGAGGCGCACATGGGGAACGACTACGACGTGGCGATCATCGGCGGCGGCCCGGCCGGGAGCACGGCGGCCGCGCTGCTCGCGCGCGCGGGACGGCGCGTGGTCGTTTTGGAACGCGATAAATTTCCGCGTTTTCACATCGGCGAATCGCTTCTGCCTTTCAGCATGAAGGCGTTCGAGCGCCTCGGCTTGCATGAGAAATTCCGAGGCGCCGGGTTCATGGAAAAATTCGGCGGCGAAATGTACGGCGCCTGCAGCGAGGAAGGCGTGAAGTTTTATTTCGAGGACGGTTTTCGTTCGAAAACGGATCGCTCCTATCAGGTCACGCGCGGGGAGTTCGATAAAATCCTGCTCGATCACGCGGCGGAAAATGGCGCGGAAGTGCGTCAGGAAACCGCGGTGGAAAATGTGCAATTCGCGGCCGAGGAAGTGCGGTTGCAGCTCAAGGGCAAGGAGGCTGGCGTGGAGGAGGTGCGCGCCAAATTCGTCATCGACGCGAGCGGGCGCAATTCTGTGATCGGCTCGCATTTCCAACTGAAGAAGACCTATTCGCACCTGCAGAAAATTTCCATCTTTGCGCATTACGAAGGCGTGGTCCGGCCGACCGGACGGGACGGCACGCTGACGCGCATGGTGCGCGCGCTCGATCGCTGGTTTTGGGTTATTCCACTGACCGAAGAGCGCACCAGCATCGGCGTCGTGCTCGATGGCGCGATCTTCAAAAAAACGAAGCTCACGCCGGAAGAATTTCTCGAGCAATCACTCGCGGAACAACCGCTTTTGCATCGCCGAATGGAGCAAGCCGAGCGCGTCACGCCCGTGCATGTCGCGGCCGATTTCTCCTATCGAAATTCTCGCCTAACGGGTGATCGCTGGATGCTGGCCGGCGACGCGGCCGGCTTCATCGATCCGGTTTTTAGCAGCGGAGTTTTTCTGGCCGTGCTTTGCGGTGAACAATGCGCTGACACGCTGCAAGAAGTGATCGATCATCCGCGCCGGCAGCGCCGTCTTTTCGCTCGCTACGAACGCACGATCAATCGCGCGATGGATGTATACCTGCGCTTCGTCAACGCTTGGTACTCAAAGGAATTTATCGAAGTTTTCCTCCATCCGCAGGATGTTTTTCAGATTCCGCCCGCGGTCAACGCCGTCCTCGGCGGCAATGTCGGCACGAGCTTCGCCATCCGCTGGCGCATGGAGATTTTTTATCTCCTGGTCCGTTTGCAGAAATATTTTCCGCTTTGTCCGCGGCGCAGTTTGCTTCCGGAAAAACCCGCGAGTGTTCCTGCGCGCGAAGCCGCCGAGGTCATGGCATGAGCAGAATCGCGCTTCTCCTTTTTGCGCTGGTCTGCGCCGGCTGCGCCACCACTTCGACGCATCAATTCGCCGCGCCTAACGACTCCTGGCAAACGAAAAGCGGACAGCTCGCGTATCGCGGAACGAAAATTTCACTGATCGGCGAAGTGCTCGTTCGTTATTCCAAAACCGGCGACCTGGAATTAATTTTTAGCAAAGGTCCAGGCGTCACGCTCATGAGCATTCGACAGGACGCGCAGTTCGCCAGCGCGGAAGGACCGCTCGCGCGCGGTCGCTGGGCCGGCCCGATCGCCGATGCGCCGGCGCGCTTGCGCGGTTGGTTTTCCCTGCGCGAAAAGATCATCGCCGGCGGCTCGTCCATCCGCACGGCCAGCAGCGCGGAAAGTTTTAATCTCCGCTTCTGATCTTCCCCGCGCGACGCGAAGGTCGCGTTGTTCGTCCCATGCCGATTCATTCCACCATCAGCCGCATTGTTAGCGAACGCCGCGGCCTGGTTTGGTTAGGCATCGCGCTCATCGCGGCGGCTTCGATTTTCGTCCTCGTCACCCGGATGAAACTCGACACCGAAGTGATGAATCTTCTCCCGAAGGGCTTCGAGTCGGTCGAGGGCCTGAAGCTTTACAATCGCGACTTTGCGCAAACGCGGGAGCTGACCTTTGCACTCGTTAGTCAACCGGCGGATGTCGACAAGCTCGAGGAATTCGCGTCGCAATTCGCGGAGTCAATTCGCCAGCAACCCTGGTGCAAACGCGTCCTCGCCGGCACGCCGCTCGAAACTCCGGAAGGCGTGCGCGATCTGCAATCGATCGCCGTTCCGCTCCTGCTCAATCTCGAACCCGCAGCCTTCGATGAAACGCTAGCGCTCCTCCAGCCCGCGAAAATCCGCGAACGTTTGCATCGATTACACGAGGAAATCGAAGCGGGTTCCCCTCGCCCGCAATTCGAACTCTCGCTCGATCCGCTGGGCGTGATCGCGCCCGCGCTCAAACCTTTCGCGAGCAACGCCGCCATCGAGGAAGATCAGCCGCTCACTTCGCCCGATCGCACCATGCGCGTCTTTTTGGTGGTGACGAATCAAGCGAGCCTGAGCGCCTTCGATTGCCAGCGTTTGATGAACGAGGTGGAAGCGTTTCGCGCCAAGGCGCACGCCGGTTGGGATGGCGGGCCGCTGGAAATTTTAGTGACCGGCCGCTCTGCTTACGTTGCGGAAATTTCCCTGAGCATGCGCCACGACATCATCATCACCGTGCTCGGCTCGATCGTGCTGGTCGGCGGCGTTTTCTACGTTGGTTTTCGGCGCTGGCTGCCGTTGCTCGGCATGGGATTTTCCCTGCTCCTTTGTTGCCTGGTCGCGCTCGCCGCCGGCCTTTTGATTTTCGGCGAGCTCAATTTGGTCACGGTCGGTTTCTGCGCCATTCTCATCGGGCTCGGCGTCGATTTCGCGATCCTGATTTTTGGCCGTTACCAACAAGCGCGTGATGATGGTTGCGATCATCCCGCGGCGGTGGATGAAGCGATAAAAAATCTTGGGCGCGCGGTTTTTTTCGGTGCGCTGACTACGGCGGTTGGGTTCCTCGCACTGCTCCTGGCCGGCTCGGCTGGATTCACGCAGCTCGGCGTTTTAATCGCGATCGGCATTTTCCTCGCGGGCATTTTCATGATGTCCGTCTTCTTCGTATTCCTTCCGGCGGTGCAACCGCCGCGCCGCCACGACTGGATCTTTCGGCTCGTGAAAAATTACGTCCGCTGGACCGTGCGCCGCCCGGCCATCATGCTTTGGATCGCGACGCCGATTCTTATTTTGCTCGCCGCAATCGCGCTCGCCCCGCGACCACGTCTCATCTTCGACGTCAGCACGAAATCGATGGAACCGCGCCATAGCGAAGCGGGCTACGCGCTTCATACGATCATGGATAAAATGCCCTCGCGCTGGGAACCGGCCATCGGGATTATTCGTTCGGCCAATCCGCAGCAATTGCACGACGCCTGGCAAAAAGTGGCCGCGCATTGGACCGCACTGCAGGAAGCGGGCAAAATCAAAAGCTTCTCCACGCCCGCGGCGCTTGCTCTTTCGCCAGAACGCCTAACGAGTAATCGCGCGAAGTTGGCCGGGCTCGATTTTCCCGCGACGCGAGAGGCTTTGCAGAGCGCGGTGGCCGAGGGAGGATTCAGCGCCGAGACCTTCGCGCCCGCCAGCACGCTGCTCGATCGGCTGGAGCAGATCGCGAAGTCATCCGCGCCCATTCCCGATTGGCGAACGCAACTTCCGGAAACTTCCGGCTGGTGGTTTTTGGTCGATCGCTACTTCGCGCACGACCCATTGTTGAGCACCGGTTTCGTGACCACGAACGAGCCGATTACAACGCAGGCGCAAAAGGAAATGCTGAGCCGCGAATTGCCGGTGCCCGGTGTGCCGATGAAATTATCGGGCTGGAGTTTTACCCTGACCGATCTCGTGCCCTGGTCGCATCGGCAGCTTATTTTAATCAGCACGATGATGGCGATCTTCGACGCCACACTGCTGGCGTTGCTCTATCGCGATTGGCGTTTGTGGTTAATCCAGGTGGTGACGCTCGCGCTCGCCGTCGCGGCCATGATCGCCTCGATGAAGCTGCTGCAAATCCCGCTCAACCTGCTGAACGTGCTCGCGTTCCGTCTCGTGCTCGCGATCGGCGTTGACTACGGAATTTATGTGCTGCTCGTCTGGCAAAAAGCGCGCGATCTCGAGCACGATGTCGCGGGTGTGGTCAAACCGGTGATTCTCGCGGGCCTGACCGCGATCGCGGGATTTGGCTCGTTAGGCCTGGCCAATAATCCGACCCTGGCCGGTCTCGGCATCGCGTGCGCGCTGGGAATTTTCTGGAGCCTGGCTGCGACGATTTTTTACACTTTGCCAGCGACGGCGGCGGCTGAACCGAAGGTCTGGCGCGAAGAATAAACGACAACCTCCGTCTAACGAATTCACATGTTTAGAATCCCCCGCCACCGCCATCACTTTTGCGTCGCGCTTCTTTTCCTTTGCGCGATCGCGCGTCTTTCGGCCGAGCCGCTCGCGCCTAACGACCTCAAGAACCTGCTCGGCCGCATTCGAGAAAAACGCGCCGCCGCGCCGCAGGTTCACGCTGATTTCCAGGAAGAAAAAACGCTGCGCTTGATGAACAAACCGATCGTGAGCGCGGGCAAAGTTTGGTTCCAGGCGCCGAATAAATTTCGCCGCGAAGTGAAAGGCAACTCCCCCAGCCTGACCGTGAGCGATGGCCAGCAGCTTTGGATTTATTATCCAAAATTCGAATCGGCCGAGCACTACACGTTAGGCAAACATTCGCCGCTCGATGCCGGGATCGCGGCCATCACGGCCAGCCTGAATCTGGAGCGCGTGGAAGAAACCTACAACATCGCCGGCGCGCGTGAAGGCAGCGGTTACACACTGCAACTGACGCCGCGCGTGCCCTCGATGAAGCGCATGCTGCAGCAGTTCGTCATTCGCTTTAACGAAGCGCTGCAAGTTGAGCGGACGGAAATGTTGCAACCGAACGGCGATCGTATTTTCACCAACTACTCCAACGAAACCCGCGTGCCGATTCCGGCGGCGATGTTTCAATTCACGCCTCCCGCCGGCACCAATATCACCACGCCGCTCGGTCGTTAGGCTGCGCGAAATGGCGCGATAATTTCTGGCGGCAACAAAGGCGTGGCGCCGTGATGGGAGGCGACAAAGGCGCCGAGGCGGCAGGCATTTTCCAGGATGCCAGGTATGTCGCTTCCACTCGTTAGGCCAACCATTAATCCGGCCATGAAAGCGTCCCCCGCTCCGACCGTGTCTTTCACTTCTACTTTAGGCGCGGGCGCGGCGTGAAGGGTCCCGCTATCCCACAAGGCTGCGCCCTCTTCTGCAAGGGTCACGCAAATGCGCGCAGTCTCCGTGGCATTCGCCAAAAGCGCGCAAGCATCCGCGATCGCTTCGTGCGTGCGTGGCGTGTTTGCGCTCGCTTCACCGTCGCGAAGCCAAGAGGCCGTGCGACCTAACTCGCTGTCATTTAATTTCAAAACGTCGGCTCGTTTGGCCAATTCGATCACGAGCGGCGGATCGACAAACGGCGGACGCAAGTTCACATCGAAGAACTTCAGCGGCCCTCTTACCTCGAGGAGACGATCGATCTGCTCGAGGTTGTAAGGCGACCGGCCAGCGAGCGAACCGTAGATGAAGGCGCGCGCCTGCCCGACCGCTTGCAACGCTTCGGCCGGCACGAGGATTTCATCCCAGGCCGCGGGTTGCACCAACTCGTAAGTGGCGTTGCCGTGCTCGTCGATCGTGACGATGACCGTGCCTGTCGCGAGCCCGATGCGCGCGCGACTAACGAACTCGACGTTGACCTTTTTGTGACCGGCGACGGCGAGAATTTCGTCGCCAAGCGGATCGCGACCAACCGACGAAATGAGCGAGGAAGAAACGCCGATCTGCGCGAGGTGTGCGGCGACATTAAAGGGCGCGCCGCCGGCGTGTTTACCCGAGGGCAGGCAATCCCAGAGGATCTCGCCGAAGGCGTAAAAGTCGGTGGCCATCAATCCGGTTGGTAAATGAAGATAAGGTCCTGATCTATTCCTTTCGGATCGGTCGAGCTCTCGAAAACGAGAAGATTTTCGCAGCCGATCACGCAATGCTCCTGGCCGGGCGAGAAATGAAAGCGCTCGTTAGGCCGAAGCACTTGCGCGGTGAGCGATTGCTCGTTAGGCCGACGCCAAAGAATTAACCCCGCGCCTTCCCGCACTTCCAATCGCTCGTCTTTTTGCTCGTGTTTTTCGAGCGCGAGATACGCTCCTTGCCTAACGATCAGAAATTTCTCGACCTTTGGATGTTCGTGCAAAGTGACGACGACTCCGCCCCAACCTGTCCGAATGATGTTCGCGCCGCCGTTTTCGATTTGGTTTAGCAAGCGATCGAATTCGGGCGTGTCGCCAGCGGATCCGCTCGGGAATTTTGTCCGCCAAATCTCGCAGGCTGCGCGGCAGTAACGATTGAAGGAAGCAGAGGAATCGATCGGCGCGAACGCTTCGAGTTCGCGAGCGAGCGGAGCAAAATTTGGATCGGCCGCGAGCGTTTCGTGATTCAACTCAAACGCAGCGCGCATCTCAGTGTCCACGCGAAGTTGAGACGCCGTGCATCCCTTCCGCGCCACTCAGTCGCGGCCAGAGAAAACCGTACGCAGCCACCACGGCAAAGCAGACCATGGGCACGATGAATCCGCGCGAGAGATCGTAGCGATCGGCGACGTGCCCCATGATTTTCGGCAAAACCGCGCCGCCCATGATGGCCATGACAATAAACGAAGAAGCTTTTTTGGCGCGTTCGCCCAGTCCGAAAATACCCAGCGCAAAAATGGTTGGGAACATGATCGACATGAAAAAGTAGGTGAGAAAAACACAGACGACCGAGATCCAACCGAGCTTCAGAAAGATGAGCAGGCAGAGCGCGACGGCCGCGACGGAGTAAACGCCGAGCACTGTGTGGGCGGCGAATTTTTTCAGGATGGCGCTGCCGGTGAAGCGGCCGATAAGAAAGCAAAGGAAGCCTAACGAGGCCAGATTCGACGCGGCCTTGTTGCTGAAACCGAGCGCGCCGTTCGCATGCGTTTCGATCCAGCCGTGAAAGAAACCGGAGCCGCTCGTATTCCATGAGCCGGGCACCGGCGGAATCTGTGAGGTCATGTAATTGATGAAGAAACTGAAGATGCCGGCCTGCGCGGCGACGTAGAGAAATTGCGCGAGGACGGCCATCCAAAAATGCGGATGCGACCAGATGGAATGCGAGGCCGCAGGCGCGCTCGGATCGTCCAGATGGTAATCGTCCTCCATCTTGATGTCGGGGACGTTGGCGAAGAAAAAAATGATCGCGAGCACGATGACGATGACGCCGATGACCGCGTAGGGAATCCAAAGCCGCTCGCTGCCGGTGCTGAAGCCTTCGGCATTTTTCGAATAAAAAAACGCGCCGCCCGCGACCGGCCCGAGCAACAAACCGATGCCGTTACAGGATTGCGCGAGGTTGATGCGCGTGGCCGCATATTGGACCGGACCGAGCACGGTGGTGTACGGATTGGCGATCGTTTCCAAAAAGGTGAGGCCGGCGGCAATGATGCAAACGCCGAGGAGAAACGCCCAAAAAGACGCGATGTGCGTAGCCGGGATGAACCAAAAACCACCGACCGCGACCATGAGCAAACCGGTGATCATTCCCCCTTTGTACCCGAGCTTGGTCGCGAGCCAGCCGGCGGGCAGCGCCATCAAAAAGTAGCCGAGATAATGCGCGAATTGCACCGAAGCCGATTGCGACAAACTGAGGTGCAGCTCCTCCTGAAAATGTTTGTCCATGACATCGATCATGCCGTTGCAAAAACCCCAAAGAGCGAAGAGCAGGATGAGCAAAACGAAGACGAAGAGAACGTTGCGGCCGTCCTCGGTGATGAACATGCTGCGCTTCGGCGCGGCGCCCGGATCGAGTGGCGCGGGATGATGGGTAGTGGTGTCCATGATTACTCGTTAGGCGATTAGAAGGTGACGCCCATCTGCGCGCCGACGACCACGGCGTCGTCGATCTCTCCCGTGCCGCCGGGATCGATCACGTATTGAAGATCGGGTTGAAAATAACTCCACGGGGTGATTTGGAAACGATGCGCCACTTCGACCACTTTCTCCGAGTCGGCTAACGGCCGGCCCGGCACGCGCACACTGCGCGCATAGTCACGGCTGAGATCGCCGTAAATAAAATGCAGCATGCTGCGGTCATCCGGTCGCATCGGGAAGAGGCCCTTGTAATTGAGGCCAGCGTTCACTTGGAATGGGACGATTGAGATTTCCGTTTGCGGATAATGACCAGCCGCCAGGATTGTTGCGTGGAATAAATACTGCCGATGTATTTTGGTGGTCCGGTCGTCTTGATTCCGCTGATCACGAAAAGTCCGCCGCGCCAGCCGACCAGTTTCTCGAGATCGAACTTAAATCCGAGCCAGGCATCGTCGACATAAGTGGCGTGGCGCGGATGAATTCCGCCGCTGACGTTGCCGTTAAAGATGCTGTTGTAAAAGGCGAAGACCTCGATGCCGGAATCGAAAAGACGGTCGCGCAGGCCGCCCCAATCGCCGGTGAGGTGATCGTTCTGATTAAACCCGCTCGGCTGCTGCACTGCCGCTTCGTCGCGCGACTGCAGAATGAGCGATTCGTGCGCGAAATTGGCACCGCGTCCTGCGCGAGAGCGACGCGAGCCGTTGCGCAAGCCATCGCGGCACAGAGCATCAGCGTGCGAATTCGTCCGAGAGAGCTCACCTCTCTTTAGAAACGGAAACGAAGCGCAAGCTGAGCGGGCTCAACCCGCGAAATCTCTCGCCGACCTATGTCTTACGTCGTCGGCCACCCGCTCGCCTGACCACTCGTTAGGCAGAGGGGATGTTCGATATTACAGAAATCGCGAAACACATCCCGACTGAGTGGACGTCCCAATCGGTGGGTGCGATGGCCTACACATGCAAACGTGTTGGCGCCGGGAGCGGCCGCGGACGCGGAGTAACTAGACCGTTAGGCGGAAGTAGCCGCGCCGGCCTTCATCATCTTCGAAGCAGAGAAGAGCAAGCTTCTTGGTCGAAACGTTGGGCTCGCGCGCTCGCTGTCATCCAGACGCGGCGTAGCGCGCCGAAGGACCTCTCACAGGGCCCTTGGCGAAATTACTTCCCAATGCGATTGCCTAACGACCCTATGCGAGACCCCTCGTCGTCTTCGCGACTCGGGATGACAGCGCGCGGCATGCGAGCTCTCGTAAATCGGAGACGCGAACTTCGTCCCGCGATTTCCGCCGCTTCCTCTGCTGGCAATTCGCCAGCCCAACCACTCGTTAGGCCGGAGGAATGTTCGGCATCACCGGCAGAATCGGCTGCCGTTTGTCGGCGTTGATGCCGGTGGAATCGCGCGCGCTCCGATAATTTTTGCGGTCGGGATCGCGGCCCGGTTCTTTATTGCCTAAGGCCAGCTCTTCGCCTTTCGGCGTGCCGGCGACGTGATCGGGAACTGCTGGTTTGCTCATGGCATTGCTCCTGTTGCTAGTCTGGGTTCGCTGTCGTTCGTCGTGGGACATTCGTTAAACTTCGGATTGGCCGCGGGCGGCGCATGCTCCTCGGCCAGGCCATCGACTTCGAGCGCGGTGATGTCGGGCGCGGCCGCGTAAAGCGCTTCTTCGATCGAATACTTCAGCGTCATGCGCGACGACGGGCAACCTTCGCAGTTGCCTTCCAGTTGCAATCGCACCGTGCCGTCCGGGTTAACGCCGAGCAGTTGCACGCTGCCGCCATGCGCGCCGAGGCGCGGCCGCACTTCTTCCAAGGCGTGACGGACTCGGGTTTCCAAATCAAGCGGATGCAATCCGTGCAACAGGAGCAAGTTCGAAACAAGATCGTCCTTCGCTAATTGGTCGATCAGCGTTTGCCCGCCACGCTCCGATTCAAACGCGAGCTCGAGCATGCGGTTCACGCTGTTGCCATGAAGCTCCAGCAAAACCTGGACGATTTCCCGCGCCTGACTGCGCGTTTTCTGATCGGGCGATTGCTCGAGTTCCTGGATCAATTCCTCCAACCGACCCATGCGGTTTTGGAATTCGCTGCGCTTCGGTTTATCCACGATCGGTTCCTGAGTGGATACGTTACCGCCTGCCGCCGCGGATTGCTATGCCGGATAAATCGACGCTAACGCAACCAGCCGCCGACGGCCTGAATCGGATTCAAGCCGGAGCGCGGCGTGACCCAGGCAGCGATCGCTCCCGCAGGTTGCTCCTGTTTGGGCAACTGCACGGTTGCATGGCCACCGCTCAGCGGAGCACTCGTTAGGCTTAAGACCACGAAATCATGGACCAGTTGGCGTCCGCTATTTTCACCGGCGCGCACGTTGGTCTTTAATCCGAGACCGAGCCGCGCGACGTGCACCTCGTATTCACCGGCGTTTTTCTTCGTTGGCTGAAAGCTCACCGAGGCGTTCTCGCCATTCGTTTCGAGTTTCAGAACACCGGGCGTTTCGCTGCCGATGGAAGGCGCGCCGCTGTTCCGCCATTCGCGGCCGTCGAGAACAAATCCGGGCGTGTAGACGCTGCCCGAATTCCAACTCGCGGAATAGGCATATTGCCGAGCGGTCCATTGCTTCGCCGCGAATGGATCGCGCCAGCCGAGGCGATCCCAATAGTCGACGTGAAATGAGATCGGCACGAAATCGTGCCACAGACGCGGCGCATCTTTGAGTTGGCTCACCCACGCCTCCGCCGGCGGGCAACTGCTGCAACCTTCGGAAGTGAAGAGCTCGAGCAAATGCGTTTGTTGCGGCTGGCTTTCGAAGGTCGCCGCTTTCGCGCGAAAGGAGGTAGTGCCGGCAGCAATCATCGTGAGAAAAAGTAAAACAGAACGTGACATATCTTTGTGAGCGTCTAGTCGCCGACTTATTTCGTATTCATGGAATAATTACGCGCTGCGCGCATCTTAATATTGCCGCGTGCAAACAACGCGCACGACTTTTTGCTGGCGAGTGAGCGAGAGCCCGCTACTTGTTGGCCAGTGGTCGATGCCGAATTCGAGCGCGTGGTGGAAGAATTCTACATGCCACTTTACCGCTTTGCCCTTTCGCTGAGCCGCAACGACGCGGATGCGGCCGATCTGACGCAGCAAACTTTTTGCACGTGGGGGACGAAAGGTCATCAACTGCGTGATCGCTCAAAGGCCAAGACCTGGCTTTTCACCACGCTCTATCGCGATTTCCTTTCCCGTCGGCGACAAGCGTCGCGCTTCGTCGAAGTCGAGTCGGATTCGCAATTTGTCGAGCCGGCGCACGTCGAGTCATCGGTCGTCGAAACGCTCGACGCCGCTGCCGTGCAGGCCGCGTTGCTCGAACTCGAGGAACGTTATCGCGCGCCGGTCACACTCTTTTACATGAAGCAACATTCCTATCGGGAAATCGCCGAGATCCTCGAAATTCCCATCGGCACCGTGATGTCGCGCATCTCGCGCGGGAAAGCGGAATTGCGCGAGCGTTTGTCCGATCACGCGGAGACGGCCGAGCGCAAAATCGTTAACCTCGAGAAAGGAGCTCGCCGTGGACAACTCTGAAGCGCGCGCATTTCTAAGTTTGCATCGCGAAGGCGAAGCCGGCGACGACACGCGTTTTCGCGAAGCCATGATGAAGGTCGAAAATGATCCTGATCTCGCGGCTTGGTGGCGCGCGGACCAGCGGCTTGATGATTCGATCGCCGCCAAATTGCAAAGCGCTCCGGTGCCCGCGGATTTGAAACGCCGCATCCTCGCGGGGCCGGCTCCTGCGCAACCGATTGAATTTTCGCGCGTGCGCCGTCGCAACGGTTTACTCGCACTTGCGGCCGCGCTGGCCGCGTTCGCGGTCATCTTCAGTTCCTGGCGCGGACCGTTTCAGCCGGCGAATTCATTGGCGGATTTCCGCGATGAAATGACCAGCTTCATCAAGGTCGATCCGACGTTGGAATTGAGCACGCACGATCTTTCCGAAGTCGAAACCTGGCTGGCGAAAAACAACGCGCCTTCCCAGGTGAATTTGCCGAAAAATCTGCGCGCGTTGACTCCCGTCGGATGTCGCAAGCTGCGTTTCCGCGGTCACGATGTCGCGCTCATTTGTTTCCGGCAAAACAAGGATCGGCTCGCCCATATTTTCGTGATGGATCGGAACACTTTTCCTCGCCTGCCGGCTCGCGCTTCGGCCAAGTTTGGGACCGATGGCGAATGGTCGAGCGCGGCGTGGAGCGACGGCGCTTACGATTATTTTATGATGATCAAAGACGACCGCGCGGCCATGGAAAAATTCTTAAACTCGGCCTGAAGATCGAGCGCCGTTGTCACTCGGTAGCTGCGGCAGATCAGCTTTTCTCTTTCCCTTTTTCTTCTTCTTTCGCCTTTCCCTGCTCGCCTTCCTTCCCCTTCCCTTGGGCGCCTTTTGGTTTCTCCGGCGGTTTGATTTGCACTTGAATTCCCTCCTGCAAATCGTCCGTCGGATTGGTCACGATCTTCGTGTTCTCCTTCAAGCCGTCGAGCACTTCCACTTTCGTGCCGAAGTCGCGACCGACCTGAATTTTCGCCCAATGAATTTTGTTCTCGTTCGTTAGGGTGGCGACCTGCGGCCCTTCCGCGCGAAACATGAATGTGTTCGCCGGCACGATGATCGGCGCGCCATCTTCCGGCAGCGAAAATTTCACCTGCCCATACATGCCCGCGTAAAGTTTCCCTTCGTGATTCGGAACCTGCACTTCGATCTGCATGGTGCGCGATGAAGGATCGAGCGCGCCGGCTGTTCGCGTTACCTCGCCGTTGAACTTTTGGCCCGGACGATCCGGCACCAGAATCTCTGCCTTCACTCCTTCGTGCATGGACCCGGCATTGCTTTGCGGAACGAAAACGTAAACGCGCAACGGATCGCTCTGCGCAATGCTGAATAAGGGCGAGCCCGCCGAAACGAGCGCGCCGACATCGACGCGACGCGCGGTGATTTTACCCGCGAAGGGCGCGGTGATGCGATTGAAACTTTGCGTTTTTTGCAACTGCTCGAGATTCGCCTGCGCAGTCCGGCGCCCAGTTTCTTTTTCGTCGCGATCCTGATCCGAGACGACTTTTTTTGAAGCGAGATCACGCCAGCGCGCCGCGGTCGCTTCCGCCAAATCATAATTCGCTTTCGCTTGCGCGAGTTGTTGATCGACTTCGGGCGTCTCGATTTCCGCGAGCAATTGTCCTTCGTAAACGTCGTCGCCGATATCGACTTTCCAATCCTTCACGTAGCCGTTCGAGCGCGGATAAATCGTCGTCTCCTGGAACGCTTCGATGTTCCCCGGCAGAATCAGGTCCTTCGGTTCGGCATCGCGTTTTGCCTGCACGACAGAGACGGAAAGTTGCGAGGCGCGTTTAGAAAAATCCGCCTGCTCATGTCGCGCGCGCACGCGATGCCAGATGCCAAAGATTAACAGGACGACAAAAAGACACGCGATCGCGACCGGCACCCAAATCGCATATTTGCTGGTCGGCGCATGACGGCGACGGCTCTGCGGATGCGGTTCGCTCATGCGGTGGCCGGTTCCTCTCGCGTCTCCCGTTTCTCTTCTTCTTCGAACTCTTCGTCCTCGTCGCAGACGAACTCGCCTTTCCGCAAAAGGCTGTAAACCACCGGCACGAAATACAAAGTGGCGAAGGTCGCGACGAGCAAACCGCCGATGACCGCGCGGCCCAGCGGCGCGTTTTGTTCGCCGCCTTCTCCGAGGCCGAGCGCCATCGGCAACATGCCAATGATCATGGCCAGCGCGGTCATGATGACGGGCCGCAGTCGTGTGTAACCAGCGGACAACGCGGCTTCGTGCGCATCTTTCGCTTCGTCGCCGCAGCGTTCGTCGTTCGCAAAAGTGACCAGCAAAATGCTGTTCGCGGTCGCGACGCCGATGGCCATGATTGCGCCCATGAGCGAGGGAACATTGAGCGTGGTCCCGCAAAGAAAGAGCATCCAAATGATCCCGCAAAGCGCACCCGGCAACGCCATGATAATGATTAGCGGATCGGTCCACGATTGGAAATTCACCACCATCAAAAAGTAAACGAGCACGATGGCGAAAAGGATTCCGCCGGCCAAACCGGTAAACGATTTGTTCATGCTCTCGACTTGGCCGCGCACTTTCAGAAACGTTCCGCGCGGTAGATTTTTTTCGAACTGCTTCACGATTTTTTGGATCTCCCCCGCGACGCCGCCGAGGTCGCGTCCCTGCACATTCGCGAGGACATCGAAGACCGGCTGCACATCGTAATGGTTCACAATCACCGGCGACTCGCGGCGCTCGACCGTGGCCAGATTGCCTAACGACTCCGGCTGCGGAAGATTCGGCGCGACCACCGGCGTGTTCTTCAAATCCTGCAGCGTGTCCATTTTGTATTGCGGCGTTTGCACCGCGACCTGGTAGTTCACGCCCGTTTGGAAATTGAGCCAGAAATTCGGAGCGGTTTGTCCGCTCGAGCTGAGCGAAATCAAGACGCTGCGCGCGACATCGTTTTGCGTCAGACCGATCTGCTGCGAGCGCGTGCGATCGACATTCACGCGCAGATCGGGACCGTGCACGACCTGGTGCACATGCACGTCGACCGCGCCCGGGATTTGCATGATCTTCTGCTCCATCTGCTGCGCGATCTCGTAATTCTTTTTGTCGCGGCCGGTAATCTGCACATCGATCGGCGCCGGAATTCCAAAGTTCAAAATCTGGCTCACGATGTCGGGCGCGGAGAAAAAGAAATCGGTGTCGGGAAAATCCGTGTGCAGTTTCGCGCGCAATGTCCGCATGTATTCCGCGGTCGGTTTATGCGTCTCATTTAGCGCGACTAGAATCTCGCCATCGGCCGCGCTGATCGTCGCGTTGTCGCTAAAGGCGAGATTAATTCCGCTGACCGGCAGGCCGATATTATCGAGCACGGTTTTGATCTCGTTAGGCGGAATGACGTCGCGAATGGCCTGGCCGATTTTGTAAAAACGTTCCTCGGTCGCTTCGATGCGCGTGCCGGCCGGTGTGCGGACATGCAGGCGAAATTGTCCGGCGTCTACCACCGGAAAAAAGTCGCGCCCGAGAAATGGCACGAGGCAAAGCGAAAGCAAAACCGCTACGCCCATGATCACGAAAATGGCGACACGATGATCGAGCGACCAACGCAGCGAATCGACATAACGATCGCGCGTTTTTTCGAAGCCCTCGTTGAACTTTTCGTGAATCCACCAAAACCAACCGCCAATGCGCGCGAAGAAGCCTGCGGAGCGCACGCGACCCGCGTGCCCTTTGCGGCGACTCGCCGCAAAGTTCTTCGCGTTGCCGCCAGAGGAATCCGGCGAGTCGCCGGATTCAGCACGCGAGTCGCGTGCGCTCCCCGGATTCTCCGCCTGACCGGGCTTCTTCTTCTCGTTAGGCTCTTCGTCGCCTTCGATTTCTTCCGGATGATCTTCCAGAAGAAATTTCACCATCGTCGGCACGACCGTGCGTGAGAGAAAATAGCTCGCGAGCATGGCGAAGATGACCGCCATGGCGAGCGGCTGGAACAGATATTTTGCGGTGCCGCTGAGGAAAAATACCGGCACAAAAACAATGCAAATGCAGAGCGTGGAGACGAACGCCGGGACCGCGATTTGCGAAGCGCCATCAAGAATCGCGCGCACCATCCGCTTCTTCATCGCGAGGTTGCGATGGATGTTTTCCACTTCCACCGTCGCGTCGTCGACCAGAATGCCGACCGCGAGCGCAAGCCCGCCGAGCGTCATGATATTGAGCGTTTGTCCGAGCGCGCTCATGATGATGATCGAGCACAAAATCGAGAGCGGAATCGAGGTCGCGACCACGATGGTGCTACGCCAGCTTCCGAGGAAAAGCAGGATCATCAGCGCGGTCAACGCGGCCGCGATCACACCTTCGCGCAAGACGCCGTTGATCGATGCGCGCACGAAAATCGATTGATCGAAAAGTTGCGTGATCTTTAGCTCCGGCGGCAACGTTGCCTGAATTCGCGGGAGCGCTTCTTTGACGCGCTTAATGATGTCGAGCGTGGAAGCATTGGCCGATTTCAGAACGGTGAGCAAGGCCGAGCGCAATCGATTTTGCGAAACGATATTCGTCTGCACCGCAAAGCCATCGCGCACCTGCGCCACGTCGCGGATGTAAACCATCGCGCCGTTCACTTGCTTGATCGGCAAGTCGTTTAGGACCTCGAGAATTTCCGGGCTGCTGTTCAACCGCACGTTGTATTCGCGATCGCCAATCTTCTGCGTGCCGCCGGGCAGGACGACGTTTTGCGCGTTGATCGCGTTACTCACATCGGCCGGCGAAATTCCTTTGCCGAAAAGTTTTTGCGGATCGATGTCGACCATGATCTGCCGCGCTTTGCCGCCGTAAGGCAACGGCACTTGCGCGCCTTGCACGGTCGAAAGTTGCGTGCGGATGAAGTTCAATCCGAGATCGTAAAGTTGCTGTTCGGAAAGCGATTCGCTGCTCAGGCCGAGCTGCAAAATCGGCACGTTCGACGCGCTGTATTGAATGATCAGCGGCGGCGTCGTGCCGGGGGGCATGGTGCGAATGAGCGTTTGGCAAATGGAAGTAATTTGCGCCACGCCCGCTTCGACTTTCGCGCCTTCGTGAAAGAAAACCTTAATGACCGAGACGCCGTTATACGACTGCGATTCGATGTGCTCGATGTCGTTGACCGTCGTGGTCATGGCGCGCTCGGAGACAGTCACGAAACGCTTTTCCATTTCTTCCGGAGCGACACCGGCATAACTCCAGATGACGCTGACCACCGGAATGTCGATCGACGGAAAGATGTCCGTCGACATACGCAGAATCGTCACGATGCCGATGAGCACGATGAGAATCGCCATCACCGTAAAGGTGTAGGGACGGCGGAGCGCGAGGCGGACGATCCACATTTCTCTTCGGGTAACGTAGCACGAAGGGGCGGCGGACGCAGAAGACTGCGGGCGAACTCAACGCGCCGCGGCGCGCGGAGAACCAAGAAACGCATTCGTCGCCATCGGTCGCGACCAAAGCGCGATTGTTTCCCGCAAAACCGCGAGCCGTGCGGCGCGCGCGCGCAAGTTGGATTTCAACTCGCGTTCAACGCGCGCGCGCAAACCTTCAACCACGCCGGCGCGCGCAAAATCCCAGGCATCTTCGCCGCGCGCCTGCCGCAAACTATCCTCGAGCGCGAACAAGGCGCGCTGCAATTCCGCGAACAGCGCGCGCATTTGCGAGAGACTTGTTTGCTCGCTGAAGCGCTCCGATTCGATATCGCTGAGCGCGAGCAAAATTTCCAACTGCGCGACATCGCTCGCGCCGTACGCCTCCTGCACTTCATGCCAAAGCGCGGAGACCGATGCGTTTCCATCCGCGCGCAAATCCGGATGCAAACGGCGGACGAGCAACCGATAAAGTTCCTTCACGCGCGCATCGAGCGGCTGCTCTTTTTCCTCTTCTTCTTCCGGCTCGGTCGGCTGATTTTTTGGCGCTTCCGGAGGCGAAACATTTGACGCGGGTTCTTCCGGTTTCACCCGAAACATATGCGACTTGAAAGCCTCGAACGTCGCCGTGTAAGCGTCGTCATCCATCTTGTCGGGATTAGTCCCGAGCGAGCGTTTTACCCATTCCTGAAAGAGCGTTTCCTTTTCGAAATCGCTCAACGGCCGGCCAACTCCCGCGTCGTTTCGCTTCGGTTCCGCGGCCGCGGCGGCCGCGGCAGGATCGCCGCGCCTTGCCAGCACGCGCCGATACGCGCTGTGCGGATCGATGATGCCGCGCCGCATTTCCATTTCCACTTCGTGCACCAGCGTTTCACTCGCCCGAATCTCCGTTTCCACATCGCGCGCTTCGCTCAGAAGCGGACCGAATTCGCGCGCACGCCAACGCGCAAAACTCGGTTTGTCTTCGCGCTCAAAGCGATGCCAGGCGGCGCGCGCCACTTCCAATTCGGCCATGGCCCCGCTGCATTCCGCGCCGGCCGAACGTCGCATCGGTTCCTGATCGATCAGGACAATCGCGGCGACGTCGCGCGCTTTCGCCGGTGTTTTTCCTTTCGCCATTCCGCGCAAATTTACGTAACCGCCGCCGCGATGAAACCGCTTTCAAATACGAACGCGCCTTCGGCATTGAAAAGACTTCGTCGCGGAAGTTATGGTCGCGCAATGGCGGAAGGAATTTGTGTGATCGTGGCCTATCGGCCGAAGTCGGGAAAAGAAGTTGAGTTGCTCGAAGTGGTGCGCAGCCGCGTGCCGACTTTGCGCAAGGAAAGTCTCGTGACCGATCGCGCGCCGATCATTATGCGAGCGAAAGATGGAACGATCGTCGAGGTCTCGGAATGGAAATCGCGCGAAGCGATCGAGGCCGCGCATCAGAACAAAAACGTGCACGCGCTCTGGAATAAATTCTTCGCGCTCTGCGATTGCGTGCCGCTGAAAACGCTCGCGGAAGCGGAGGAAATGTTCGCGGGATTCGCGACGATCGATTGAGCGAATTACTCACCGCGCGCGAATCGTCCGAGCGATAAAAAATCGATCTCGTGGCGCGTGCCGCCTTCCAGCGCCAAGTCGGCTGCGATCTCGCCCACGACCGGCGCGAACTTGAAGCCGTGTCCGGAGAATCCGCCGCACAAAATTAAATTCGGAAACGCCGGATGCCGATCGATCACGAAATGTTCGTCGGGCGTCAGCGAGTACAGGCAAGCTTTCGCATCGCGCAGATCGCTCGCTGCTCCGGGCATCCATTGCTCCAGGGAATTCGCCAGCAGATCGACATCGCGTGCACGATCAACTCGACGATCGACGGAGTTCGCATCGGTGAGATCGCCGAAGCTGTGAAAGGCGGCTTTCAGCCCGTCACCGAAATCTGGAAATCCATAAAGCGGCGCGGGAAGATTTTTTCGTTCGATCAGAAAAGCGGGAAAGCGGCCGGCGGTGTAAACAATTGTCTGCGGGGTAAACCAGGCCTGAACGTTGCGCTGAACACGCATGACCACGCCTAACGAGTTCAACGTTTCTTTAAACCACGGCCCGAGCGCGAGGATCAGTATGCGCGTGGAAATTTTCGTGTCGTCCGCGAGACGAACCTCGAACCCGTCGCCATTCGCGCACCAACTTATCAACGGCGTATCGAAGCGCATTTCGGCGCCGCGCGTTTCCGCCAGACGCAGTTGCGCCTCGACCGCGCGCTCCGGATTTAAAACGCCGCCGTCCGGCTCGAAGACGCCAACTTCGCCATCCTCCAGCCGAAGCATCGGATAGCGCGCGAGGATTTCATTTTTGCCTAACGACTCCACTTGCAAGCCATGTTGGCGAGCCGCGCCTAACGAGCCGCGAACGACCTGGCCGCTGTCCTGGCCAACCAGAAGCAGGCCGGTGATCTGGAGAATTTGCGAATCCGTTTCGCGCTCGAGCTCGCGCCAAAGTTCGTAGGCGCGCAGCAGCAGCGGCACATAAGCCGCGTCTTCAAAATACGCTTTGCGAATGAGCCGGCTCCGTCCGCTCGAGGAACCGAGATCGTGGCCGCGCGAAAATTGTTCGAGGCCGATGGCGCGCGCGCCGCGTCCCGCGCATTGCGCAAGAATGGCGCTGCCCATTCCGCCCAAGCCAACTACCGCGACGTCGTATTGCATTCGTTAGGCATTCGCTCCGTTTCACGACCTACAAGCGCGCTGATTGATTGCAAGCAAGCTTGCGAAGGAGCTCACGTTTACGATTCAGTAGGCAAATGATGGATTCTCCTCCGCCCGCGCCGTCGAATGCTCTGCCGCCCCGTCGCAACTGGTGGCAGCGAAATTGGAAATGGTTCGTCCCGACTGGATGTTTCACGCTCATTGCGATGGCCGTCGCCTTCATCTGCGTCATCGTTTTCGCCGTCTTCGGGATGTTGAAATCTTCCGATGCTTACAAAGCCGCAGTCGCGCGCGCGAAAGCCGATAGTCGTGTGACCAGCGCGCTCGGCACGCCGATTAGCGAAGGCTGGTTCGTTTCGGGAAATACCAATGTGAATGGTGGTTCCGGTCAGGCCGATCTTTCGATTCCCATCAAAGGTCCGAAAGGAAGCGCGACCATTTACGCCGTCGCAACGAAGTCCGGCGGACAATGGATTTACACGAGACTCACGGTACAAATTCCGGGACAAGACGAGATCGATTTGAACGATGAGTAATCCGTCGGCGCGGGCCGCGGAGTTATCCGAAATCCGAAAACATTTTCCCGCGCTCGAGCGGCAACAGAACGGCCAAGCGGTCGCGTATTTCGATGGGCCGGGCGGCACGCAGGTTCCGCGCGCGGTGGTCGATGCGATTGGCGATTACTTGCTGCGGCACAATGCGAACACGCATTGGGTTTTTCCGACCAGCGAAGAGACGGATGCGATCGTGGGCGCGGCGCGCGCGACCCTGGCGGATTTTCTTCAGGCCGCGCCTAACGAGATCGCGTTCGGTGCGAATATGACCACGCTAACGTTTCATCTTTCGCGCGCGCTTGGGCGCGGTTACGAACGCGGCGATGAGATTGTGATCACGGAGCTCGACCATCACGCGAATGTCGCGCCGTGGCGCGCGCTGGAAAAAGAACGCGGCTGCGTGGTGCGGGTGGCGCGGATGAATCCGGAAACGGGCCAGCTCGATTGGAAACATTTCGAGGAACAGTTGAACGCGCGCACGAAATTGGTCGCGATCGGCGCGGCTTCGAATGCGCTCGGCACGATCACCGATGTGGCGCGCGCGGCGAAAATGGCGCGCGCGGTCGGCGCGCAAGTTTTCGTTGATGCGGTGGCGTATGCGCCGCACGCGCTCGTGGATGTCGGCGCGTTGGATTGCGATTTCCTCTGCTGTTCCGCTTACAAATTCTACGGCCCGCACATCGGCATTCTTTTCGGGCGACGCGAATTGCTCGACGCGATTGATTTCCCGAAGCTGCAACCGGCGCCTAACGAGTCGCCGGATCGCGCAGAAACCGGCACGCAGAATTTCGAGGGGATGGCCGGCGCGACCGCGGCGGTCGACTTTCTGGCTTCCTTCGGCGCGGGGCAGAATCGCCGTGAAGAATTGCGCGATGCTTTTGCGCGAATGCAGAAACGCGAGACTGAACTTTTCGCGCAAATGTGGAATGGCCTAACGAATGTCGACGGCGTGCGGTTATTCGGTCCGCCGCCTAACGAGTCTCGTACTCCGACCGCGGCGTTCGTAATCGATGGCGTGCCGTCGGTCGAGGTCAGCCGGCAACTGGCCGCGCGCGGCGTCTTCGCGTCGAATGGCGATTTCTACGCCATGACCGTCGCGGAACGCCTTGGTCAAAGCCGCGATGGTTTGGTTCGCGCGGGCTGCGCTTGTTACACGACGAGCGAGGAAGTGCAGCGCCTTATCGACGGCGTGCGAGCGATTGCGGATTCGAGGTAAGCGTCACGGACAATCGCAGAAATTTCGCGCCGCTCGATGAAGGAAGGGCCGCGGCGATGGTTTGCATTCGCCCGTCGTCAGCCAAAATACTGTTGCTCGACGACGCGGGCGCCCAATGAATCAAGTCGCTTGATGCTTCGACCACGTAAGCAAGATCGGTCGCGCCGATGATTTGGTTGTAATCCAAGACTAACGAGTTCTCCTGTAGGCGCGCGACCGCGGTAGCGGTGGCGGCGACTTGCGCCGCTTTCGGATTGAGGTTGAGCGCGTACTCCATCGCATTCGTTAGGCCATCGCCATCGAGATCAATCGCCGGCCCGCTGATATTATCGTACGCGACTTCCTCGTTTGTGAACCAATAAGCGCGCCAGGCCGCGTAACTAGTGAAGGGCGGACCGTCGCCATCGAGCTCGCCGTTGAGATCGCGATCGATGCCCATGCGCAAGCCCGAGCCCGGGGGAACTCCAATGAAACTCAGCACATCGCCGCTTTGAATTTTCGCCTGCAGTTGCGTCTGCGTAAAAGGGCCGAGACCGGTTTTGTCCGTCTTGTAATTAGCCGAGCCCGGTTGATAAACGAGCCCGTGCCGCTGGCCCTCGATCGTTCCTTTCGCGATCAACTCGATGTTGCCGGCGGCGGCTTGCGCTTGCAGGAGCGACCAGTCCGCATTCGTCGCCGCGTCGTTCAAGTTCGTCCCGGAAATCGTGCGCGTGTATCCGACGCTTGGCGCGAGGCCGGTATCGAAACACATGAGAAACGCGCTCAGATTATTTTTACGCGTGACGTCGTTGCGGAAGTTGGCGAAGACCGGCCGGCTGAGAAAACGGAAGATGGTCGGATCGTTCCCGTCATGCGTGAATCCGAAACCGTCGAGCGCGATCGCGCCGGGCGTGTCGTCGAACGACAACTTCTGGTACATGTTGCGCAATTGCGGAACCTTGAAGTCCTGCGATTCCTGCAAGGCGGCGGCGGGCGTAATTGACTTGTTAGACCCAGGGCCAGGATTGGCCGCGTGACAGGTGTTGCAGCTCAGGCCCGTGGTGTACTGCTCGTTGATATAAGTGTTCCGGCCCGCGGTCGGATTGCCCGCGGTAAAAGGAAGCGATGTGGGCAACGACCGATCGAGTTGCTGATTCGGATTCGGAGGGAAATTCATCGTCTCGACGAATTGCTGGAACGCGGAGATGTCGTTAGGCGAAAGTGGTGAGCCGCCCATGACTGTGTCGAACGCGCTATTGAAAGCGGTGAAGTCCGCGCGATCGGCGCGCCAATGCAGCGGCGCGAGATTTTTTAATCCCTTCAAACTTTGGGTGAGCATCGGGCCTTTCATCGGATGCATTTGGAACGTGGCCGTGCCGCCGATGCCGGAGATCGTGGCGGTGACCGATTGCATCGAACCGCCCGGATCGCCAAGATCCCAGGCCAGCCGATCGGTGTTGCCATCGAGATGACAGGAGGCGCAAGAGACGGTGCCGTTTCCCGAGAGCCGCGCGTCGTAAAGAAAACCGCGACCGTTTCGAATGACCGTCGGCGTCGGATCAAAGGCGCCGACCAGCACTTCTGCGATGACACTTTGCGTCGTGGTGTCGATAACGGAAAGCGTGTTGGAGATGCGATTAAGCGCGTAAAGTTTTCCGCTGGCTGCGCTGAGCGCGAGGCCGCGCGGGCCGCGTTTAGTTTTTGAATTCGCATCCGCGCCGCTCAAGTCGATCCGCGAAAGGACCACGCCATCCGCCCGCACTTTTGCGATGCGATCGCTCCCGAAAGCCGCCACGTAGGAAAACGTGCCGGCAGGTTCGAAGACGATCGCAGTCGGTTGCGCGAGCGCGTTTGCTTGCGCGCTCGGATTCGGCAGAACCGAATAATCGATGCTCGGATTCAAATCGAAAATCGTCGTCGCGCCGTCGCCGATGGCGATGCGAGTGACACGGTTGTCGACAGAATGGCCGCGCAAGTTTGGCTCGAAATGGACAAGGTTGCGCGCGTCCGTGTTCGCGACAAAAAGATCGCCGGTGACCGGTTGCACGGCGAGGCCGAGATGGCTCGTGCCGACGCGCGGAAAGTAGCGCGTGACCGCGAGCGTGGTGGTGTTGATCTCCGCCACGTCGTTGTCCGGCATGATGTATTTGATGACGGACGGATTCCATTGCGGGTCGTTCGCGTCGACGATGAGACCGACTTGCGGCGGCGCCGGCAGACTGGTGTTGGTCGGCGCGGATTGCGGCGGCGCGAGCAACGCGGGAATCATGGTGGTGCGATTGCCGGATTCGGCGAATGCGACAAAAACTTTGTTGCCATCCGCGCTCACCGCCAAGGCGCGCGGGCGCTGGCCAGTGAGTGGAATCGTGCTCACGAGCGCATGCGTGGTTGCATTGAAAACGCGCACTTCGTTGTTTCCGGAAACACTGACGAACGCATAGGCGCCGGCGAAAACGACATCAGCCGGTTCGTCTTTCACATAGAGCGTGTCGACGACGAGCCCGCGCGAAAGCGAAACAATACTGACGCTGTCCGAGAGTTCGTTTACGACCCAAACTTCGTCGTTCGTGCGCGGGTTGACCGAGACCGGCTCGATGCCGACGGGAATCTCGTTCGCCAGAATCGGCGGCGTTTGTGTGATGTTAAAAACGGAAAGGCGCGCATCCGCGCTGTTGACCGCGAAGAGCAATTTGCCATCGGCCGAAAGACGAACGGGATTGGTTTGCCGTGCTTCGAAATTGGTGAAGGCGGAATCCGGCACCTGCGCACGCAGCGTTATCGCCAACGCCACGAAGCAAACGCAGCAAACTTGAATGGCCCGCGAGACGATCCTCATCGGGCGCGTCTTTATCAGGAGCGCGTGGAAAGACGAAGAGTAAATTCGCCACGCGCCTGCGAAAACAAACTCTGCCGGTCTAACCAGTGACCTTCTTGACCATGCGCGAGATCGCCTGCCCGACTGTTTCCGGTTTCTTTTCCTTCGCGGTTTTGCTGGGCGCTTTCTTCGCTTTCAAATTGATGACCGACTTCGCCAGCTTGGTCAGCTTCTGATCGGCCGCACCTTCTTCGCGCAAAGTAATATCGAGCAAACGCGCGCCCTTATTGTCGCCTAACAACTGCGCGTAAGTTCGCGCGCAGCCGTAACCGGCCATCTCGTAATGCTCCACGCGTTGCCCGGCCGCGATCAATCCCGCGTCGCGCACTTCGTCCTCGGCGTCTTCCTTAATCATCTCGTCGCCTTCCTTAAGCACGCCTTCCATGCCCTGACACTTCGGGCCGCGCGTCGATTCGTCGTGGCTCTTCAGAATGTCTTCGAGACGTTTTGCCTGCCGTTTGGTTTGCTCGAGATGCTGTTTGAAAGCGGACGACAATTGCCGATTTGTCGCGGCCTTCGCCATCTTCGGCAGCGCGCTGATGATTTGTTTTTCGGCGCTGTAGAGATCTTTCAATTCGTGGATGTAAAGGTCGCGCAAAGTTTCGAGTTCCATACTTCAGCAATCGCGCGCCGACGCGTTCCCGGCTCCTTCATCATTCGTTCCACGCGCCGCGCGCATGATTTTGCGATTGGCCTTTTCTGACAATCCGCCCACGCTCGCCGACGTGAAGTCGCTCGCCATTTTGCGCGCATGAGACCGATTCATCTCGGGCCGATCGATCTCGCGATTCTCGTCATTTACTTCGCCTTCGTTCTCGGCATCGGCGTCGTTTTGAAACGCCACATGCGCACGAGCACGGATTTCTTTTTGTCCGGGCGATTGATTCCGGCCTGGGTTGCCGGCCTGGCTTTTCTTTCCGCAAATCTCGGCGCGCAGGAAGTGATCGGTATGGCTGCGTCCGGCGCGAAATACGGATTGATGACGAGCCATTTTTATTGGATCGGCGCCATCCCTGCGATGGTCTTCGTCGCCCTTTTCATGATGCCGTTTTACTACGGCTCGAAGGCGCGCTCCGTCCCGGAATATCTCAAGCTGCGCTTCGACGAAAAGACGCGCGCGCTCAATGCGATCAGCTTCGCGGCCATGACGATTTTTTCCTCGGGCATCTCGATGTACGCGATGGCACTTCTGCTCAACTTGCTCCTCGGTTGGGATTTCAACGTCAGCGTCTGGCTCTCCGCGCTGGTCGTGCTCGTTTACATCTCGTTAGGCGGATTGACCTCCGCGATTTACAACGAGGTCATGCAATTTTTCCTGATCGTGGCCGGATTTACGCCGCTGGTTTTTCTGGGATTGCGTGACGCCGGCGGCTGGCATGGTTTGCAAACGCGGCTCGATGCGGTCGCGCTCGCGCATGGATTTGCGCCCGGAGCGTGGACGCATTCCTGGCAAAACATGGGAAGCCCTTCCGCGAATCCGATGGGGGTCGAATGGTTCGGAATGGTGATGGGACTCGGCTTCGTTTTGTCGTTTGGATATTGGTGCACGGACTTTCTGGTCGTGCAGCGCGCCATGGCCGCGGAATCGATGACCGCGGCGCGGCGCGCTCCGTTAGTCGCGGCCGTGCCGAAAATGTTCTTTCCGTTTTTGGTCATCCTGCCGGGAATGATCGCCGTCGCGTTGACCCAACAATCGGGCGCGAGCGGCTTCGCGTTGCCCGCAAAACCGGATGGCTCGCCGAACTTCGATTTGGTCATTCCGATGATGCTCGGCCACTACTTTCCGTCGGGTATGCTCGGGCTCGGATTAACCGCGCTGATGGCGTCGTTCATGTCCGGAATGGCGGGCAACGTGACTGCGTTCAACACCGTCTGGACCTACGATCTTTACCAGGCGTATCTGAGGCCGAAGGCGAGCGACAAAGCGCTGCTTTGGATGGGACGCGCGGCCACCATCGTCGGCGTTTCGGTGAGCGTGGCGGCCGCCTATTTCGCGGCGCATTTCAACAACATCATGGACTTGCTCCAGCTTGTTTTCGCGTTCGTGAACGCGCCACTCTTTGCCACTTTTTTGCTCGGAATGTTTTGGAAACGCGCGACCGGTCACGGAGCGTTTCTTGGATTAATCAGCGGCACTCTTACCGCCGCTTTGCATCACGGATTGACGCAGCCGCAGGGCGCGAACTCGCTCGTCAAAGGCGGCTGGCTCGGCTCGATCCAACACATTTATCCAAGCGAAATGGCGCAGAATTTTTGGACCGCGATCTTCGCCTGGTCGGCCTGCTTTTCGGTGACGATCCTGGTTTCGCTGCTGACCCGACGACGCAAGACCGACGAACAATTGCGCGGGCTTGTCTCGTCTCTGACTCCGCGCGTCAATCAGGAGTCGTTAGTCTGGTACGAGCGACCGGCTCTTCTGGGCGCATGCGTGCTTTTCGTTGCGCTCATTCTTAACCTCGTCTTCTGGTAAATGCATGAGCGCCGGAGTTTTCGATCTACGAATTCCGCTCGGTTATCTCTTCGTCGTTCTCGGCGCGCTGCTTTTGCTCGCCAGTTTCTTCGCGCCCGCAGAAGCGAACGCGCGCTCGTTAGGCATCAACATCAATCTGCTTTGGGGCGGTGTGCTGATGGCCTTCGGCTTCCTTTGTCTCGCGCTCGCGCAACGGACCAAACGCCGCCGCCTCCGCGCCGTCGGGGCCGATCGCAACGGTTTTTAGTCCTTGCGCGTTCCGGCGCAGAAACTAGCAATCGTTCCAATGAAATTCGTCCCAACTCCCGAGCCTGAAACTGCCGCCGCGCACGACTCGTTAGTCGTTAGGCCAGGCCTTCGCGCACATCCCGCTCGTCTTGCCATCGGCCTCGGCGGCGCGATTGCCGGCACACTCGACATCACTTACGCGATCGTCTTTTCCGCTTCCCACGGCATTCCGCCGATGCGCATTTTGCAATCCGTCGCCAGCGGTGTGCTTGGTGTCGCGGCATTTTCCGGCGGCGCGCAGACAGCCGCGCTTGGCTTGGTTTTGCACTTCTGCATCGCCTTCCTGCTCGCGACTATTTTTTATCTGGCCAGCCGGCGAATGCTGTTTCTTGCGCGGCGCGCTTTCCTCTTCGGCCCGCTCTACGGCGTGGCCATTTATGCGGTGATGAACCTGGTCGTTCTTCCCCTTTCCCACTTTCCTTACAAACCAAAATTTCCGCCCTCCGTTCTGATCACCGGATTGCTCGTGCACATGTTTTGCATCGGCTTGCCGATCGCTTTGGCCACTCGCAAAGCGCTTCTTTCTCGCGCCTAACGAGAACTAACCACTCGTTAGGCCGCGCTCGATCCGACTAACTCCGGATGCGGAGCCGCTGCGATCGCGGCCTCCAGTGCGTGGATGTCCACCGGCTTGGTCAGATGCGCGAAGAAGCCGCTCGCCCGACTGCGCGCGATGTCTTCTTCCGTGCCATAACCGCTTAGCGCGATGCCGGGCAATTCGTGGGCGCGGCAAAGATCGACCATTAATTTGTGGCCGTCGCCATCGGGCAGGCCGAGATCGGAAATGATGAGATCGCGATCACCTTGCGTGGCCCGCGCGCGCGCCGCTTCCGTGGTGGCGACGGCGACGACGTGATGTCCGCGGCGTTGTAATAATTGCGAAAGCGTGGCGCGGGTTTGCTCATGATCTTCGACTAAAAGAATGCGGCGTTGGCGTTGCGCAGAAACGGTCGGTTGCGCGGGCGCCGGCGCAGTAGCCGCATCGGCTGCGAGCGCGAGCGGCAACTCGACCCGAAAGGTCGCGCCCTGATCGCGGCCCGCACTTTCCACTTTGATGCGGCCATTCTGCAGCTCGACCAATCGATGCGTGATGGCCAGACCGAGACCGATGCCGCCGAAGCGATGTCCTAGATCGTGTTCCTCTTGAATGAAAGCGTCGAAGATTCGCGGCAACATTTCCGCTTCAATCCCGATGCCGGTGTCGGTGATTTCGATTTCCAACGAATCGCGGTTTTGCGGATTACGCGTGCGCACGACGACCGAGCCACCGCGCGGCGTGAACTTGACCGCGTTCTTGAGCACGTTCCAAAAAATTTGCTGCACGCGCACGACGTCCGCATTGATCGATGACTGCGGCGCGACGAGATCGAGCGAGACTTTAATTTCCCGCTCCTCGATGTCGGCGCGCAAAATATCGTGCACGTGACGCAAGGCGAGATGCGCATCGATTGGACGAAGATCGAGCCGAAGTTTTCCGCCGGTGATGCGGGTGATGTCTAACAAGTCGTCGATCAATTGCGCCTGAAGCGCGATGCCCTTGGCGATGACATCGATGTCGTCGCGCAATGCGCGCGGCAAAGTCGCGTCGTCCGCCATCGAGGTGGCGAGAAGGAGCGCGGGATTGAGCGGTGTGCGCAATTCATGCGAGAGCGCGGCGAGGAAATCATCCTTCGCGCGACTGGCCGCTTCCGCGCGGACCTTCGCGGCCTCCGCGCTGACGCGCGCGGTTTCGGCATCTTCGAAAAGCGCGCGGATGCGCGTTTCGTTTTCGCGCAAGGCGGAGTTGGCGCGTTCCAGTTCCGCAGTTCGCTCGGCCACCTTTTGCTCGAGCTCGCCTTCCTGGTGTTTCTGTTGCAAGGCGTAGCGAATGGAGCGCTCGAGCATAAGCGCATCGATATCGCCTTTGACTAAATAATCCGCCGCGCCCGCTTCCAACGCATTCAGCGCGACATCGCGATCGCCCGCGCCGGTCAACAGAATGAGCGGCGCCTTGCATCCCTGCCGCAGCGCTTCCCGCAAAAGATGAATGCCGTCGCCTTTGCCTAACCGGTAATCGAGCAGGACGGCATCGTGATCGCATTGCGAGATCGCCGCCAGTCCCGCGTCAAAATCCTTCGCCCAATCGAGCGCAATTTTGTTGCCGGGGATTTCCGCCAGCAGCTCGCTCGTCAGCAAATAGTCGTCGGGATCATCCTCGATCAGGAGAATCCGCAACCGGCTTTTATCCATTGATGTTCCCGTTGTCTTCCGCCGGCAAGGCGACGATCTCGAGCCAGTATTTGCCGAGCACTTTAACCACTTCCGCCATGGCCGAAAAAGTCACCGGCTTGGTAATATAAGAAGCCGCCGACAAATCGTAGGTCCGGTAAATATCTTCCTCCGCCTTCGAAGTGGTGAGGATGACAATGCGGATGCTCTTCAGTTTCGGATCCGATTTAATTTCCTTGAGCGCTTCGCGGCCGTCCTTTTTCGGCATGTTCAAATCGAGCAGAATAAGTCCGGGCCGCGGCGAGCTGGCCGGGTCCTCGTATTTGCCGCGGCGTTTCAAATAATCGAGCAGCTCAACGCCGTCCTCGACGAAGCGGAGATCGTTCGCCAAACGACTTTCCTGAAAAGCTTCCTTCGTCATGAGCCGGTCGTCGGCGTCGTCGTCGGCCATTAAGATGGTGATGGGTTTACTTGGGGTTTCCATTCTCTCTTTTCCTTTCATTGTTGGCGCAGCGGTAAAGTTACCAAAAATGTCGCACCTTCGCCAGGCGCGCTCTTCGCGGTGATGCTGCCATGATGTCGTTCCACGATCTTACGACAAATAGCCAGACCCATGCCTGTGCCTTCGTATTCCTGTCGGCCATGCAGCCGCTGGAACAACTCAAAAATACGATCGAGATAAATTTCTTCAAAGCCGATGCCGTTGTCGCGCACGGAGATCTCGTAACATTCGGAGCCGTTGTTTTCATCGCCGTTGCCATTCGCGCTGCCGAGAGAACGGCTGGCGATTTGCACGATCGGCGACTCGTTAGGCCGGGAAAATTTCAAGGCGTTGCCAATGAGATTTTGGATCAATTGCCGCATCTGCAGCGGATCGGCTTCGATCGTCGGCAAGGGACCGACATCGATGCGGCCGCCGGTGCGTCGCATCTGTTCTTCCAAATCGGAAACGACATCCTCCGCTGTCGCCGCCAGGTCGACCGTGACAAACGGCTGCGCTTTCGTCGTGACGCGCGAGAACGTGAGCAGCGCATCGATTAAACTCCGCATGCGTCCGGCCGAGGCGAGCATGCGTTGCAAATAATCGCGTCCCTGTTCGCCGAGCTCGCTGGAAGACCGCACCTGCAGCCGATCGCCAAAGGCCTGGATTTTTCGCAATGGCTCCTGCAAATCGTGCGAAGCGACGGAAGCGAATTGCTCGAGCTCGCGGTTGCTCCGGCGCAACGACTCGTTAGCCGATCCGAGATCCGCGGTCCGCTGCTGGACGCGCGCTTCGAGCTCGTTGTTCGCCTGCGCCAGCGCTTCCAATCCACTGCGCCGCGTCGAAACTTCTCGCGCCGCCAACAAGTAACCGGCGGCCACCAGGCAAAGACCGAGAATGGTCGTGAGCGAAATGGTCGTGAT
>CAXSCV010000004.1:80678-84827 GCA_964235895.1 uncultured Chthoniobacterales bacterium
TCGCAGTGTGATAACTGGCCTTCGCCTCGACTTGCCGGGAGACCAGCAGGTCCATTTCAGTCTTCTCCATTTCGCGGATCAAAACGCGAATCGAGTCCATCGCTTCTTTCCCTTTTCCTTCGAGGACGAAGTTGCGCGCGCCTTCCAGCCCGGCCGTGTTACGAATGGCGATTCCTTCATCGAGACGATTGAGGCGCTGCGCGATAAGATCGCGTAATTTCGGGATCCGTTCGACTTGCACGGGATTATCCGAGGTCAAATTTCTCAGTTGATCCACCTCGCTCTGGATGGAAACGCGCGCGTTGCGATACGGTTCGAGGAAAGGCACTTCGCCGGTAATCAGAAATCCGCGCTGCCCCGCTTCCGCTTCGGAAAGTGTCGTGAGACTTTCACGCAGCACCGCCAGCACCTGATAGGTATGCGCAACCCAGCCTTCACTCGCCGAAAGCCGTTCGACATTGCGATAAGAAAGCCAGCCGCTCACCAGCAGCACGATGATCGTCAACGCGAAGCCGGCGGTAAGACCTTTACTAACCGACCAGCTCATAAGCGCGCTGTGTTGATTCTTCGTAAACCTCTTGTCCAGATTGTCCGCATCGAAGCGAACACCATTCAAGCGATGATCTGTCGCGCAAGAGCAAAGGTGTGAATGCCGAGCCGCGCCTGGGCATTCATCTTTGCACCGCGCCGGGACGCGCTATGCTCGCGCGCCAGATTTATTCACCAATGAAAAATCCATTCCTTCCTTTCACACTCGCCTTCCTCGGCGTTATTTCCGCGTCTTTCGCTGCCGGCGTATCGCCCACACCTACGCCCACGCCGCTTCCGCAACTACTCGTTAGGGCGGCGCACTTCCTCGATCCCGCCGCGGGCTTGGTGCGCGATAACCAGGCCATTCTCATCGAGGGCGACAAGATCAAACAAGTCGGCCCGGCTGGTGACCTAACGAAAGGTCTGTCGCCGGATGTGCGCGTGATCGATCTGGGCGATGCGACCGTCCTGCCCGGCCTGATTGATTGCCACACGCATGTCACCAGTCAGCCGGAGAATTATTACGAAGATATCTTTCGCAAATCGCCTATCGATGTGGCGACCACTTCGCACATTTATGCTCGCCGCACCTTACTGGCCGGCTTCACCACCATTCGCAATGTCGGCGCGGAGGAATATACCGACATCGCATTGCGGGCCGCGATCGATTCTGGGAAAATTCCCGGTCCGCGGATGCTCTGCGCGGCGGTTGCGCTCGGCTCGACTGGAGGCCATGTCGATCTCAATGGCTTCTCGCCTTACCTCGATTTCAAGACGATCGCGCCGGCCGTCGCCAACGGCCCGGAGCAAATTCGGGAAGCCATTCGGCGCAACGTCAAGTACGGCGCGGATTGGATAAAAATCATGGCTAGCGCCGGAGTTCTCTCCGAGGAAGAAGCGGTCGGCGCGCCGCAATATTCTTTCGAGGAAATGAAAGCGGCCGTGGACGAGGCGGCGCTTTGGGGGCGCAAAGTGGCGGCGCACGCGCACGGAACCGAAGCGATTAAGATGGCCGTTCGCGCCGGCGTCGCGTCGATCGAACATGGTAGTTTGATCGACGACGAAGGCATTCGTTTGATGAAGGAACGCGGCACCTGGCTGGTGGCCGACATTTATAACGACGACTATATTCTGGCCGAATACTCGAGGCTTGGTTACCCGGAAAAGATCATCGAGAAAGAACGGCGGGTTGGCCGATTGCAACGCGAGAACTTTCGCAAAGCGTTTCAGGCAGGTGTGAAATGCGCCTTTGGCACGGACGCGGGCGTCTATCCGCATGGCTGGAACGCGAAACAGTTCGCCAAACTCGTCGAATGGGGGATGACGCCGATGCAAGCCATCCAATCCGCTACCACCAGTGCTGCTGAGTTAGTCGGCTGGAAAGCCAAGGTCGGCCAACTTGCTCCCGGTTACTTTGCCGACTTAGTCGCAGTCCGCGGCGACCCACTTAAGCAGATCAGCGTTCTGGAGAACCTGGACTTCGTTATGAAAGGCGGAGCTATCTACAAGAACAAGCTGACGGCAGATCAGGTCAACGTGATCGAGTAGTCGGTTGCGGCCGCAGTTAAGGGAACGCTCACCGTGCCAAAGCGAAAACACATCGCGCCCAAAGTTGTCGCCACGCCCTCCTGGCTAACTCCCGCCATCTGCGCGCTCCTCGTTAGCTGCGTTTGGTTGGTCTTTGGACAAACCCTGGGTCATCAATTCGTTAACTACGACGATCAATCCTACGTCTACGAGAATCCGATCGTCAGCAGCGGCCTCACCCTGCACGGGTTAACCTGGGCTTTCACCCATAGCCATGCGACTAACTGGCACCCGCTCACCACCATTTCGCATATGCTGGATTGCCAGCTCTTCGGACTCAAGGCCGGCGGCCACCATTTCACTAGCGTTGTCCTCCATTCCGTCGCTACGGTCCTCGTTTTCCTTGTCTTTCGCCAAATGACCGGCGGGCTCTGGCGCAGCGCCTTCGTTGCCGCCGTCTTTGCCTTGCATCCTTTGCATGTCGAGTCGGTCGCCTGGGTCGCGGAAAGAAAAGATGTCTTAAGCGCGGTTTTCTTCGCCCTAACTCTGGCCGCTTATCTTCGATACGTTCGGCGGTCGACCCTCGCTTCTTACTTGCTCGTAATGCTCACCTTAGCTCTTGGCTTGATGTCCAAGCCGATGCTGGTGACGCTTCCCTTTGTTCTCCTGCTCTTGGATTATTGGCCCTTGGGTCGGTTTGGCAAATTCGATCCTATTCCACCGGTCCAATCCTCATCGCGGCCAGGTCTTCGGACTTTCGGAAGGCTCTTTCTCGAAAAAGTTCCGCTCCTACTTTTGTCTGCTCTATCTTCCCTGGTCACTTCGTTAGTGCAAAAAGATGCGATGAGTTCCTTCGATCGATTGCCAATCTCACTCCGCGTCGCCAATGCCGTAATTAGTTATGTGACCTACATCCGGCAAATGATTTGGCCGACAGGTTTGGCCGTCTTTTATCCCTATCCGGGGAAATACCTACCGCTGGCCGAGGCAAGCTGCGCCGCTCTTGTTCTTCTTAGCGTTACCGCGGCGAGTATCGTTTTCCGGAAGAAGTTTCCCTATTTGGTCGTCGGATGGTTTTGGTATCTCGGCATGCTTGTCCCGGTCATTGGAATTATCCAGGTCGGCTCACAGGCGCACGCCGACCGTTATACTTACCTGCCGCAAATCGGCCTTTACTTAATGGTCACGTGGCTGGCCGTGGACATCACTCGTTCCTGGCAGTCTCGGCGCCCACTTTTGACTGTAACCGGCCTGACGGTGGTCATTACATTAGCCGTCTGCGCGTGGACTCAAGCTTCTTATTGGCGGGACAGTCAATCCCTTTGGACGAGATCGCTCGCGGTCACGGAGGATAATGCGCTCGCCCACAGAAATCTCGGCGGCGCCTATTTGCAAAAAGGCTTGGTCGATGCCGCAATCAGTCAGCACGAAATTGCGGTGGCAGAATTAGGCGCTGGTCGAGAGAGAAGGAACGATGCGCAGGATAGTTTTAATCCGGGAAACGCGCTTGTCGGCAAAAGTGACCGAGCAGCGGCACTCGCCCGCTATGTTGCATTCGTTAATTTGGGTAACTCTCTTTTTCAGGGCGGCAAGCTTGATGAAGCAATAGACCGATTTCGAGAAGCTGAGAAATTGTTGCCGGACCATCCACAGGCTTACAATAGTCTTGGTACGGCTTACCTTAGAAAAGGAATGATTGAGCAAGCGATCAAAGACTTTGAAAAGGCGGCGCAGGTGGAACCTGAGTCGGTGGTAAGTCAGAATAACCTGGCCTGGGCGCTGGCCACGCGCTCGGACGATCTTTCGTTACGCAATGGCCCTAAAGCGGTTGAGCTCGCGACGCGCGCGGCGCAAGCGACGAATGGGAAAAACCCCACTGTCCTGCATACTCTCGCGGCAGCTTATGCCGCCAATGGTCTATTTCCGGAAGCGATTCAGAGCGCGGAAAAGGCTTTGGTTTTGGCTAAGCAGGAAAGAAACGTTGCGTTAGCGGCGGAGATCGAGAGGGAGCTCGGGCTGTATCGCGCCCATTCGTCCTATCGCGAAGCGCCGTAATCGGCTCGTAATCGCGGCGCGCTAAGCCGCCGCCAC
>CAXSCV010000005.1:0-49056 GCA_964235895.1 uncultured Chthoniobacterales bacterium
TCCAGGAGTCGTCATTCTCGACCACAAACTTGGTGACCTTGGCTCGTTCTTCGGCCGAGAGAGTCTTGAAGTGTTCGATCATTTCTGCCGCGCTCATGGCGAAATTCTACACGCGCAATCACGTGGCCGACAACTCCTGCTTGTTCGCATGAGTAATTTGCTCACCGCGCTGATTTCTCTTCCGTTGCTCGGCGCGCTTGGCGTTGCCGCGGCGCGGCCGAACCACTCGCGCGCCATCGCGCTCGGCTTTAATTTTCTCACTGCCGCGCTCGCGCTAACTTTGTGTTGGAATTTCGACACGCGCGCGGTCGGCCTGCAATTCGTCGAGCGACACGATTGGATTCCGGAGATCGGCGCTGAATATTTGCTCGGGATCGATGGCTTGAGCTTGCTGCTCGTCTTACTGACGTCGCTGATCGTGCCGTTTGCACTTCTCGCGCAACGAATGAGCCGCGGTTTTTGCGTGCTCATCTTGGTCACGCAAGCGGCCCTCTACGGCGCCTTCACCGCGCAGAATTTTCTCCTTTGGTTTTTGTTTTACGAAATGAGCCTGATCCCCTCATTCCTACTCATTAAACTTTGGGGCGGAGCGAATCGCGACCGAGCCGCGACCAAGTTTTTCGTTTACACATTTCTCGGCAGCGTCGCGATGCTCCTCGCCTTTCTCGGAATCTATTTCACGAGAGGGACGTTTGATTTTGCGCAACTCGCCGCTCTCGGGAAACGCGGCGCGCTCCTCGAAGGCAAAACCGCCTGGCTTGCGTTCGCCGGAATCTTCCTCGGCCTCGCCGTCAAGGTGCCGCTCTATCCTTTTCACACCTGGCTGCCAGATGCCTACGAAGCCGCGCCCACCGGCGCATCGATGGTGCTGACCGGATTGCTCTCGAAGATGGGCGTTTATGGATTCGTTAGGCTGCTCCTGCCGCTCTTCCCTAACGAGACCAAAACGCTCGGGCCCTGGCTGCTCGGCCTCTCGGTTTGCTCGATTATTTTTGCCTCGTTAGCCGCTTGGGCGCAGCGCGATCTCAAACGCATGATCGCGTATTTATCGATCAATCATCTCGGCTACTGCATGCTCGGGCTCTTCGCCGTGAGCGCGACGACTTCGCGTTCGATCATAGAAACGCAGACGGCGTTGAGCGGCGTCTTCCTGCAAATCTTCAATCACGGCCTGACCGCCGCCGCGCTTTTTTATTACGTCGGTCTGCTCGAGCAACGCCGAGGCGCGCGGGAGCTGAGCGACTTCGGCGGCTTGATGCAACGCGCACCGCTCTTCTGCGGCTGGATGAGTGTGGCTATGTTTTCCTCGTTAGGCCTGCCCGGCCTGAACGGATTTATCGGCGAATTTCTCATTTTCAAAAGCTCCTTCGCCGTGGCCGCGGCGTTCACTTCCGTGGCGGTTTTCGGCTTGCTCTTCACCGCGATCGTTTTCCTCCGAGCGATGCAGGCGCTCTTCAGCGGACCGCTCACGGGAAGCTGCGCGAGCTTTGCGGAGCTTCGGCCTAACGAGCAGTTGGTCGTCGTTCCAATCACAGTTCTTATGTTTGCGATCGGCCTCGCGCCGCAGTTCCTCTTCAACTTCTTCAACACGGCCGTCGTCGAAATGGCGCGGCTCTTTGGTTAAACGATGAGCAGTGAAGTCATCTCCATTCAGCAGGTCGCCCAGACCATTTGTTTTTTGCGTGGGCAAAAGATCATTTTAGACTTCGATTTAGCCCGGCTTTATGACGTCCCGACCGCGCAATTAAAACGGGCGGTCAAACGCAACGCTTCGCGATTTCCCGGCGACTTCATGTTCCAAGTGACGGCGGAGGAGCTTTTGAGATGCCAAATTGGCATCTCAAAAAAAGGACGCGGCGGCCTCCGTTATCGTCCTTACGCCTTTACCGAGCAGGGCGTGGCGATGTTGTCGAGCGTTTTGAAAAGCGAGCGCGCAGTGAAAGTGAACATCGCGATTATGCGCGCGTTCGTGCAGTTGCGCCAAGCGCTGGAAATGAACGCCGAGCTTGCGCGAAAATTTTCCGAATTGGAAAACCGCGTGGGTAAACACGACGAGGAGATCAGCGCGATCATCGAAGCCATTCGGCAACTGATGATCCCGCCCGAGAAACCGAAACGCGAAATTGGTTTTCACGTTCGCGAAACCGCGCCGCGCTATCGAATACCGCGAAGCCGATGATGGCTTGGACAATTTATCTCAGCTTCGCCGGAGCGATCCTCGCGCTCCTCGGCCCGCGCATGATCGCGCGCTGGGTTGCGCTCGCTGCAACCGCGGCCGGCTTCGGAATCAGTTTGTTTGCGCTGATAGAGATGACTCCCGGAACTTGGCAGACCCTCATCCGGGTGCCGTGGGTGCCTGCGCTGCGGATGGAATATCATCTCGCGGTCGATGGCCTCAGCCTAACTCTTGCGCTCGTAACCGGCATCACCGCCGTCAGTGCGGTCTTCTTTTCCTGGAACGAAACCCGTCGGCCTAACGAGTTCTTTTTCTGGCTGCTTCTCGTCATCGGCGGCTCCTATGGCGTTTTTCTGAGCGCGGATTTGTTTCTCTTTTTCGTTTTCTACGAGCTTGTCATCGTTCCGAAATATTTCCTGATCCTGCTCTGGGGATCGACCAACAAGGAATACGGCGCGATGAAGCTGACCCTGTATTCCTTCCTCGGCGGCGCGTTGGTTTTCATCGGAATCCTTGCTGCCTACATCACAGCGGGCACGCTCGACTTGCAGCAGCTCTCTCAGCTCCAATTCGCGCCGGCTTTAGAAGCCTGGGCCTTTCCGGTGATGTTTCTCGGGTTCGCCATTCTCGCCGGCATCTGGCCGCTGCATACCTGGGCGCCGACCGGTCACGTAGCGGCGCCGACCGCGGGCCCACTGTTGCTCGCCGGCACCGTGATGAAACTTGGCGCCTACGGAGCGTTGCGCGTCGCGATGAATCTGTTCCCGTTGGGCTTCGCGATGTGGCGCAACTGGATCGCGATCGTCGCCGTGATTGGCATCGTCTACGCCGCGGCGGTCGCGTTGCGGCAGCGCGATCTGAAATTCGTCATCGGTTATTCCAGCGTCAGCCACATGGGATTTGTCTTGTTAGGCCTGGCTGCGGCGAACTCGTTAGGCGTCTCCGGCGCGGTCCTGCAAATGTTCTCGCACGGCGTGATCGGCGCGCTTCTTTTCGCCATCGCCGGCCGCATGATTTATCCCCGCACGCACACGCGCGATCTCGACCGGCTGGCGACGATGAATCTCGGTCACGCGCTGCCCTTTGCCGCTTTCGCTTTCGTGATCGCTTCGGCCGCATCCATGGGCATCCCGGGCTTTAGCGGTTTCGCCGCCGAGATCACAATTCTCATCGGCGCGTGGAAATCTTATCCGCTCGCCGTTTGGATTACCGGGCTCGGCATGGTTCTGGTCGCGGCCTTTACTCTGCGCGCTTTGAAGAAAACATTTTTCGGCGAACCGGATCCGCGCATTGCCGCCGAGCCGCTCGAACGAAACGATCCCATCACCATCCCGGAAAAGCTCGGCGCTGCCTTGCTCATCTCCGCCACGCTCGCGGTGGGAATTTATCCGAAACTGCTACTCGACCGCATCATTCCGGCGGTCGAAGCGATGAGGATTCTGCGATGAGCTATCTCGAATTGCTCAAGCTCGCGTCGCCCGAAGCGACGGTCGTCGTGACCGCGCTGATTGTTTTGACCATCGGCCTAACGAGACCACGCGCTCACTTACTGGCGACGGTGGTTGCCGCTCTCGGTCTTCTTATCTCTGTCGAAGCGGTCTCCCTTCTGCCCTTGAGCGCAAGTCTCTTCCACGGGATGTCGGTCATCACAGAGCTGACTTCGCTCTTTAAAATCATCTGCCTGGCGCTTGCGTTCAGCACCGTGCTGCTGGCTCACGGATCCATCTTTAGCCGGAATCACGCCGAGTATCTCGCCATGATTCTTTTGGCCACGGTGGGACTCATGCTGCTTGTCGGCAGCGAAGAGCTGCTCATGATTTTCATTGGCCTCGAGCTCACCGGGTTGTCGCTTTACGTTCTGACCGGTTTCAACAAAGACGATCCCCGCTCGGCCGAAGCGGGTCTGAAATATTTTCTCTTCGGCAGCACCGCGAGCGCCTTCACGCTTTTCGGTTTGAGCCTCATCTATGGACTCACCGGGACGACAAGCCTGGCTGCGATGAACCAACGTTTTGATTTCGTTTCCTACCCGCTCATCGGCGCGGGTTTGACCATGACGCTGGTCGGGTTCGCTTTTAAAATCGCGGCGGCGCCTTTTCATCTTTGGGCGCCCGATGCCTATCAAGCCGCGCCGATTCCTTCGGCTGCTTTCATCGCCTCCGGCTCGAAGGTCGCGTCGTTTGTCGTTCTCGGAAAAGTGCTGCTGATTGGATTCGCCTCGTTAGGCGGCAGCGCCAATTGGCATGCGATGTTTGCCAGTTGGGAGCCGGTCATCGCGGCGCTGGCCGCGCTCTCCATCGTCATCGGAAATTTCGTCGCGCTCGTGCAAACCAATGTGCGCCGGCTCCTCGCCTATTCCGCGGTCGCGCATGCCGGTTACACCTTGCTCGGTTTGCTCGCGGGCGGCCGCGCTGGATTTTCCGCGACGCTTTTCTACACCGTCATATACGCGTTCACACTCCTCGGCGCGTTCGGCGTCGTCGCATTCGTTAGGCGCGAAACCGGAGGCGACGAACTGAAAAATTTCGCCGGCCTCAATGCGCGTTCGCCCTTGCTCGCCGGCTGCTTCGCCATCTTCATCCTCTCGTTAGCCGGCCTCCCGCCGCTCGCTGGATTCTTTGGAAAATTTTATCTCTTCAGCGTCGCTTTTGGCGCCGGTGCAAATCACAGCCTGCTCTGGCTGGTCGCGCTCGCCCTCTTCGGCAGCCTCATCTCGCTCTATTATTATCTGATCGTTTTGAAGGCGGTCTTTTTTGACGAACCCGGAACCTATATGCGCCTAACGAGTCATCGTTCCAGTGGCGAAGCCCTGCAAAAAATCACGATCGGTGCGCTCGCTTCCATCATTCTCCTGCTCGGCCTCATGCCTGCGCTTCTGCTTACGCGCATCCTCGCCGCGCTCCAATAATTCGCGCGCGCGATTGCACCAGCGCGCCGGTGAAATTACCGTGCCTCGTGCGCATTGAGCAGATGTTTATCTCGGCCGGCCACAACTATTTCGGCCACGCCGGCCGCGAGCCCGACGATTTTCCGATGCAGAAAGTCGAGCAGATCGAATGCGTCGCGGGCCACGGCATCCGTGGCGATCGCTTCTTCGATTTCAAAGATGATTACCAAGGGCAGATTACATTTTTCGCGCTGGAAACTTTCGAATCGCTCAACGCAGCATTTCCGTTTGTCGATAAACCCGCCAGCGTGCTGCGTCGCAACGTGCTCGTCTCCGGTGCGGATCTGAATTCACTCATCGGTGCGACCTTTGAGTTGCAAGGCGTGCGCTTGCTCGGGACCGCGCATTGCAAGCCATGTTACTGGATGGACACCGCGTTTTGTCCCGGCACGGAAGCGTGGCTGAAACACAACGGCGGTCTCCGCGCGCGCATTCTCAGCGATGGATGTTTGACGACCGGCGCCGCGGAGTTCGCCATGCTCGCCGCCGCGTAAGCCGTGGCGCCGGACTTCAGCGCGGTCTTGCTCGCCGGCGGAAAATCTACACGCATGGGAAAGGACAAAGCCTTTCTCGAAATCGACGGCGTGCCGCTTTGGCAACGACAGATCCAGTTGTTGGAATCGCTTGCGCCAAAACAAATTTTTATCGCCGGTCCGTCGCGCGCTGAATGGACGCGCGCAGGCTGTAAGGTTATTTCCGATGCGCAAATCAACGCCGGACCGTTGGCTGGTTTGATCGCGGGCTTACGAGCGTGCGAATCGCAATTTCTGCTCGCACTCGCGGTGGATCTGCCGCGAATGACCGCCGATTGTTTGAAGGACTTGCTCAAGTTTTGCGCGCACGATTGCGGTGTTGTACCGATGACCGACGGGCTTGAACCGTTGGCCGCAATCTATCCGAGCGCAGCGCGCGCATTAGCGGAAGAGCAACTCGCGCAAGGTCGTTACTCGCTCCAACAATTCGTTAGGCGCTGTCTCGATGACGGATTCATGCGCGAGCAATTGATCGCGTCCGAAGACGCAGCGCTTTTTCTAAACCTGAACACGCCGGCCGATTGGTCGACAGCGTTTCAATCGCAATGATCTCGTCCGCCAGTCGAACCGAACCAGTCGTTAGGCTGAGCGGCAGCGCGGCGGCGAAAGAAGAGCCGGACGAGGTGGCGGTCGAGGAGCCAGTCGAGTTGCGCATCGAAAAGTGCAGCGTCGCCGTGATGATGCGCACGCCCGGACATGACCGCGAACTCGCCGCCGGTTTTCTGCTGACGGAAAATCTCATTCGTCACGCGACGGACATTTTTGAGATCACGCTCTGCGGCGCGACGAACGAAGACCAGGTGGTGAACGTCACGTTACGCGATCCGGCTTCGTTCGACCCGGCCCGCCTAACGAGGAATATCTTTAGCTCATCCAGTTGCGGAGTTTGCAGCAAAGCAACAATCGAAGCCGTTCGGCAAACCTATCCGCCGATCGATGATGAGAGCGTGATTACGCGGGAAATTTTGCGAACTCTTCCTGACGCGCTGCGTCGCGAACAGCGAACCTTCGATCGCACAGGCGGACTTCACGCCTGCGGTTTGTTCGATCTGCAAGGCAATCCCGAAGTCGTGCGCGAAGATGTCGGTCGCCATAACGCGCTCGATAAATTAGTCGGTCACGAGCTGTTGGCGAACCGTTTGCCCGCGCGCGGCAGAGTGCTTTTCCTCAGCGGACGCGTTTCCTTCGAGATGATGCAAAAGGCGCTGGCGGGGGGCATTTCCATCGTCGCAGCGATTTCCGCGCCGACTAGTTTGGCGGTGGAATTCGCGCGCGCGAACAATCAAACGCTCGTCGGATTCATCCGCGGCGAAACGATGAACATTTACACCGGCGTCGCGCGGGTCGGTCTCGCCTGAGAAAGAATTTCTGCGGCCGCCACTTCACCATCGGTTGAAGGCGCGATCGAGATGACGACGAATTTGCTCGTCGGCGTGTTCGAGCGAATGGCCACGCTATTGATTGGCACGAGCACGTTCGTTTCCGGAAAATAGGTCGCGGTGCAACCGCGCGGGAGATCGTAGGGAGCGACTTGGAAATGCCGCGCGACGCGTTCTTCGTTTTCGAAATGACTCGTTAGGTCAACGAGCTGCCCCTGTTGCAAACCAGCCGCGGCCACGTCTTCATTGTTCATGAAAACGACGCGCCGGCCGTTGTAAATTCCACGGTAGCGATCATCCAAACCGTAAATGTGGGTGTTGAATTGATCATGCGAACGAATGGTCATCATGATGTAACGGCCCGGCTCCATTTCGTGCCGCGGAATCGGATGAACGGTGAACTTCGCTTTGCCAATCTTGTTGTTGAACTTCCGTTTGTCGCGCGCCTCGTTAGGCAAATAAAAAATGTCACGCGTGATGCGTTCGTTGAAATGTTCGAAGCCGGGGATGACGTGGTCAATGTGATCGCGGATGCGGCTGTAATCCGCGACCAGCGCTTTCCAATTCGTCTTCGTCCGGCCGTTTAAGGTCGCTTCCGCCAGACCGGCGACGATGGCCGGTTCGCTGCGCAAATGTTCGCTCGCGGGCTCGAGGTTGCCGCGGGAAGGATTGATGATGCCCATCGAATCTTCCACGGTGACGAACTGTTCGCCGCCCGCTTGCCGATCGATTTCGGAACGTCCGAGGCACGGCAAAATGAGCGCGGTTTCGCCGGTGATGAGATGCGCACGATTCAACTTGGTCGCGACGTGCGCGGTCAGCCGGCAACGCTGCAACGCCTTCGCGGTGTATTCGGTGTCGGGCGTGGCGGAGAGAAAATTTCCGCCCATGCCGACGAAGATTTGCACATGCCCGCGATGCATTTCCTTGATCGTCTCGACTACGTCGTGACCATGTTTTTCCGGCGGAACGAAGCCAAACTCCGCGCCGAGTTTGTCCATGAACTTGTCGTTCATGCGTTCCCAAATCCCCATCGTCCGATCGCCTTGCACGTTTGAATGCCCGCGCACCGGACACGGCCCGGTGCCGGGCCGGCCGATGTTCCCGCCTAACAAGAGGAAGTTGATGATTTCCTGAATGGTATCGACGGCGTTCTTGTGCTGCGTCAATCCCATGGCCCAGCAAACGATGATGCGCTTCGAGCTCATTGCGATCTCGGCCGCCGCGCGAATTTTATCTCTCGTTAGGCCACTGCCGGTCACGATGTCGTCCCAGCTTGCTTCGCGCAGATCGGCGATGAATTCTTCGTAGCCCGCGGTGTAGGTGCGGATGAAATCGAGATCGAAAACGGTGCCCGGCCGCGCGTCTTCCGCGGCCAGCATTTCCTTCATGATGCCTTTGAGCGTCGCGACATCACCGTTGATTCGAAGCTGTAACCACAGGTCGCTCAGCTCCGTTCCTTTCCCGAGAAAAAAGCCGGGCAACTTCAATGGATTCTTCAGGTCCTGCGGATTCTTGAAGCGAAAATTCCCGACCTCCGGCATCGGATTAATCGAGACAATTTTCGCGCCCGGTCTGCCGTCGTGGCCGGCTTTCGCGCTCTGCAAACTCGAGAGCATGCGCGGATGATTGGTGCCGGGATTTTGCCCGATAATAAAGATCGCGTCCGCGTGGTCGAAGTCCTCCAGCTTTACGCAACCTTTGCCGATGCCGATCGTCTCGGTCATCGCTTCGCCGCTCGATTCGTGACACATGTTCGAGCAATCGGGCAGATTGTTCGTGCCGAATTGCCGCGCAAAAAGCTGATATAAAAACGCGGCCTCGTTACTCGTGCGGCCGCTGGTGTAAAAGGCCGCGGCGTCCGGCGTGGGCAGCGCGTTTAACTCGTTAGCCAACAAGCAAAACGCGTCGTCCCAGCCGATCGCTTCGTAATGCGTCGCGTTCGCGCGCTTGACCATTGGATGCGTCAGCCGGCCTTGCTGGCCTAACCAGTGATCGCTTTTCCTGCGCAATTCCTCGAGAGAATGTGCGCGAAAAAAATCCGGCGTAACGCGTTTGGTTGTGCCTTCGTCAGCGATCGCTTTCGCGCCGTTTTCGCAAAACTCCGCGACTTGGCGGTGTTCGTCCGGACTTGGCCAGGCGCAGCTTTGGCAATCGAATCCGTCCTTTTGATTTACCTTGAGCAACGTCTTCACGCCGCGGCCCAAACCCATTTCGCCGACCGCAAATCGCGTCGTTTGATAAACCGCCGGCATGCCCGCCGCGACATGATGCGGTTCGGTCATCTCGGCCGGCTGGGCTTCCAGCGGCGTGCGCGCGCCGGGCGTTGGATCGGCTTGGTCGCGATCGGCCGCTTCGGCCGGCGAAGTGAGCGGCGCGCCCTCGGTTAGCGCGTCCGGCTTTTGCGCGATCGTATCCTGATGCGGCGCATCTCCCATAACGAAGATACGTTTCGCGCGCGCCGAACGACTGCGCAAATCTGCGCGCGTTAGCCGAAGAGCGCCTTCAGCTTTAGCACTGTCGTCCAAATGCCCCAGGCAAGAGGGATTCCGACGACCGCCCAATAAAGGAAGAGTTTTGCGCCGCTGCTGGCTGATTGAGTTGCATCATTCATGAGCAGATTTTCGTTTCGTTACCTCACCGCGTTTCCGCGAAAATAAAATCGTTCCGCCACTGGCCTAACGAGTAGATTACAGATCAATCCGATGACCAGCAGCCCGGCCATGAGATACATGGTCGGCGCGTAGAGATCGACGCCGGCCGCGCCGCGACTCTTCAAATGTTCGCGAATGTAATTGACCAAAACCGGTCCGAGAATTCCCGCGGCCGACCAGGCGGTAAGGAGCCGTCCGTGAATCGCGCCAACCTGCATGGTGCCGAAAAGATCCTTCAGATAAGCGGGGATGGTGGCGAAGCCGCCGCCATACATGCTGAGAATAATCGCGCAGACGCCGACGAAGAAAATGACGTTGCCGCTGTGACCGGCCAACGGGATCAGGCAATAGAGAACCGCGCCTAACAAGAGGAAGATCACATAAACGGCTTTGCGTCCGGTGTAATCGCTGAGCGACGACCAAATGAAACGGCCGACCATATTAAAGAGACTGAGAAGCGCGACGAATCCGCCCGCCGCGGCCGGTGTAATCTTGCCGGCGAACATTTCCTGAATCATCGGCGAAGCCTGCTCGAGAATGCCGATGCCGGCGGTGACGTTGAAACAAAGGACGACCCAAAGAAACCAGAACTGCGGCGTCCGCCACGCTTGGTCGAGGGCCACGTTTGCGTTGGTGATCAGGTGCTGTTGCTGCGTCGGCGCGACGTAGCCGGCCGGTTTCCAATCTTCCGCCGGCACGCGCACGATGAAGGCGCCGAAGAGGATGAAGCAAAAATAAATCAGACCGAGGGCGATGAAACTTTGCACCACGCCGGTGCTGGTGGCGGATTTAAAATGATCCATCAGGAGCAGGCTCAGATTTGACCCGATAAACGCGCCGCCGCCGAAACCCATGATCGCCATTCCCGTCGCCATGCCGGGCCGATCGGGAAACCATTTCACCAAAGTCGAGACGGGCGAGATGTAGCCAAGTCCCAGTCCGCAACCGCCGAGCACGCCGTAGCCGAGATAAATAATCCAGAGTTGATGGAGCGAAACGCCGAGCGCGGAGACGAGAAAGCCGCCGGCAAAACAAAGCCCGGCCGCGAACATGGTTTTGCGCGGCCCGACGCGTTCGACCCATTTGCCGAAGATGGCGGCGGACGCGCCAAGGAAGAAAATCGCCAGGCTAAAAATCCAGGCGAGCGAGGGTTGCGACCAGTCGTTAGGCGCGGCTTTCGTGATGCCGATGATTTTCGTCAGCGGAAGTTTGAAAACACTGAACGCGTAAACTTGCCCGATCGAAAGATGGACCGCGAGCGCGGCGGGCGGGAGGAGCCAGCGATTATATCCGGCGGGAGCGATGGTTTGAGAGCGGTCGAGGAAACTCATAGAGGGGAACTCCGATTTGCGTTGCGGCAGCCGACTGCTCGGAAGTTTCGCGATTTCCGAGGAGCTTGCCAAGCCTGTTGCTGGCCGCTGTAGATTCCTGCGCAATCGCAACGCGCGGACTCGGGTTAAACGCGATCGCCGGAATGTTTGAAGCGGCCCTTGAAGGTCAACTCGGCGACGCCGGATTTATCGAGATCGCCGAGACCTTCCGCGAACATTTCTTCGTATTGTTTTTTGGTCGCGCGCGCCAATGGGAGATCGAGCCCGATGTCCTCCGCCAGATCGAACGCGATGCCGCTGTCTTTCGCGGCATGGGCCGCGGAAAAGAAACAAGCGTGATCGCGATTTTGCATGTCTTCGCCATCGGTTTGCAGAACGCGGGAAGCGGCGCCGGTTTGGGAAAAAATCTCGCGCAACATCGTGAGATCGAGCCCAAGCGCGTCGCCTAGACCAAGACCTTCGGCCAAGCCAGCGGTGTTGATATTCATCACCATGTTGACGAGCGCTTTCACCTTCGCGGCTTCGCCGGTCTTGCCCACGAAACGCAACGATGCGCTGAGATCTTTTAACAATGGTTCCGCACGCCGGAAATTTTCCTCGCTTCCGCCGCACATTAAATAAAGCGAGCCTTCGCGCGCCTGTGTGATGCTCGAGGCCATGCAAGCTTCGAGCGTTTGCGCGCCGGCTTTTTGCGCGAGCTGCTCGATCTCCAAATGCACCTGCGGCGAAATGGTCGCGCAATTGATGAACAACTTGCCCTGCGCGTTGATGAGCAAGTTGTCGTCGCCGCTGAAAATTTCGCGCATGGCCGCGTCATCCGAGACGACGGTGAAAATCACATCGGTGCCCGCGGCCAGATCGCCGAGCGTCGGGCAAGCGGAAGCGCCGATCTCCTGGGCGAGCGCGGTCACGGCGGAGCGATTCGCGTCGAAGAGCGCGGTCACGTGATAGCCGCGATCTTTCAGTCGCCGCGCCATGTTCGCGCCCATCCGTCCGACTCCGACGAAACCAATATTCATGATGGGAAAATGTAGCGCGCGCTAATGCCTGGCGAAGAAAGGATTCTCGCGTTTTTCTTTTTCGACGGTGGTGAGCGGGCCGTGGCCGGGACAAATAATGGTCTCGTTAGGCAAGGTCAGAATCTTGACGCGATTGTTGCGTAAGGCGTCGTCATAGGAAACGGCGCCGCCGCCCATCGAGCCGGCGAAAATGGAATCGCCCACGATCGCGAGCGGCCGCTCCAGGCCTTCGACGACGAAAGTCATTCCGCCAACCGAATGACCACTCGTTAGGCGGGAAGCCACTCGTAAAACTCCGCATTCGAAGCGCCGGCCTTCCGCGATTCCCTTCGCATCGTTGGCCGATTCCTGTTCGGAAATATAAGTCGGCGCGCCGGTTTCCTTTTGCAGACGCGCCAAATCGGCCACGTGATCCGGATGCGCATGCGTGAGCAAAATGAGTTTGACCATGAGATTTTCGCTTTGAATTCGCTCCAGCATTTCGCCGCAATCCGCGCCGGTATCGAAGGCGATGGCCGCGCGTGAAGCGGGATCCCAGGCCAGGTAAGCGTTCACCGTCATGTCGCCGTAAGGCGTATTGAATTGCGCCAGCCCCTCGATCGTCGGGATCGTTTCCGGTTCCCATTCTTTGCGTGCAAGTTTGCCTAACGAATCCGCATCCAGACCGAGCGCCGGCGCGATGGCGCGCAACGTTTCGTCATCGAAATTTCCATCGCGCAACGAGCGAACGCGGTCCGCGTTTACGCCGGATTTTTCCGCGAGCTGACTATCGGAAATTCCGAGCCCGCGCTGAGCTTTGCCGACGATATCGCCGGCATTGTCTTCGAGTGGAATCATACGCTTAAGATACGACGTTTGCTTCCGTTTGGTCGCAAATCCTCCAGGCGATTCGCGAATAATTTTCCAGCGCGCGCGGCCACTTCTTCGACCGCGAATGTTTCGCCGCTTTCCTGCTGGAGCGAAGTCATTGTCACATCAGCGATACCGCAGGGAACGATTTGCCTAAAAGGCGCGAGGTCGCCAGCGACGTTGAGCGCGAAGCCGTGCATCGTGATCCAGTGTCGAACGCCGACGCCGATGGAAGCGATCTTGCGGTCGCCAATCCAAACACCGGTCAAGCCGGGCCGCGTTTGCGCGTTCACGCCGTAGTCGCCTAACAAGTCGATCAGCGTCTCTTCGATCCACCTAAGATATCGATGCAAGTCTTGCCCGTGACGGCGCAGATCGATGATCGGATAACCGACCAATTGTCCCGGCCCGTGATAGGTGGCTTGGCCGCCGCGATTAATCGCGACCAGCGGATGCGGCAAATGCGCGGCGCCGCGCAAACTCGATTGGTCCGGAGTGCGTCCGATGGTGTAAACCGGCTCGTGTTCGAGCAAGAGCAGTTCGTCGCCTAACGAGTGATCGGCGTGCTTGCGCGCGACCAAATCTTCCTGCAAAGCGAGCGCGTCCGCGTAACCGATGCGACCGAGCCAGCGGACGTGAAGTTGCTCGCTCATATCTGCGCGCCACCGGGGAGACCGAGTTGCGACGCTTTGTGCGAACGCAAATGTGTTAGGCCGATGGCCAGCGCGTCGGCCGCATCCGGCCCGGGTGTTTCGGTCAATCCGAGAAGCGCGCGGACCATGAACGCGACCTGAGTTTTATCCGCGCCGCCGCGACCGACTGTTGCCTGTTTGATGCGCTTCGGCGCGTATTCGAAAATCGGCAGGCCACGTTCCGCGGCCGCGAGAATGGCCGCGCCCCGCGCCGCGCCGAGGGCGATCGCGGTCTTGTAACTTTGCACATAAATGACCGACTCGAGCGCGCAGCAATCGGGTTCATGTTCGTGAATCAATTCCGCCAGCCGATCGTGGATGGCCACGAGGCAGGATGAGGAACGGAGCTTGGTCGCGTTCGGAATGGTCCCGTAATGAATGGCGCGCAGCTTGTTCTCGTTAGACTCCAGAATGGCGATGCCGCTATTGCGGAGCGAGCAGTCGATCGCGAGGACACGCATTGGTTCAGGTTAGTTTTCGCGAGTGCGGCTTCAAGATGGAACCCGCGCTGGCGCTCAACTCATGACGCGTTGAAAAAACCAAAACCCGCCCGCAGTCACGACGATGAAAGCAAGCGCGTTGACCGTGCGTTCGCCCGCAACTTCGCTGCGTCGCCGGATGAGGGCGAGCAAAGGCGCGACCGCGGCGACGATGCAGATCTGACCGATTTCGACGCCGGCGTTGAAAGAAAAGAGCGACCAGCCAAGCGCATGGCGCGGCAGCGCCATTTCGCGCAAGACATTGGCAAAACCAAATCCGTGCACGAGTCCGAAACCGAACGCGAAAAGCATGCGCGTGTCCGCGCCGCGACGACCGAGCAAAGCATGGACACCGACGAAGACGATGCTGAGCGCGATCAAAGGCTCGATCAGCCGGGGCGATGGACTAACGAGTCCAAAGGTAGCCAGACCGAGGGTGATACTGTGAGCGATGGTGAAGGCGGTTACAATTTTGAGCAAACGCGCGACCGACCCGCCGAGAAGAAGAAGACCGATGATGAAGAGGATGTGATCCGGTCCGATGAAAATGTGATGCACACCTTCGAAGAGGAATTGGCGAACGACCGCGCCGGTGCTTTGCGCCGCGCCCGGATGAAAATCGAGCGTCGTCCGATTTCCTTCGAATACTTCCTGTCGATCCAGATGGTCGCCGCGGTAGAAATTCGCGAACGTTTTGTGGCGCGGATCGTAAGGGAAAAGGCGCGCCTCGATCTGGATGGTCTCGGGTGTGGCGGACCAGGCGAAGGCAAATGTCAGACGGAGATCCTGTCGCTCCGGCAACGCTTCGATCTCGCGAAGTTGGCCTGAGAGAATTGCGCCGTCGGCGCTGATGCGCAGCCGGGAAAGAAGGGTGGGGCCGAGCACGGTTCGTTGTTCCTGAATCGTGTCTGTTTCCAGAAGCATGCGCGGCTCGACTGTCGGCAAATCGTGCGCCAGATCGGTCGTCGAAGCGGTCAAGACAACCGTCATTCCCTCCGAGGAAAGATGGAAATCGAGGAAGCTGGTGGGCTCGCTGTGCGCGGCGGCCGTGCGCGCGAGAACGAGAGTGAGCGCGAAGAAGAGAGCGAAAGAGCCGAGGCGTCCGCGGAGGTTGCGCATCCAGCTCACGGCGTCGGCGCGGGCGCCGCGGCGATGGCCGGACGACTGCCCAGCTCATTCATTTCCTGCAACGCCAGAGGCGCGTCGAGCAGACTGAAGAGCGGACTCCAGCTCAAGGCCGTTCCCAGATATTTTTGCGCCGTAACGCGATCGCCAAAATGCGCGGCGATCATACCGGCGTGATATTGGATGGCCGGGTCGGGCGTGTTTTGGCTGAGCGCGCGAGTGATTGCTTCCTGCGCTTTATCGAACTGCCCATTCTTATAGTAAACCCAGGCGAGCGTGTCCGCTTCGAGCACGTTGCGGGTGAGCTTTTGTTGTTCCGCCAAGCGCAAAGCTTCGACCAAATTGCGATCGTGATCGGCATAAAAGCGCGCCACCTGCATATGGTCATGCGCTCGCTTGGCCATGTGTTGCGCGTGCAGCTCATCCACTTGCCGATAATATTTTTCCGCTTCGTCTTTCGCTCCTTCAGCAAGAGCAAGATCTCCCAGCGCACCCAGGGCTTCGACATTCGGCGCCACTTCCAGCGCCCGCCGATAAAAATCTCTCGCGCCTGCATAATCGTGCAACGCGGTCTTGATTCGACCGGCCGCGAGCAAGACGTGCATATTCCGGGGCGCGGCCGCGAGCGAGGGAGCGAGCGCTTGTTCCGCCGGAGGATAAGCGCCCTGGTTAAAGAGCATGAGTGCGAGACGCGACCGGCACCAGGCAGTGTTCTCGGCATAGGGCGCGCCGGCGCGAATCGCTTTCTCCATTAGCCACAACGAGTTTTGCCTCTTACCCGTAAGCCAAAGCAAATACGCGCCGCGGCTGTAGGACGAAATGTCGGGCCGGAGGTCGGCCATCTTTTGGTAATCCCGAAAGGCCGCGTCGTAATCGCCAAGCTGAAGCGCGGCGTCGCCCATAATGCCATAGGCGGCTGCGTTACCAGGATCGACGACCAATGTTTTTTTCCCCCAGTCGATGCTCTGGTCGAACAAATGCCGGTCGCCCGTGACCCAGGCCATCCCGGCCATCGCGCCGATGTTTCGCGGATCGAGCTGGAGCGCGTGCTCATAGGAAAACTGCGCCGGGTCGTAGAGGGTTTCGTCCGTCGTGTCGCGCGCCTTTTGCATTAGGGCATCGCCCAGGTTCACCCAGGCGCCGGGGCTGTTCGGAGTCTGCTGAGCGCGCGTACGCGTCTTAGCGATCGCCTGGTCGGTTAACGAATCACCGAGCGTATCCGGAACCAGGGCCAGGATTTGCGCTGGAGTTTGCGCGGATTTTTCGTTCGAAAGAGGCGTGGCGGACGAACGGCTTTCAAAATGCCTAACGAGTAACGCAGCAGCTAAAGCAACGGCCAGGCAAAGTGCCACAGCCAGGATTCGAGTCTTATTCGCCACTGGTTTGGAATCGCTCATTGATTTAACTAAGAGTGAAAAGGCGCGCTCCTTGCGAAGCGCGCCTTTCACAAACTGTCCTTACCTAACTTATCTAATACGGGACGGCCCCGGCGACGGCGCTGGCGTCGGCATCACATTCGGCCCGGAGTCCTTCGTATTGCGCGGGCCGGCGTTCGGTGTGGCGGCGTAAGGGAAAGTTACATTGTAGACTTGGTCGTTAGCCGCTGAGTTATCGCCTAGAACCGTAATCGAATTGAAGCTGGGACCGCTCGCTACGGCGGTGAGCGCTATGTCGACGACGTCGTCACCGAAGCGCCGGCCATTCGGCCAACCGGAAGGAATCTGCGTTCCGCTTCCGTTATCGATCGTATCGCCACCGATGAAGCTAAGGCGATTGAAGCCGGCTTCTCCCGGCACGCGAACCGCTCCGGTGTTCGTGTTCACGCGAATCACATCGGGAATGAAAATCCCCTGCAAATCCGTCCGATTTGTCGTCTGAAAGTTCGTCCCGAAAACCGCATTGATCAGGACGGCGATCTCCGGGTTTAAGGCGTAAGTCGCGAACATGGACGCGTCGTCGGTCGGGCTGCGACGGTTATAGTTATCCTTGTCCGCGAGCGCGACTAACACTTCGTTGAAGAGCGGGTTAGCCAAACGGTTCACTTGAATGAACGGCCCGGAAGAAACGTCGCTCTGGTTAGTCTGGCGGAGAGTTACACGCGGCCGGCTAACCGAGGCATAAACGCCTACGCCGGTGCTGGCGGGTTGCAGAGCGCCGGTATAAGCCGAGGGAGTTAACTGCAAGATCGGAATTACGATGGCATAATGCAAAACGTTGTAGCCCTTGAAGCCGTCCACGCCATTTCCATCCTGGCCGAGGCCGTCGTTCGGATTACCGTTGTTATTAATGATGCGGCCATCTAGAAGGTCGAAGATGGCCGGCGTATCCGCATAGAAACCGTCCTCGCGCGAACCAGCAAAAACCGTCGTCCCACCTGGCAGGTCGTAAGTCGTCTGGTTAGTGTAAGGATCGAGCGCCGCTCGGCTGGTCGCGCCGGAAATGGCACGTCCGTTAGCGTCGTTATAAGAGGGGGTGGTGTTCTTACCGACGTTCGGTGGCGGAACTAACAGGGTCGTGTTATTCAACTGCGTCGCCGTCCCATTAACCGTCTTGGTCACGGTATAACTCTGCACAAAATTCTGTCGCGCATCACCTACAGTCATGATCGGTCCGATCTCAGTCCCGCGACCGTAACGCAGGATAGTGTTAAGGTTCTTGTAGTTGCCATTCACAGAGTCCACCGGTGAAAATCGAAAATCGTAACGCTGAGTTTCGACGCCGGTCGCGGGGTTGGTGATGTGAATGCTATAGAGCGCATCCGGCGAGAAGGAGTCATACATGACGCCGTCGCCCGGCTCGGAAAATGGCCGCACGTTGACTTCAACGACCAGGACCTTTTCGTTGGTGGGACGGAGGCGAATGAAAGCGTAAACGTCGGTTAAGTTAGCTTGCGGATCGAGCTTGATTAGCGGCGCATCGCTATGACTGGAAGCCTCAACCGGCGAAGGTTGAACGAGGAGGAACGCAGCCGCGAAGATGGTCGCGCTGGAGAGGGCGAGGTAGAACCGGCGCATCGTGCGCGGGTTGGAGGATTTTGTTTTTTTCATGAAATGGGAGAGTGACAAGTGCTAGGCGAGGCAGATGGACCGCTGAAGTTTTCGACGTCGATAAAGAAGGAATCCGGCCGCCGGAACGGCGAGCGCGCACAAAGCAAGAATTCCGGGTTCCGGGATAGGCGCCTGGGTTATGCCGGTGAAGGAGTTACCATTGATGTCCAGTGCCTCGAAAGTCGTCGCGCCGGGGGCGACAGTGCTGGTGAAGGTAAAGGGCGTGATGGTAGAGCCAGGCTCGAAGGTCTGCGGAGTGGAGGCATTGTTATCCTCGAGGAAGGAAATGAAACCATTCCCTGAATCGTAAGTGGAAATAAAACCCATCGGTGCGGTCAGGTTTTGCACGGTGAGTGTTCCGGTTGGCATGGCGCCGAAGGAAACGATGGCGAGAGTGTCGACTGTGCCATTCGTTACTGAATAGGAGTAAGTGTAGATTCCCGTATTGATGTCGAAGCCGATGGTGGGAGTAACCGAGACCTGGCCTAACGACGTTGTAACACTGCCAAACCAGGTGCCCGCAAGGCAGATGGCGAGAAGGCAAAGAAGCTTAAGACCGCGCCGTGGCGCCGCCTGAGGGAAACGGATCCGCGAGGGGATCGGGAGAAGTGCATGCTGGTACATCGGAAGATATTCGCCGTCGTCGCAATGTTGGATGCGGGGAAACGAAAGGTTTGAAATAAAAATCTGCCTTGGGCATTTGCCCGGGCTGAAAGCGAAACCGCCAAAAATTGCGGCAGCCGCCGACCGCCGTTAGAGATAACGCTCGATGGCTCGGCAGTACACTCTTCAGCGCGCTCCCTCCGCGCCGGGCATTCGCATCGATTATGCGGCGGAATTAAATGAGCAACAACACGCCGCCGTGACCGCGTCGCCGGGGCCGCTTCTAGTCATCGCGGGCGCGGGTTCAGGCAAAACGCGCACGCTGATTTATCGCGTCGCTTACTTGCTCGAGAACGGGGTCGATCCGCGGAATATTTTGCTGCTTACCTTCACTAATAAAGCCGCGCGGCAGATGCTGGATCGCGTCGCGAATTTGCTCCCGATGGATGCGAGCGGCTTGTGGGGCGGGACGTTTCATTCTATCGGAAATCGCATGCTGCGGCGTCATGGCAGCGTGCTCGGTTACTCGAGCGGGTTCACCATTCTCGATCGCGAAGATCAGAAGGATTTGATCGATACCGTAGTCGCGGCCGCGGGGATTAATCCGAAGGAAATCCGTTTTCCAAAAGGCGATGTGCTTGCGGACATTTTCAGTTTCACGGTCAACACCGAACGCGCGATCGAGGAACTGCTCGCGGAGAAATTTCCCTATTTTTTGCCGCTCATCGAGCAAATCAAAGACGTTCACGCGCGCTACGAGCGGAAGAAAAAATCGACTAACTCGATGGACTTCGACGACTTGCTCGAGAAGACGCTGCGGATGTTGAAGGAACACGAAGAGGTCGCGGGTTTTTATCGGCGGAAATTCCAATTCATCCTGGTGGATGAGTATCAGGATACGAACAAAATCCAGGCCGACTTCATCGACACGCTCGCGGCCGAGCATCGCAACGTCATGGTCGTGGGCGACGACGCGCAATCGATCTATTCCTGGCGCGGCGCGAATTTCAAAAACATCCTGGCCTTTCCGCAGCGCTATCCCGATGCGCAGGTTTTCAAGATCGAGCTGAACTACCGGAGCGTGCCGGAGATTCTCTCGGTCGCGAATGCGGCCATCGCGCCGAACGTCGAGCAGTTTAAGAAAGAACTGAGCGCGACGCGGCAGACTAACGAGTTAAAACCGGCGCTGGTCGCGCTGGAAACGGGGAACGACCAGGCGCAGTTCGTCGCGCAACGGATTCTGGAATTGCGCGACGAAGGAATCGCGCTGGACGAAATCGCGGTGCTCTATCGCGCGCACTATCACGCGGTCGAGTTGCAGTTGGAATTTTCGCGCCGCGGCATTCCATATCAGATCACGAGCGGCGTGCGTTTTTTCGAGCAGGCGCACATCAAAGACGTCGCGGCGTTCATCCGCTTCGTCGCGAACCCGCGCGATGAAGTCGCGTTCAAACGGATGGTAAAATTGCTTCCCGGGATCGGCGGCAAGAGTGCGGATAATCTCTGGCGCGCCTGGGAAACTTCGCTCGAAGCCGGGGGCGAGATCACGAGTTGGTCGGAGCGATTACTCGCGATGCCGGTCAGCTCGAAGACGAAGAAATCGTGGGATCAACTTGCCTACACGCTCGATGAAATCGCGCCGAACGGAGCGCCGAACCCACCGTCGGAAATGATCACCTCCGTGGTCGAAGCGGTTTACGACGATTACGCGAAAGCGAATTTTTCGAACTACGAATTACGTCGCGAAGATCTGAATCAGCTCGCGGCTTTTGCGCGCCAATTCAAAGACGCGAATGAATTTCTCTCGCAACTCGCGCTCATCAGCAACGTCGACGCGGAAGCTGCGCCGAATCAGACCGCCGACACCGAGGCGGTCAATCTTTCCTCGGTGCATCAGGCGAAAGGCCTCGAGTATCACACCGTCTTCGTCATCTGGCTGACCGACGGAATGTTTCCCAGCACGCGCTCGCTGGAAACGCGGGAAGCGATCGAAGAAGAACGCCGCTTGTTTTACGTCGCGATCACACGCGCGCGCGACGAACTTTACCTAACGTATCCGCACATGCGTCTCAATGCCGGCTACGGCGAAATGTTCCAACGCCCCTCGCGTTTTCTAAAAGAAATTCCGACGCAACTGCTGGAGGATTGGCAGGTTTCGCGACGCTGATATATTCTCTTCTGCCGAATGGATGAGCTCGTAAATCAAGCGTTGGCGCTTCCGGAAAAATCGCGGGCGTTTCTGGCCGAGAAGCTTCTCGAGAGTCTTGAACAGGACGAAGATTTCCCGGTCACCGACGAATGGCGCGAGGAAATCCGGCGTCGTTGTCGGGAGCTGGACGCGAGCGATTCGGACACTGCTTCTGCCACAGAAGTTTTCACTGCGCTGCGCCGGCCGCGCAAATGAGGCGCGTAGGTTTCGCGGCGGCCGCGCGCGAGGAATTGGCCGCGGCAACAAGTTTCTACGAGGAACGGCAGACGGGACTCGGCGAACGCTTCGTCACCCGCGGTGGAATCGACGGTCGCGCGAATGCAGCGGACGCCGCATCTTCATCGCCTGATCGAAAACGACATTCGCAAGATTCGCGTTCGTCGATTTCCCTACGCGATCGTCTATCGCGTTCGTGATGTTATCGAAATCATCGCCGTGATGCATCTTCAGCGACGCCAAATTACTGGCGGGAAAAAATGAAATGACACTCGCGCCGGACAATCGCATCGCGGGCGTGCTCGTGCCGGTTTTCGCTCTGCGCACGGATGACGATCTTGGAATCGGCGACCTTGAGGGTTTGCGGCAGTTTGTTGATTGGGCGGCGGAGGTGGGTTTCTCGCTCGTGCAGCTTTTGCCGATCAACGAAACGGGCGGCGACAACAGTCCTTACAACGCGATTAGTTCGACCGCGCTCGAGCCGACCACGCTGCATCTCGCGCCGCATTCGCCGGAGGATTTAACGGCGGAGGATTTCGAAGAAGTCGTCGCGAAATTTAATCTGCGGAAATTGCGCGCGGGCAGCATCGACTACGAAACAGTGCGCCAGATGAAAAACGCGCTTTTGGAAAAAGCGTTCGCGCATTTTCGGTCGCGCGCAGGTGTGTCGGAAGCGTTTGAGAGATTCGGCACGGAGGAAAAATCGTGGCTGGATGAATACGTTTTCTTCCGCGCGCTCATGGAAGAAAACGGCGGCAGCGAAGCGTGGGATCAATGGCCGGCAGAACAGCGAAACATGGCGCTGGCGCGGACTTGGTTGGATCGCCAATCCCTGGAAAAACAGGAACGTTTTCGCGAGCGCGAGATGTTTTTCCGTTACGTGCAATGGCTCGCTTACGAGCAATGGATGGCGGCGAAAAAATATGCCGACGAGCGCGGAGTTGCACTTATGGGCGACATCCCTTTCGGCGTGAGTTACTACAGCGCGGATGTGTTTTCGCGGCCTAACGAGTTCAAGCTCGATTGGTCGGGTGGCGCGCCGCCGGAGCCGTATTTCAAGGACGACGAGTTCACGCAAAAGTGGGGGCAGAATTGGGGCATTCCGCTTTATCATTGGGACGACATGCGGACGAACGGTTTCGCTTGGTGGCGCCAACGTCTTCATAGCGTTCGCCGGATTTTTCATGTCTTCCGCATCGATCATGTCCTCGGTTTTTATCGCATCTATTCCTTTCCCTGGCGGCCGCAACGGAATGAGGAATTCCTGCCGCTGTCGCAGGATGAAATGCTGGAGCGAACGGGCGGCCGCGCGCCGCATTTCGCGCCGCGGGACGACGAAACGGATGAGCACTGCGAAGCGAATCGGCGCGACGGCGAGGAATACCTGCGCATGGCGCTGGAAGCGGTCGGCGAGACGCAACTGGTCGGGGAAGATCTCGGAACGGTGCCGCGTTATGTGCGGCCGAGTTTGCACTCGTTAGGCATCGCTGGTTTCAAGATCCCGCAATGGGAAACGCACGCGGATGGCCGCGTGATTTCGGGCGCGGAATACGAGCGCCTTTCGGTGGCGACTTACGCGACGCACGATCACAAGCCGGTCCGCGCGATCTGGGAAGAAGCGGTCGAGAAGGAAACCGAAACGTCCGCGCAAGCGCGCGGCGATTTGGCAAAGATCGCGCAGTTTGCCGGCATCCACTCGTTAGGCGCGGAGCCGGATTTCGACCGGGATTTCTACGGGCCAATGCTGGCCGCCCTCTTCCGGAGCAACTCCTGGATGGCGATCGTCATGATCACCGATTTGCTCGCGCGGAAAGATCGTTTCAATACGCCGGGAACGGCGACTGCATCGAACTGGAGCCGGCGTTTGCATCAAACGATTCGGCAGCTCGGGGCGAATCGGCGATTGCGAAAGCGGATGAAATTGGTTCGCGGGTTAATCGAAGAAAGCGGACGACGACAGCCTTAAAAAGGCGGCGCGGATTTGAGGATTTGCAAGGCGCGGAGTAACCCTTCGCTGACCAATTCGTAGAGCGGATAATCGACGAAGAGGATGAGGTATTGCCGCATCTCGATCGCGCAAATCAACGCGACGGCGGCGGCGAGCAAGATTGTTCGCTGGCGCGGGAATGGCCTAACGAGTGCAGTTAGTTGGCTGAAGGCGAGGACGCGCAGCGGCATGTCCCACATGTTGGCGTAACGGAGGTTCATGCCGTACTTGAGGTTGCACATCACAAGGTAACTGGCGGCGATGAAGAGGGACAGGAAGAGCTCGGGCTCCTGTGTGCGATCGAGCCGAAAGACCGCCCCGATCGCGAGGAGAAGGACGATTGGACTAACGAGTAGTAGATCGACCAGGTAACGATGCCACGGTCCATCGCCCGTCATGATGGCGTAGGCGAGATGGTAATTTTTGCTGACGGAAAGGTGATAGGTGGTCAGCAAAGTGTCCAGCCCGCCCGCGAGAAAAACCAGACTAACGACCCCAAGCAGCGGGCCGAGCACAGTGCAGCCGAGCAGTTCTGGTGTGACCACGCCCCAATGCAGCCAGCGATTAAGCAGGAGAAGAACAAGCAGGGCGAAGAAAACAAAGGCGGCGTTTTCCTTCGTCATAACCATGAGACTAAGACCAAGGAGATAGGGCACGAGCCATCGCCAATCGCGCGGCGCACGCAGATTTTCCCAGAACATCCAAAGGGTAAAGAGCGCCCAGAAAGCGAAGAACCCATCGACCAAGGCATGTTGCGACATGTGGATTTGCGTCGGCGCGAAAGCGACCAGGGCCGAGACGCCGAGCGCCGCGGCTCGACCTTTCAAGCGCCAGGCAAACGCGGCTGCGAGCAGGAGCGCGAGGATGCTGAAGAAGGAAGCGACATCGTGCAAGGCGGCGAGCGCTTCGGTGCCAAAGATTTGGTGCCAAAGGTAGGCCGCGAAAATGTAGAGAAAACGCATCGGCGGTAGAATGGAACCGACCAGCGTTTTCTGAACTTCGATGTAGTGATCGACGATCGCCGGATAATCTCCGAGGCCGCCGCGGATAACGCCGTTTACGTAACCGCGGTAAAGGCTTTCATCGAAGCCGATACCGGTGAAGCCGGGATTGGGATGAAGCGCGCTGAGAAACGCGAGCGGTGCACTCCGGCCTTCGAAAAGCGAGGCGGGCAAACGAAGGAAAATTCCCGCTGCCAAAACGCCGGCGAGCGCGAGCCAGTAAAGCGCGCGACGCGGCGATTCCGGAGAGGACATGGGCGAAGAGTCCAGCAGTTCAGCGCGAAACACAATCAGGCGCGGAGCGAGGCGAAGCGGGTGGATTCATTGGCACGACCGCTGCTCAAGCATGAGCCGTGCAAGCCTTGCTCGCCCGTCTTTCCACTCCTGATTTTCACGCGCGTCCCGCGACCTTTCGGATCGAGCCGATGGCCCAGCCGGGTTACCGCGAGATCGAAAAATGTCGCATCTGCGGAAACACAAATCTCGTTCCCGTCCTCTCGTTAGGCGAACAGCATCTGACCGGCGTTTTCCCGCGCGGTTTGCATGCGGCCACCTCGAAAGGTCCGCTCGAGTTAGTCGTCTGCACGCCGCGGAATGAAGACGAAGCGTGCGGACTGGTGCAGCTTTGTCAGTCCTACAACGTCGAGGAAATGTACGGAGCGAACTACGGTTACCGTTCCTCGCTTAACCGTTCGATGGTTCAGCACCTCAAGAGCAAAGCGCATCATTTGATCGAGCGTTTTCCACTGCACACGAACGACCTCATTCTCGATATCGGGAGCAACGACGGAACGCTCCTTTCCTTTTACCCGCAGCAGAACGTGACCGTCGTCGGCATCGATCCGACCGGCGCGAAGTTCGCTTCTTATTATCAACCGCACATCCATCTCATCCCGGATTTCTTTTCCGCCGAACTTTTCCGGAAGAATTTCGGCGAACAAAAAGCGCGCATCGTCACCTCGATCGCCATGTTCTACGACCTGGAAGATCCGCTTGGCTTCATGCGCGAAGTCGGATCGATCCTCGACGACGAAGGTGTCTGGCATTTTGAGATGAGCTACTTGCCGTCGCTCGTTCGCAGCATGGGTTACGACACGATTTGCCACGAGCACCTCGAGTATTACTCGCTCCGGCAGATCAAATGGATGACCGATCGAAGCGACCTGAAAATCCTCGACGTCGAATTCAACACCACGAACGGCGGAAGCTTCGCCGTGACCGTGGCGCGGCGCGGTTCGTCGCAGAGCGAGAACGTCGCGCGGATCGAGGAAGTTCTAGAAATGGAGGCGACACTTGGCCTAACGACTCCCGAACAGCAGCGCGAATTCGAATCCGGCATCGACCGCCATCGCACCGAACTTCTCTGGCTCTTGCACGCGCTGAAATCGGAAGGGCACAACGTCCTCGGCTACGGCGCGTCGACCAAAGGCAATGTGCTTTTGCAACATTGCGGAATCACCCGCGAGCTCTTGCCCGCGATCGTGGAAGTGAACGAGGACAAGTTCGGTTGCTTCACGCCGGGCACGCATATTCCCATCATTTCCGAGAGCGAAGCGGCCGCGATGAAGCCGGAGTTTCTGCTCGTTTTGCCATGGCATTTTCGGGAAGCGATCATCGAGCGCGAAGCCTCCTTTCTCGCCGGCGGCGGAAAATTAATTTTCCCTTTGCCGGTGGTCGAAGTGGTCGGTTGAGCGGTTCGCATGATGGCCAATTCGCCGTCGAGCAAAATGAAAATGTCCCGGCTGCTCATTTTCATTCCGACGTATAACGAGGCGGAAAACGCGGAGCGTCTTTGCCGTGAACTCACCGCGCTCCAACTTGGCGCCGACATTCTTTTTTGCGACGACGCTTCGCCCGATGGGACGGGCGCGATCGTCGATCGTTTGGCTTTGGAATTCCCGCACGTGCGCGCGTTGCATCGCGCCGGAAAACTTGGCGTCGGCAGCGCGCATCAGGCCGGAATCGAGTACGCCTACGCGCACGCCTACGAAACGCTCGTGACGATGGATTGCGATTTCACGCATCAACCCGCGGACGTGCAGCGTTTGCTTGCGCTTGCGCGAACGAGCGGACGCGCGGTCGCGGTCGGTTCGCGTTATCTGGAGCGCGATAGTTTGCCGGGTTGGAATTTACTGCGGCGATCGCTCACGCATCTCGGCCATCTGCTCACGACCAACTTGTTGCGGCTGCCGCAGGATGCGACCGGCGCGCTGCGCGTTTATCAATTAAGCGAAATCCCGCGCGAACTTTGGGAGCGTGTTCGTTCGAGCGGTTACTCGTTTTTCTTCGAGAGCCTTTTCGTTTTGCATCGCAACGGGTTCGCGGTCGCGGAGATGCCGATCGCTTTGCCCGCGCGCACTTACGGCAGCTCGAAGATGACGCCGCGCGAAACGCTCCGCAGCGGTTTGCGTTTGCTGAAACTTTGCGCGGCCAGTCTCCGGCGACCGGAAACATTTTTACTTTCCACACCCGCGCAACCAATCCTCGCCGCCGAGTTGCCGCTCCGCAGCGTATCTCGGCACATGATGATTTGGCGGAGCCTGAATCCCGTGCGCAAACGCTCGTTACGCGCGCAAGCCGAAACGCCCGAACTGCTCGTGCCCACTGCCGGCCTCGGCGGCAAACGGTGAACCTTTCGCTCCTGCGCAACGGCGAGTCGGTCGAGATTCCTGCGTCGCCCGGCGCGCGTGAAGCCTCGGCCAGCGACGCGAATTTTTCTCGCGCGCTGGAAATTTTCGAAGTGTTCGCGGTCGTGATTATTGCGCTCGTTTCCATCGCGCTGCACGTGCGGTTCGCGACGCATGCCGGCGGTCTTTGGCGCGACGAAGCGAACAGCGTCAACCTGGCGACGCTTCCGTCCTTCGCGGAGGCGCTGCGTTTTCTCGATTACGATTCGTTCCCGATTTTGTTCTTCGCGCTGCTCCGCGGCTGGACCGATTTGTTCGGTCTGCAAAACGATGCCGCCTTGCGCGCGCTCGGTTTGATCACCGGCCTCGGCATCCTCGCCGCTCTTTTCAAAAATGCGCGCACGTTCGGCATTCGCTGGCCGGTGCTTTCGTTCGCGCTTCTTGGATTGAATCCAATCTTCATCCGCTACGGCGATTCCACGCGCGCGTACGGGCTCGGCATTTTTCTGATCGTGCTCACCTTCGGTAGCTTTTGGCGATTAGTGGAAACACGCGCGCGCCCGAAGCCGGCGCGCGTGGCGGTCGCGATGTTCCTCGCGCTGCTCAGCGTGCAATGTCTCTATCATAATTCTGTTCTCTTGCTGGCGATCGCCGCCGGCGCCGTCGCGGTGGCAATTCAAAAACGCGCCTGGCGTGCGATCGGCATTGTCCTGGCGCTCGGGATGTTTTCCGCGGTCTCGCTTTTGCCTTACGTGCCGATGATGCAACGCATGCGGAAGTGGACCTTCCTCATTCGTTACGACGCCGATTTCGCCTGGCTTTGGGAACGCATTTGCGTCGTCCTGGGCGCGCCGAATTCATTCGGTCTTTGGTTGTGGCCGGGCTTGCTGGCGATAGGAATTTCCGTGGCCGCGGTAGCATGGGCGCGACGACGCTCGGTCCCCGCGGCGGTGCTTTTCGCCATGGTCGCTTCAGTTGTGGGCGTGGCGAGTTACGCCATCTTTTTGCGGTCGCTTCATTACGTCACGCAACCGTGGTACTACATCGCGCTCCTCGCGTTTGTTGCTTGCGCGCTGGAGATTTTTTTCGCCGGCTGGATGAACTCGCCACGGCTGAATTTTGCCATGCGCATCGGTCGTTTATCCGTCGCGCTTTTGGTCTTGAGCGCGGCGTCTTTGCCGGCGTGGAAAGACTTGTCCACGCGCCAGACCAATCTCGATCTCGTCGCCGCGCGCCTGCGGGCGTTGACCGCGCCGGGCGATCTCGTTCTTCTGCCGCTTTGGGAAACGGCCATCCCGCTCTCTCGTTATTATCACGGTCCGGCAGAAGTGATGACGCTTCCGCTCATGGGCGATCACCGTTTCCATCGTTACGATCTTTATTTGCGCGAGATGATGAAACCGGATCCGCTTCGGTCGGTCTTCGCGCGCTTGGAAAATGTCCTTCATTCCGGGCATCGCGTTTTTGTCGTGGGATATGTTCCTTTCGAAAAAACGGACGAAAAAATCCCGATCATTCCGCCGGCTTATCAGGACACGGATGGGCACTGGCACGGCGGCGCTTATCGCGACAGTTGGCAGATGCAAACGGGCCATTTTCTTCGCCTGCATGCCGTGCACGCGCGGAACGTTGCCGTTCCCGTACCGAACGCGGCGCCGGTGCAGGAATATGAAAACATGGAGCTAACGCTTGTGGAAGGTTGGCGGGAAACGCCGGTGCCCTAACGAGGGCCGCGCCTAACGAAGAGCGACATCTTTCCAGCCTTCGAAGACCAGCACATTCGCCTCTTCGTAGGCGCTGATGGATTGGTCGTTAGGCAAATTGACTTTCGAAATATGCGCGGCGTGCATCTGGAATTCCTGCGCCAGGAGATAACCCCAGCCGCGCAGGAAATAGCCCATCTTCCGCGGATTCGCCGCGCTCAATGGCAGGACCGGTGGCACCGGTCCGCGCGGAAGTTGCAGCGGCCAGGTCGAAGCGAGCCAGACGCGCCGATTCGATTTTAAAGCGGCCTCCACTTTTTCGATCACTGGCTGAAGTGCGCCCGCTTCCCGAAAAGGCGCGAGCAGATCGTCGCCGGGCTGTGCCGGGAAATGTTCGACCTGGGGAATCGCGATCCAATCGAGTGGACGACGCAGGTAACGTTGGAAAGTAATCCCATCCGGCGCGGGCCAGACGATGACCACATCGTCCTCGGACGCTTGCTTTGAAATAACGGCGGCCGCGAGATCGATGTTCGATGCGCGCCGATCCAAGGCGCGCAAGGAAAACGGCAGAACAAAAATCACGCCGAGGAGCGCGACTGTCATGCGCGCGATCGGCGCATGGCCGCGCAAGTTTTCGAGATCGAGAATCAGATCCATCGCCACCGCGGCGACGGCCAGAATTGGCAAGTAATACCAAACATTCGTGCCCCAGCCGACGACGCGAAAAAAGGTCATCGTGAAAATGAAACCGCCCACACTCGCGAGCAGCGCATAGAGCGTGGAATCGCGGCGTCGTGAATTGGCAGGTCGCGCGATCAGCGTTGTCGCCAACGCGAGACCAATGAGCGCGAGCCAGCCCCAGAAGAGAAATTCGCGCGGGCCGGACAACGCGGCGGCGAGGACTTTACTGGAATTTAGCAGCGAGAAATCGATACGATTGAGGTCGGCCCATTCCGTCGTCGCGTGAACTAACTTGGCGTAGGGCACGAGCGAAAAGGCGGCCAACATTCCCGAGCCGAGGACGAGTCCGGCGCGCGCCCATTCGCGTCGCCGCGCAGTCACGCAAATGGCAGCAAGCACGCAGCTGAAAATCAAGAGCGCATTCGTGTAAACCGAGTGCACGCTGCAGATCCCCGCAAGTGTCGCGGCGGCGAAAGTCCAGCGCGTTGGTCGCTCGATTAGTTGCCAAAAAAGTGCGAAGGCGAGGACGATCCAAAAAACGCCAAGCCCATATCCGCGCAGGGAATCGCCCCAGATGATCAGGGTTGGGCAAATGCCTAACGAGACCAAAGAAAGGAGCGGCGTCCGATGTTTCGTTAGGCGCGCGCTCATCCAAAACGCGCCCAGGCCGGCGAGCCCGATCAGGCAACCGAGAATGCGCAGGTGAAAATCGGAATCGCCCGCGATCGTTTTCCAGGCGCGCAAAAGGAGCGGGAAAAATGCCGGCATGGGATCGAGCCCGAGGCCGGCCCAGAACTGCGGCCAGGTCGGCGCGGTCGCGAGCGAGAGGCTGCTGATTTCGTCGCGCCACAGCGGCCCGCGATTCAGCAACAAGACGATGTGCATAACGCCGAGAAGACCAGTTAAACCGAGGGCCGCGAGCATCTCGTAACGCGGCGCGCGCGCGATTGGCGCTGGTCTCATGGCGTGGTGCGCGCCAGAGCAGACTCGTTAGGCAAAATGCCCAGTCCGTATCGGGCGCGCGCAAATTGTCGTCGCGGCCAGAGCGTGCGCAGACTGAGCGCACCGACGCAGCCGGCGACCAGCCAACTCGCCAAAACGAGCCAAGGCATGCCGAACGGATGAAAGGAAAACTCGATGCGATTGATTCCTTTCGTCACGGGAACCGCGCGAAAAATAAAATCCGCGGCTTCCACCGGCTGCGCCAAACCGTTGACCGTCGCTCGCCAACTGCGCGACCAGCGTTCGGTCACGAGCAACCAGCCGTCGTTCGGCGCGCGGACCTCGAGCGAGAGTTTATCGGGCGAATATTCCAGGATGTGTGTCGCGATGTGAATGGCGCGACCTGCGCGCGCGATCGATTCGATGTTGTTGTTAGGCTGCGCCGGCGCATGCAGCATTTGTGCGCGCGCGTGCCTAACGAGTATGGGCGCGTTTAGTTCGCGAACTCGTTGTGCGAACCGATCGAAGGCCGCTTGAGTTGGCGCGATTTCCGGAGCAGCCGAGGCGAACCAAATGCGATCGTCCCCCAGCGCCATCGCGCCCAAGACGGGATCGTTCGCGATCGCTTCCTGATAATGATTTTTGAATGGCGCGTAACTGCGAAACGCTGGGACTTTGAAGAAAAGATTGATGTTGGAACCGTGCCCCGGCGCGCGCCAAAAACCGGCGGGACCGTTGTCGAGCGCGGCGTTATCGGGCAATGGCAAAACCGGCCGAGCGGCTTTGCTATACATGGTGCCTTCGCTGAAGTGGCAGGCCATGAGGCCATCGACCATCGCGATCGTGAGAAGGGCCAGCGGAAGATATTTTGTCCGCGAACAATAAATCGCGGCCAGGACGAGTGCGCTCCAAACAAAAATGAAATGCAGTTGCGCCAGGAAAATTTCCGGATGATCCGCTTTGGCCGAAATCAGAGTGATGGCGAACGCGAGGGCGGCGACAATCGCGAGTAGCGGAGCGAGAAAGCGAAGGCGTCGGGAGTTGGAAAAGGATGCGTGCGGCTGGCTGAGATCGCGCGCGCCGAGCAACGCGAGCACGGCGACCAAAAACATAAAGAGGCCGCGCAGCATGCTGGCATGACGAAAGTAGCGCGTGAGTGGCACGAGATCGTAAAGCCAGCCGCGCAAAGGCAGCGCGACCGAGATGGCGCAGGCGAGCGCGAAGAAAGCCAGACCGCCAAGAAAGCAGCGAAAACGTCGTTCGCTATTACTCGTTAGGCCAATGCAAGCGAGGAGCATGCTCACGCCTCCAAGGTAGAGATTGGCGCTCGAGACATCGGTGTAAGACCAGAGGCTGCGTTGCAGGAGTTTCAGGTCGATGAGCGCGGGACTGCTCAAGGTCGCGAGCGCGCCGGGATGAAGCGCATTTGAATGCAAGGCGAAGGCGCGCGTGATGGGTTCGCTGCGATCGCTGTAGCCCGCGCCTTCATAGAGCACGCTGAAGTAGGAAGGCGCGAGCACGAGCAGGCCGAGGACGACAGTCGTTAGGACGAGGAGAAACGAGCGACGACCATTGCGGACGCGTTCCTCCCCTCGCGCAAAAAAAAATCGTCCGATGCTCCAGGCAAAAATGAGCGCGAGTGTGCAAAACGTTAACTCCGGATAGCCGGCCAATCCCGAAAATCCCCACAACACGCCTGTCTGCGTAGCGGCCAGGAATTTTTGTTCGAGCAACGCGACGTCGAGACGCCAGATGATCCAGGGCAAGAGCGAGTAGGAATAGAGAACGCTCGTGTGCTGCGCGTGGCCGGTATAAAAGCCGGAGAAAACAAATCCGAGCGACACCGCCAGTCCGCCCCAGACCGGCGCGCGAAGTTGTCGCGCGAGCAGCAGCATTCCCATTCCGCCGCTCAGCCAGACGAGCATCCAGAAAAGCAGAAAAGCATTTCCGCGCATGCCGGTCACGGCCGCGAAGAGAAGAAGATCGGGCGAAAAAACACCGGAGCCCGCCACCGCAAAATCGGGCGAGCCGCCCGCGATCCAGGGATTCCAATAAAGGAGACGGCCGGCGCGCGCGAAATCGGCCAGGAGAGAATAATTAGGTGCGCCGAGATCGTAAGCGTCCCAACGTTCGTAGGCGCGACCGGTCAGCACCTGCCAGTTGGCGACGAGGAAGAACGCGAGCAAAATAAGCGCGGCCTGCGACCAGCGGAGGCGGCCAACGCGGTCGCTAAGGCTCGTGAAATTCATCTTCCAGCGAGACGGGCGGCGTCTCTCTGCCTGACGTAGCAGGGGCCGAGCCAGTAACTGCTCGTTAGGGCAATTGTGCGAGATAGTCGCGCAAGGCGATGAATTCCGGCTGTCCCGGTCTCAAACGCAAAGCGATGCTGGCTTCGGCGAGCGCTTCGGTTTTGGCGCCGTTTTCGAGCAAGGCGCGCGCGAGCAAATAATGCGTCTTCGCGTCGTTCCGGCGAACTGCGAGCGCCGCCCGAAACAACTCCGCCGCTTCGTTTGCGCGATGATTTTGCAACTCGATCACGCCAAGGTTGCTCAGCGCGGCTTTGTGTCGCGGATCAATCGCGAGCGTCGCTCGATAGTAGGCCGCTGCTTTGGCCGGCTCGTGTTCTTCGAGCGAGAGATTGCCCAGCGCGAGATTGATCTCCGCGTTCTCCGGCACGTAAGCGCGCGCCAGTTCCAACTTCGATTTGGCCAGTGCGAGATTTTGTGACTCAAGCGCTTGCCAGCCGGAGTTGTAGGCATCGAGCGCCCAGAGCGAAGCGTCGGCTTGCGGCTGGGAAATGGCCAGCGTGGCGAGGCCGAGCAGGACGAGGTAAAGCGCGGGCCGAAGCAGTTTGCCTAACGAGAGGTTCATCCAAAAATACCAGAGCCCGAAGGCGGCGAAGATGAGCAAACCCGGCACGGCGGCGAGCCGGTATCGCTCGGTTACGAAGACGGCGAGGAGTGACGCCATGTGCAGGAAAATCGCGGCGATGATCCAGCGCGAACGGCGAAAAATTCGCGCGGCGAAAATCGTTCCCGGAAGAGCGAGCGCCGCGATTAAACCGAAACTCAAGCCCGGCAGGATGACATGTTGTTCCCGCAGATTCGTGATGATGCTGAGGTCGTCGTATTGAAACGCGTTCCAAAAGTTTGCAACTTTTCGCGCGAGCAATCGCAGCCAGGCCGCGGGATTCTCGCGAATGAACCGACCCGCTTGCGCCGACCAATACGCGGAGACTTCCGATCGTTTCAGTGGGCGACCGGCGGCGGATTCCGCGACCGCGATGGAATCCTGCAACATGGCGGCCTGACCTGCGCTGAGCCCGGGCGGGAAACGCGGATAGCCGTTGGCGATTGGATTATTGCCGATCCAAAAATTGATGCCGCTGTGCGCGGAAAGAAGGACGCGATCGTGCGCGACGAAAATGTTGTGCAGCCAGCAAGGCGACATGCCGGCGCCGGTGGCGGCGAGCAGGAGACCGACGGCGGCGATTTTTCCTTTGGCGGTTCCGGGGCGAAGGAAGATCGCCGCGATCAGCAGGGGAATAATAAAAAGAATGGTCGCGATGCCCATCGCGGTCGCGCCGACGAGCAATCCGAAGAGAAGCGCGCAAATTTTTCCGAACGGGGCCGATGTCCGGACGATGCGCCAGACAAGAAACCAAAACACGAAAACCAACCACGCCGTCGGCATGAGGATGATCGAGAATGCTTCCGCGGGCTGGAAAAATGCCCAGCCAGCCGCGGCGAAAATTCCAATGGCGCGAGTCGCATTTCGCGTGGGCCTAACCACAGAGAGATCGCCGGCCGGCGAATGATCGTCGCGCGTCGCCGCCGAAAAAATCTCGGTGGTGATTTTGTAAATTAAGGTCGCTGTTCCGGCTTCCAGAAGCGCCTGTAAAAATCCGGGGACGAAGGGGCTGTAGCCGAAAAGTTTGTAGAGAAACGCCAGGAGGTAGGCGTAAAGCGGCAGGCCGTAGAAGGCCTGATGGTCGCTGAATTGGCCGTGCAAAATGCGCAGTGCCCAGTCGTTGTAAAAATACATGTCGCCGCCGCGCGGCAGCAGAAAAGGCGAGGCGGTCAGGCGCGTGAGGGCGAGCAAGCGAACGGCAAAGGTCCCGGCAAAAACGTAGTGCGCCGGACCGAGCGAGCTAGCGCGCAGCCGTTTCGCGAAAAGGAGAAACTGGTTCACGCGCGGCGTTATTTGCGCGGGGAAAAGACGCGGGAGAAGCCGCCGGCCATTCCGTTCGTCCATCGAGCGCGCGGCTTCGTTCTGGAAATTTCAAAAAGCGGAATCGGTGGCATTAACGCTGCTCTAAATGGCGGAAATCCGCGGAAGGTTTCGCGGATCGCACTCAAACAAACAAAAGAAAGAGAAACAACATGTTAAACAAATTCAACCAGCGCCGTGGTGGTTTCACGCTCGTGGAAATCATGATCGTGGTCGCGATCATTGCTCTCCTCGCAGCGATTGCCGTGCCGGGATTCCTCCGGGCTCGCAAACGCTCCCAAGCCAGCCGCATCTTGAACGATTTGCGTTTGATCGACTCCGCGGTCGACCAGTATGCGATCGAGACGAATAAGCCGACGGGGGTCTCCGTGCTTGTTAAAGATTGGACCAGCTACCTGAAGAAGGGCACGAACCTGGAACAAACCGGGAAAGACATCTTCGGCGCGGACTACGGCAACCAAACCGTGGACAGTCTGCCGAAAGTTCCGAGCGGCACCAAGACTTCGCTGAGCGATGTCACGGATGCGTCCTTCTGGTCGCCGTACAACTAAGCGTCACACGATTCACTCGCCTGCCATCGCTTCAGCGGTGGCAGGATGTGAGTGGTGAGCGCCTTCGTTCGTTAGGCTTCGATAGGAAGACAACTGGCTTCCTGACTCGATCATGAGATGGCCTAACGACATCGGCCTGGCGAGCGAAGCGGGCGACGTTTCATTCGCTGGCGATTTTTTGGTCCAAGCGCGTCTGGGATTGTCGAAGAAGCACGCTTCCACGGAGTAATTGCCCGCGGGCAAATCGGGCGTCCAAATCACTTGCCAAACTTCCTCGTGCAAACCCGCCTTCACTTCCGGCGCGCACAAACCGCGCACGATCGTTATTGGCGATTGTCCCGGCCGAAGTAGGCGCAATTCCAACCACGGGTAGACCGCGCGTCCCTCTTCGAAGCGCCAGCGCGTTTTGATTTGCAGCGCGTCTCGCGGCGAAAGGTTGTCACCGGATTTTTCGATCGCGAGCAATTGCGTATGCGCGTCCATCGTTGCGATCGGAGCAGCTGAATCGCCACTTTCTGGAGGGAGCGTGGCCACATCGTCGCGACGAAGCAAGGTCAGCTCGTTGACCGAATGCGATCGCCAGAAAGTGCGTTGCAGGAAGTCGTGCAGAAGTTGGTCGCTCGATGGAACGATGCGGCCATCCACGGTTTTCATCGTTGGATGATAGAAGCCGGCGCCGGCATCGAAGGTCGCGGTGTCGGCGTAGTCGATCAGAACAAAATCCGTCGGTGGCGGCGGTGCGAAAGGCGCACGGCTCAGCGTTTTCAATCCCTTCAAAATGTAGTGCAGGGAATAGAGCTCCTGGCGCATCGCGAGATGCGAGAGGCAGGGAAACGGCGCGACCACGCTGGCGTTCGCCGGAATGGTCGCGAGCAATTTACTTTTGCGATCGCGATCGAATTTGCCGGTGAGCCATTCGTGCGTGCTGGCGGCGATTCCGTCGATCGGCCCGATGACGAACTGCGCGATAACGCTCGCAAGCAAAAGCAGGTAGACGATCGACCGTTGCGCGGTTTGGGAAAATCGCGGCCAGCCGTTTTCAGGAGTGAGTGTTTGCGCAGTTGCGAACCAAAAAAAAGGCAGCAATGGAGCCGCGTAATGAAAGTAAATCGTCCATTCCGACGACCGCCAGGAGAGCATGTGTTGCAATAAAATCGGAACGCAAACCAGGAGCCAGCGCGGACGCAAAATTGGCAGGAAAAGAAGAGGCAGGAGCAATGCCCAAAGCAGATTTCCCGCGCGAAGCGAGGTGGCGAGCGCGTGCAGAAAGAGCTGCGGCCTAACGAATGCATTGAGCGCGATCTGGCCGCCGGAATTTCCCAGCCGGCTGTAAAGCGACGCGTAATCGATGTTGCCGGAATTGAAGGCCGGCGTGATGACGAGCGCGCAAAGTAGAAACCAAAACGCGGCCACCAACATCGGCCAAACGAACCACCCGCGCACAAAGGCGAACCCGCGCCGGCGCTCCGCGAAAATTTGCACCGAGCAGTAAGCCACCAGGAGCAACGCCATGTTTTCCTTGCAGGCGAGCGTGGCTAAAAACCAAAGCCAATGCTGCCGGCGCGCGCCCGCCAGCCAAGCCTGCAACATCAAAAGCAGGAACGGCGCGGTCAGCGCTTCGGGATGAAATTCGTGCAGCGCGATGTAGCCGCTCGCCGGCGTTAGTAGCAGCGCGGCGGCGAGGAGAAATGCTTTGGTCGCATCAAAACCGAGCCGTCTTCCGATTTGGAAAGCGACCGGGCCCATGCTCGCGAGCGCGGCATTTTGCAGCGCCACCAGCACCATCGGATGACGGATGAAAAAGAAGAAAGGCGCCGCCAAAAAGACGATTGGTTCCACGTGATTCCCCAGCAGCGGCACGCCCTCGACCGAGACCGCGAAACGCCCGTGAATGAGCTGCCAAAGCGCCTGCACATAGTAGGCGAGATCGAAGGTCCGATAAGCGAATCCAGCCCAGCGCGCATAGGAAGTCCAGGTCCAGACGGCAAAGCAGCCCAGGCTCAAAAAGCCGATGGCGACCTGGCCGCGATCGCGGGCTGGATTCATGGATGAATGGGCGGCCGTTTCGGCGTTCGCGCGACTAACGAGAAGTTCCGTGAATCTGGAAATGACGGCATCGGAGCTGCTTGCAAAAGATTAAGACATCGGCGGCAGCGGCGTCTCGCAATCAAAATATTTTCACCCCCAAAAAAGGAATCCACGTTTGAGAGCGAGCGCGAGCGGCATCTGGGCGGATCTTCCGCGGATGCCCGGCGCCAGGGACGATTGCGAGAAGACAAGACTTCGCGCCGACGACTCGTTAGGCAAATTATCCGGCGCGAGAAAGCTACTCGCTTATCTGTCTCGCGATTGGGTGCGCTGCTTCGTCCTGATGTTAATCGGGTTCATCATCCATCTGCCGGCGCTTCCCGGCGGTTTGATTTGGGATGACGAATATTTGGCGCGCGACAACCCGTTCATCAAAAGCCCGCTGCTCCTGCTCGAGACTTTCCGCCATTATTTATTTCCGGACGCGTTCTCGACTCATTATCGGCCGGTGCAGACGATCTCGTATCTTTTCGATTACGCATTCTGGAACAATAACAGTTACGGATTCCATCTCTCGAACGTGCTTTGGCACCTCGGCAGCGGCGTGCTCCTTTACTTTCTCCTGAAGCGTTTGCTCGCTCCCTTGCGCGCCGCTCTGGACTCGGAAGGTTCCCGCAGCCAGAGCGGAATGATCGCTTTCTTCGTGGCGCTGCTTTGGGTCGTTCATCCGGTGCAGAGCGCGGCGGTCGATTACATTTCCGGAAGAGCGGACAGTCTCGCGTTCTTTTTTGCCTGTGCAGCCTGGCTGCTTTTTCTGCGCGGCGCTCGAATCCTGCACTCGTTAGGCCGGGTCGCTTGCTATTCGCTTTCGGCTTTTTTTCTCCTGCTTGCGCTCTGCTCGCGCGAGAGCGCATTAATTTGGGTCGCGCTCTTTCTCTTCCACCTCTTCGCGCTGGAGAAACGCTTCGGGCAGCGCGCGAAGCTCTGTGTGCTGATTGCCTGCTTTGGAATCGTGACCCTTTACGCCGGCCTGCGGCATCTCCCGCGCGATGCGCGCACGACCATTCCCGCGAGCACCACTTTGGCATCGACTCGCGCGGTGCTGATGCTGCGCGCGCTTGGCGATTACGGACGTCTCATGATTTTTCCGGCGAATCTTCACATGGAGCGCACGGTCGAAAGCGATGACGCCGCTTCTGTCAGCGTCGGGCTGGCGACGCTCTATCGCCACCGAATATCTTTCCGACGCCGGCCTGGTCGTAGCCGCGGCTCTCGCTTTCGGAAGCGCGCGCAAAGGTCCGGGCCGTCCCATTCGCATTCTCGGCGCGGGCTGGTTCATCATTGCCTATTTGCCGATCTCAAACTTGATCGAGCTGAACGCAACCGTCGCGGAGCATTGGCTTTATTTGCCGAGCGTTGGCTTCCTGCTTTTTCTGGCGGGTTGTTGTTTGGATTTTCCTGAACGATTCCGGCGCGCGTCGGTGGTCGCGGCTTGTTTCTTTGCGATCGCCTTGAGCGTTCGCAGCGCAATGCGCAGCAGCGATTGGTCGAGCCCGGAAACTTTCTACCGGCGCACGATCGCCGCCGGCGGCACGAAGACACGCGTGGCTTTGAATCTGGCGGCGATTTATTCCGCGCGCGGCGATTATGCGAAAGCCGAAAGTCTGACGCGCAAAATTGTGCAGATGACGCCCGATTATCCGATCGCACGCAACAGTCTCGCGCATGTTTTGTTTCTCGAAGGCCGCACCGCCGAGGCCGACGCGCTCTTCGTGGCTGCGAGCAACTCGGCCGACGCCGCGCGCAAGGAATACGCCAGGACTTGGGTGGCGGCGTTGAACGTCGCGCACATGCGTTTCAACGAACATCAGCCGGAAAAGGCGCTGGAGATTTTAGCGAAGGCGCGCCGTGATTATCCCGAAACATGGGAGCTGATTAGTTTTCAGGCGGAAGTGTTGCGCACGACTCGCGGGCCGGAAGCCGCGCTCGCGGCCGTGGAAAATTTCGCGCAGAAAAACTGGTGGCACTACGGCGCGGCCATCGCCTTGGGAAAACTTTATTTTGAGAAAGGAGATCTTCCGCGCGCCGAAGCGGCCTTGCGGCATGCGAGTCGTCTCGACGTGCACGACGCCAAGGCGCTCGATCTTCTCGCCGCGATCAAGCTGAATGAAAACCGCGTCGCCGAAGCTTGCGCAACGCAGCGCCGTGCCGTGCGTCGTCAGCCGGACGAGCCGCGCCAATATTTCATGCTCGCCGATATCCTGACGAAAATGGGACGGACCGCGGAAGCGCAAGCGACCCTCGCGCAGGCCACGCGAATGGAAGCGCTCGCGGAACACGGCAGCGTCGCGGATTGACCTATTGATCCCAGAGAAAATGCTCGAGGCGCAGGCGGTTCAGCCGCGCCTTCGCTTCTTCGCTTCGTCCGCCGCCGGCGAACGCGAGCTTTTCATAAATCGCCGCAGCCGGTTCCCATTTTGAATTTTCCTCGAGCAACCGCGCCGCGTTGAAGCCGGCTTTGTAGAACCAGAAAAATTCCCGCTGCCGTTCCGTGTGTGATTGGTCGTCGATGATTTGATAAAAGGTGGCCAGCGCTTCCTCGGGCAATCGCAATTTTTCCAGACACATTCCCTTTTTGAAAAGCGCTTGATTGCGCCAGTGCGCCGCGGCCTCGGGCTGCGCCGCGACCTGCTCGTAAAATTCCATGGCGCGCTTGTAGTTTGCCGGATCCTGCGTCCCGAGATCGTAGAGAATATCGCCCTTCGCGCACAACGCTTCGCGCTTCTCCGAAGGCTGCGCGTCACCCTTTAAGACTTCGTCGTAAAGCGTCATGGCGTCGTCCGGTTTGCCCAGCTTTCGCTCGATCACGGCCTGCTCGTTTCGCGCGGCCCACTTCATCTCGCCATTACGTTTCACGACCGCATCGAAGAGTACGAGCGCGCGATCGAGCGAAGCCGCACCCATGCTTTGCATGGCCGATTGCGCCGCGAAAAATTGCGCCTGTTCCGCCAGCGGCGAATTTGGATCGCGCTGCGCCAGAATCTCAAACTGCGTTTGTGCGCCGGCAAAATCCTGACGGCGGTAATCGGTCTCCGCTAATTTCAGGCGCACATCCGGCGTCAGCGGCGACGCCTGGTGCTTCTGCAAAAACTCATTGGCCAACGCGATCACCTTTTCCTCGTTAGGCGCGGGCGCCGCATCTTCGATCCAGATGCGGAGATAATCCGCGCGCTCGCTCGCCGGCGGCGTCGGATGATTTGCCTCCGCTTCCGCCAAATCTTTTCGCGCTTCCTCCAGCCGCGGCGGGGCGGAGTGGAAAGCCAGTTCCGCGAGCGCGACCCACGCTTCCGAGGCGCGGGGATGTCGCGGGAATTGGCGCAAAAAAATGCGCAACGAATCGGTGGCGCTTTTCTCGCCGCGACCCGCCTGCACCAAACCTTGCTCGAGCAACAAATCGCCGCGCGTCCGATCGTCCGCCCCGCTTTCCTTCAATTCCTGCGCAGCCTTCGCCACTTCTTTCGTCTCGCCGGTTTGCAGCCACGCGAGCGAGGCATCGTAAAACGCGTCCTTCGCATACGGCGAAGGCGAGTGCGCAATCTTTTGAAAAATTTGCGCGGCCTGCTCGAAATGTTTGGCGGCGTATTGCGTTTCGCCAGCGAGCAAATTGATCCGCTCCGCGATCGCCGGCGCAGGATTCAACGTATTCGCTTCCTTCAGGGCTGCGGCCGCGTTTTCCAGACGACCATCCTGTCGCTCGAGTTCCGCATATTCGAGAAGCGCTTCCGCGAAAGCGGGCAATGGCGGATGATCCGCGCGCAAATTGGCGAGAGCTTGCAATGCGACATCGCGATGACCGAGACGCATTTCCGCGCGCGCCAGATACCAGCGCGAGAGCGAATGTCGCGGTTCGTTCGCATCCAGCGTCCAGCGCGACAAATCGTGCCGCGATGGTTTTTTTTCCGCGGCATACAGTTGGTCGAGCTTGGCAAAAACCTCCGGCAACGCGCGATCGTGCGGATGGCGCTCGATGAAATCTTCCAGGAAATCATCGCCGGTCGTCGGCGCGCCAATTTGCAGATAGGCATCCGCGATCGCGAACAAAGTCGCGAGGAGAACCGGATGCGTCGTGCCTTGCTGGTTCTTCAAAACGGCGGTGAAAAGCTCGATCGCTTTATCGTTGCGATGCAGCGCCATTTGAACTCGGCCGCGCAAAAGTCGCCGCTCACTATGCTCTGCCGCGGAGGCCGGCTGCATGGCATCGAGCAAATGCGTGGCATTGCCGGTGTCGCCCTTGGCCAGGAGCAATTCCACCGCGCGCATTTGCGCACGCCGGCTCCAACGCGGATCGCGCCGGAGAATTTCGAAGGCCTGCAACGACTCGTTAGGCCGATCCAGCGCGCGGAGCGATTCCGCTTCGCCGAAAAGCGCGTCGGAGCGCAAAGGCGACGTCTGATCATTCGCGCAGGCCTGGTAAAGCGGGAGCGCTTCCGCCCAGCGCAATTGTCCGGCGAGTGCTTGTGCCTGAAAATATTTCGCGGCCGATAACTCGCGCACACTCGAGGCCTGTAAAACCTTCAGGGCCTCGGCGAAATCACCCGAGGCAACCAACGCTTCGCCAAGTTTGATCGTTGCCGCATTGCCATCTTCCTCGCTCAATTTCGTGGCCAACAATTCGCGCAGTCGCACCACCGCCACTTCCGGAACGCCTTCGGCCAGCGGCCGGCTTGCTTCCATCAGCGTCGTGGATTCCTCCGCGAAAATCGGGACGGCCAGCGCGCAGAAAAGCAGGAAGGCGAAGCGAAAATTCATTCGTTAGGCCGCGGCTGGCTCGCGCGCCTTTAGGAGCGGCTGGAGATATTGGCCGGTGTAACTATCCGGCAGCGTGGCGATTTTTTCCGGCGGCCCCGCACCGACAATTCTCCCGCCGCGCGCGCCGCCTTCCGGACCGAGATCGATGATCCAATCAGCGCATTTGATCATCTCGAGATTGTGCTCGATGACCACGAGCGTGTTACCGGCGTCGCGCAATTTCATCAGCACCTGCAGCAGCTTTTCGATGTCGGCAAAATGCAAACCGGTGGTCGGTTCATCGAGAATATAAACGGTTCGGCCGGTCGCGCGTTTCGCCAGTTCGGTCGCGAGTTTCACGCGTTGCGCTTCGCCGCCGGAGAGCGTCGTGCCCGCTTGCCCGAGTCGCAGATAACCGAGACCGACATCGAGCAGCGCGGTCAGTTTATCGGCGATCGCGGGAACGGAGCGAAAGAAGCGCGCCGCTTCGTCGACCGTCAGATTCAGCACGTCCGCGATATTTTTTCCTTTGAAGGTAATCTCGAGCGTTTCGCGATTGTATCGCTGTCCGTGACAGACTTCGCACTCGACATAAACATCGGGCAGGAAATGCATTTCGATTTTGATCAGTCCGCCGCCTTCGCAATTTTCGCAGCGGCCGCCTTTGACATTGAAACTAAAACGGCCCGCGTCGTAGCCACGAATGCGCGCCGCCGGCAGTTGGCTGAAGAGCTCGCGAATGGGCGTGAATGCGCCGGTGTAAGTGATCGGATTCGAGCGCGGCGTGCGACCGATCGCGCTTTGATCGATGACGATCGCCTTGTCGAGTTGATCGAGGCCTAACAAGCGATCGTGCGCGCCCGGTTTGTCTTTGGAGTTGTAGAAATGGCGGAAAAGCGCGCGCCGCAAAGTGTCGTCGACCAGCGTCGATTTGCCGCTGCCAGAAACGCCGGTCACGCAGGTAAAACAACCGAGCGGGAAAGCCGCGGTCACATTATGCAGATTATTTTCGTTCGCGCCGCGTAAGACGAGCCAGCCTTCGGAACTGCCCGCGGGAAAACGCGGCGCGACGCGGCGTCTCGGAACTTCGATGCGCGCGCGGCCGGATAAGTAATCAGCAGTCAGGGAATTTTTCGCGCGCAGAATTTCTTCGAGCGTTCCCTGCGCGACCAACTCGCCGCCGCGCGGGCCAGCGCCGGGGCCGAGGTCGAGAATGTGATCGGCCGCGCGAATCGTCTCTTCGTCATGCTCGACCACGATGACAGAATTCCCCAGATCGCGCAGCCGGCGAAGCGTCGTGAGCAGGCGCGCATTGTCGCGCTGATGCAAACCGATGCTCGGCTCGTCGAGCACATAGAGAACGCCGGCGAGGCCGGAACCGATTTGCGTGGCCAGCCGAATGCGTTGCGCTTCGCCGCCGGAAAGCGTGCCGCTTTCGCGATTGAGCGTGAGATAACCAAGACCGACTTCGACGAGAAATTGCAGACGCGATTCGATCTCGCGCAGGACATCGGTGACGATGAAACGCTGCTGTTCGCTTAACGCGATCTCTCCCATGAACGCGGCCGCGGCTTCGATCGTTAGCTCGCTGAATTGGTGAATGTTTTTTTCCGTCGCGTCCTCGGCGTTTTCACTTTTCGAACAAATGGTGACCGCGAGAATCTCCGGCTTCAAACGCGCGCCGTGGCAAACCTGGCAGGGCTCGCGCGTCATGAAGGAGCGGATGCGATTGCGCGTGAATTCGCTTTCCGTTTCCTGGTAAAGCCGCTGCATCTGCGGAATCAATCCTTCGAAAGGCCGCTCGGCTTTTTCGCTTTTGCCGTTGGCGCCGAATTTCATCGCCACCGGCTGGTCGCCCGTGCCGTGAATGAGCGCGTCCTTGAACTCGTTAGGCAAATCGCTGAATGGCAAAAATTCATCGACGCCGAAATGTTTCACGAGCGCGCTTTGCAGACTTTTGTAATAAGCCTGCATCCGTTTCGTCCCGCGCCGCCAGGGAACGATCGCGCCGTCCGCGAGCGATTTCGTCTTATCGGAAATCATCAATTCAGGATCGACCACTTCCTGCGTGCCGAGTCCGTGACAGGCCGGACAAGCGCCGAAGTGGCTATTGAACGAGAAATGTTTTGGAGTCAGCTCGCCTAACGAGAAGTCGGTTTCGGCGCTGCCGTAATTCGTGGAATAGCGCTGCGTTTCCCATTCCGGCGCGATAGCGGTTTGTCGCAAAACGACGATGCGATTTCCGCCCCAGCGCAGCGCGGTTTCGACCGAATCCGCCAGCCGCGTGCGAATGCCTTGCCGGATAACCAGCCGGTCGACCACGGCCTCGATCGTGTGCCGTTTGGTTTTCTTTAGCCGGATCGGTTCCGTTTGTCCGAGCTCGAGGATTTCCCCATCCACCCGCACGCGGACGAAACCTTCGCGTCTTATTTTTTCGAGGACGTCGCGGAATTCGCCCGCTTCATTGCGGATGAGCGGCGCGAGCAAAATGATTTTCGATTCCGGTTCGTAGGCAAGAATTTGATCGACGATTTGCTGCGGCGTCTGCCGGTGAATCGGCTCGCCGGTTTGCGGATCGTGCGGTTGCCCGACCGCGGAAAAAAGCACGCGCAGGTAATCGTAAACTTCCGTGGTCGTGGCGATGGTCGAGCGCGGATTCGCGCCCGCGCTCCGTTGCTCGATCGCAATTGCCGGCGATAAACCCTCGATGAAATCGACATCCGGCTTTTCCATTTTGTCGAGAAACTGCCGCGCATAAGCGGAGAGGCTCTCGACGTAGCGCCGCTGCCCTTCGGCGTAGAGAGTATCGAAAGCGAGCGAGGATTTGCCCGAGCCGCTCATGCCGGTGATGACGACGAGTTGCTCGCGCGGAATCTCGACATCGAGATTCTTCAAATTGTGCTGGCGCGCACCGGTGATCTTGATAGTTTCGGCTGGCATCGGGACGACAAATGTCGAACCTTGCAGTTAAGCATCAACGTCCCGATTCTCCAGTCCTTTCGCCCGCATCATGAGTGACACCGAGCGCACCATTTCTCAGGAAGAAATCGCCGTCTTGCAGAAGAAATTCAGCGAGATCAAGCATTCCATAAACAACGCGCTCGCGGTCATGATGGCGCTCTCTGAAATGTCGCAACGCCGTCCGGATTATTCCGAGAAATTGGCCAGCACTGTCCTGACGAAAGCGCCGCAGATCGTCTCGAGCTTGCAGGAATTCACGCAGGCGCTGAGCGAGAAAGCCGGTCCGAAACCGGAAGGCATGCCGAGCGGCGCTTAGCGGTTCGCGCGTCTAGACTCGCAGTTTTCTTTGCGCGACCGCGGCTGCGCTCCACGAAGCGATCAGGGCGATTCCGCCACCGAGCGTGGTGTTCGCGATGCGATGGAGCGCGACTTCCTTTTCCGGCAATCCGGCGAACGCGAGCAGGAAAGAAATGTAGGCCGTGACGGAAACGCTGAAGACGCCGTAGTTCACATTCACGACGGAATAACAAAGCCAGGCAAAGAGCACGACGAGCGCGCTCAAGGCCAGTGGATCCGGCCGCAACTGGCTCGCGAGTAAAGTTGCCAAACCCGCGCCGACAAATGTGCCGACGACGCGCGCGAAGCCGCGCGTAAATGTTTCGCGAATGCCGGCGCGCAGCACGAGAAGCGCGGTCATCGGCACCCAATAGCCATTCGAGAGCACGAGAAAATGCGCGGCCATCGCGGCGATCGCCAGCGCCGCGGCCATGCGAATGGCGTAACGAAAGGAAACCGAGCGCCAGGTAAAATTTTCGCGCAACGTGCGCAACGCCGGCAGGAAACCAGCGAATGGATCTTCATAGGCCGGCGCTGCAAATTGCGAATGCAAACGCCGGAAAAGAATGATCAGACTCATCTGCAGCAAACCGCCCGCGAGCACGAGGAGCGCGCGACCGAGCGCCATGCCGAGATCGGTCGGATACGCGGTCGAGACGAGCGCGGCGATCCCGCATTGCAAACCGATCCAGGCAGTGCCCGCGCCTAACGAGTTCACAATTCCATAACCAAAGCCGACGAAGGCCGCATTCATCATCAAACCTGCGGCCGTATGTGGCGCGGTTGAGCCGAGCGCCGTGCAAACGCTCATGCCGATGCTGGCCCAAAACATCGGCGTCGTTCGCGAACGCCCGAGCGCTTGGAAGGCGCCGAAGCCGACGCACATCGCGCCGCCGGCCGCGACCATTCCGCTGGCCGGGCGGCCGGATGCGAGACCGGCGAGGAGCGCGGTCGCGACCGTCAGGCTGCAGGGCAATGCCGCGCGCACGCGCGAGCCGGTCCAGTTCAGCTTAGCGCATCGCGAAGAGATTGTCGCAGCATGGGAAATCTTCGGCGCAACGGCTCGCGCTTGTCACAGGAATGTCACGTTAGGCATTTTGCCGCGCACCCGTCGGGCACGTTAGTCTTCTGCGAGCTCATGCAAACAATGGAACCGCCCGCGCGTCTGAAAAATGTGCGCATCGTCAAGACGCCTTCGCCGCGATATCTGCGCAGCGCCTGGGTTTCGGATTTGCACCTCGGCACGCGCACGAGCAACGCCGCCGCCTTTCTCGATTTCCTGCGCAACCACGAAATCGGCACGCTCTATATCGTGGGCGATCTCATCGACGTCTGGCAGCTCCGGCGCGGAATTTATTGGCCGCAGGAACATAACGACGTCATCCAAAAAATTCTGCGGGCCGCGCGTAAAGGCACGCACGTCGTTTACATCCCGGGCAATCACGATGAATTCGTTAGTCGCTTCGCCGGCGTCTACGGAAACATCGCCATCCAAAAACGCGCCATTCACACCACCATCGGCGGCCGCCGCATCCTCGTCATGCACGGCCACGAGCTCGACGCGGTCGTGCAAAATGTCCGCTGGCTCGCCTTTGCCGGCGACCTCGGTTATCAGCTTTTGCTCTCGCTCAATCCGGCGATCAATTTCTTCCGACGAGTTTTCGGTCGCGAATATTGGTCGCTCAGCGCCTACGCGAAAAGACGGGTGAAAGACGCGGTCAATTTCATCGGACAATTCGAGACCGCGGTCGTGCGCTACGCCGAGCGCGAAAAGGTCGACGCGGTTTTGTGCGGGCACATTCACAGCCCGTCCATTCGCCAGATCGGCGACGTGCAATATTACAACTGCGGCGATTGGGTCGAGACGCGTTCCGCTTTGGTGGAGAATCACGATGGCACGATCGAGCTGCTTCATTTTCCGGCGGCCGGCCAGGACTCGTTAGGCCGCGGCGCCGCGCACGAGCTGCTTGCTTCCTAATCATGAAATCGCCGCGGTTAAAGCGATCGAAACACAACGGCGAAGGCACTTCGCCCACGCGGCATCTCGAAGAAGAACTGGCCGCGTTGCGGCGCGATCTGCGGACAACTTTGCGCGCCTATGCGGCCGGGCTCGAGATTCATCTCGCCGAAACCGTCGCTGCCATCGCCGACGCGCATCCGGACGAACTTTCGCGCGAACGCCAACACGAAATTCGCGATCTGACCTCGCTCGTGCGCAGCCGAAAACTGAAACCGGAAAAAGGCCGCCGCAAAGATTTGCGCAAGCTCGATGAATTGATCGGCGAATTGCATTCCGCGACGCATCCGTCGCTCCCGCGCTAGGTTTGTTCGGTTGCCGCAAAAACGGCCGCGCGTGATATATTGTTCGCGGCCGATTGGTGGCCAGGCGCACATGACGATTTCACGAGTTTCATTTTTCCAGCGATGGCTCGGCGGCATATTGTCCGCGGGATTACTTCTTTCCTCGTTAGGCGAAACCAGCGCGATCATCCTTTTTCGCACCGGCGATCCCGCGGCGAATACGACCGCGCCGACCGGCGACCTGGCGAACAGCGGCTGGCAATACGAAGGCACCTTCGGCAATTTTCTCGGCACGCCGATCGCGCCGCATTATTTCATGACCGCGCAACATATCGGCGGCGCGCCGAATTTTGTTTTTCGCGGCAGCACTTACACGCTCGTTCGTTCCTATGATGATCCGTCGAGCGATCTGCGGATTTGGGAAGTGGCGGAAACGTTTCCGAGTTACGCGCCGCTTTACACCGGGAGCAGCGAAGTCGGCGGGCACATCGTGGTCATCGGTCGCGGCACGCAACGCGGCGCCGCGCGCGTGGTCGATGGAGCGGTGCGCGGCTGGGATTGGGGCGCGAGCGACGGCGTGCAGCGCTGGGGTGAAAATCAGGTCGCGAGCATCACGCAACGCGAAGCGACCGGCGAAGCGCTCTATGCGCTTTTCGATCAGGCCGGTTTGCCTAACGAGTCGCATCTTTCATCGGGCGATTCCGGCGGCGGAGTTTTTCTGAACGACGGCGGCACATGGAAATTGGCCGGGATTAATTACGACGTCGATAGCTTCTCTTCCGGCACTGACGGGGGCGGTCCCTACAACGCGGCCCTCTTCGATGAGCGCGGCTCCTACACTTCGTCCGGCATGTTGGTCACGGGCAACGCACCCGTGCCGTCCGGTTTCGGCGCCACGCGCATTTCCTCGCACATCGCCTGGATCACGAGCGTCATTTCGCCGCGGCTGGCGAATATTTCCGCGCGCGTTTCCGTGGGCAGCGGCGACGCCGTTTCCATCAGCGGCTTCATTATCGCGGGTGCAAATGGCCTAACGAAACGCGTTTTGCTTCGCGGTCTCGGGCCATCGTTGCAAGTCGATGGCGTGCCAGTTGGCGGTCGCCTGGTCGATCCGTTTATCGAATTGCACGATGCTTCCGGCGGCCTCATTGCCACGAACGACGACTGGCGCGAAACGCAGGCGACTGACATTCAAAACACTGGGCTCGCCCCCACGATGGATCGGGAATCGGCGCTCGTCGCCGCCCTCCCGGCCGGCACGTATACAATGATTTTGCGCGCGTCCAGCGGCAGCGGCGGCATCGGGTTAATCGAAGTTTACGATCTCGACACCGAGATCAACGACCTGCGGATGGCTAATCTTTCCGCGCGCGCTTTCGTCGGTTCGGGCGATGACGTGCTCATCGGCGGTTTGATCGTGCACAGCCTTTCGCAGCGCCTGCTCGTGCGCGCGCTCGGCCCGGAATTGAGCGCGCGTGGCGTGAATGACTCGTTAGGCGATCCGTCGCTGGAATTGCATAACGCCGACGGCACATTGCTCGCGTCGAACGACAATTGGAATGACGCATCGAACCGCGCGGCGATCGCCGCGACTGGCCTCGCCCCGACCGATCCGCGCGAGGCGGCGATTCTGATCGATTCGAGTTTTGGTCCTTCCA
>CAXSCV010000005.1:49066-70988 GCA_964235895.1 uncultured Chthoniobacterales bacterium
GTGCGCGGCGTCGGAAGCGCCACCGGTGTCGCCTTGCTCGAGGCCTATCTGCTCAAGTAACCGCGTCGCTTAATAGCGCACGGACGAAGTGGCCGCCGGCGCGGGCGGCGGCGAATGACGCCGGGCAGTCATCGAACTTTCCAGGCCGCTGGTGTCTTCTTTGTCGCGCGTCGCACCGCCCGGCTCGCTGCGCCAAATCAACAGCCCAACCTGCGCGAAGATGCTTAGAATTAATCCGGTGATCGCACCCATCCCGATGGTGTAGCGGACCGAGCGCTCGCCAAGATCGAATAAGCCGGGGCGCGGATCTTTATGCATCGGAAATCATCGCTGTTGTCGGTCGTCGTGCTTCAGCGTGAGGAAGTTCGGATTTTTCTTCGACCGCCAGAGCCGCGCAAAAACGAGGCGGCGCTACTAGATCGTGCACTATCCAGAAACTCGTTAGGCCACTTTCGGCGCGCGGGCCGCGAATCGTCAGCGATCCTGCCGGCGCGGCCGCATCGAGCGCAACTTCAATCTCCTGCAAGCCGGAAAAAAGCCCTCGGCCGCTCGCTTTTACACACGCTTCCTTGCGCGTCCACGCCCGAAGAAAAGCGTGTTGCCGCGTCTGCAAATCAGGCAACGCGCGCCAAACCGGCAACTCGCTTTGCGAAAGAATGCGCGTGGCTAACGAAGCAAGATGTTCCTCGTTCACGGGGAGCCGATCCGCCGCTTCCAGATCGATGCCGACTTCGAGCGCGTGAGCGACGGCGAAGATCGCGCGGCCCTGCGCATGCGCGAGATTGAAGCGTAGATCGCCCTCATGCGCGGACGCGAGAGCGGGCTTTCCGTGCGCGCCGTAGGCGAAGGAAATTTCCCGCGCCTCCCCGCGCAAAAGCGTGGCCAACAAAACGCGAAGCAGACCGCGCGTCGCCACGAAATGTTTTCGGTCACGGGCAAAATGAAAACGCGCGGCGCGCGCGCGCTCAGTCGCGTCCAGATTTCCTTCCAGCTCCTCAATCTGCGCGTCCGAAAGCGCGTCCAAATCGGCCGACCAAATTCGCGCGTTCGGCGTTGGCGAGGAGGCTGATTCCAGCAAACTCGAATGCATTGGGGACGACCCGGCTAGCCGTTCTGCTCAGGGCCTAACGAGTGATCGTCCAGGCAGGATTCGATTTCTTTGGCCAGCATTTCAACGTGCGCGGTGATGCATTCGAGGTGGTTTCCCGGTAGCGCGTGCACAGAAATTTTCGGCGCCAGCTCGCGCCATTCGCGCGAAGGATTTTGCGTCGCGTCAATGACGTCTTCGGAAAGCAGGAGAGCCAATCGCCCATCGTAAGAGCGCGGTTGGTAACCAGCGGAGGCCCATTGAAAAGCCGAAGGAAGATCGCGTTCAGGCTCGATGCTCGCCCCATTTTCCAGGGGAGCGCTCGCCTCTTTCGCAGGCCGCAGACGCCGACGAAGCGCACCGCCAACCGCGCCGACGCGTTGGTAAAGCCGGCGCGGCGCCTGCCGGGTTTGCGCGCGCAAATTATCGGCGATCCCTTCCGCTAAACGCGCTCGCCAAATGGCAAAGCGGCCAAATCGCCGCACGGTTTCATCGTCGTCCCAATGGAAAATTTTACCCGCCAGACTAACGAGACTCCGCAATCTTCGCAGCGTCGCGCTCTCCGGTTCGGCATCGATGATCAGCAACATTTCCACTTCGTCGCCGCCGGCTTTGATCTGCTGCGCGAGCTCGAAGGCGACCAGCCCGCCGATGCAAAATCCTCCGATGACGTAGGGACCTTTTGGACGGACCGCGCGCAACGCCGCCAGATGCGCCGCCGCCATTTCTTCGATCGTCGGCGCGGCCGGCAAACGGCGAATATCCTGCGGCGGCATGACGTAAAACGGCTGCGCCGCGCCGAGCGCGCGCGAAAGTTTGAGGCTGTAAAATCCGCCGCCGGAGAGATCGCCGTGCAGATAAAAAAAGGGCGTGCGCGGACCGGCGTCGTTCACGTGCAAGAGGCTGGGCGATTCATCAATCGCTTCGCGCGCCATCTCGCCGGCCAGATGTTCGATCGTCGGATGACGAAAGAGCGCCGCCGGCAAAATGACTTTTCCGCAGGCCGCTTCCGCGCGCTGCAACATGCGAATGGCCAGGAGCGAGTTGCCGCCGAGCTCGAAAAAATCATCACGAATTCCGATCCCGCGAACGCCGAGCACTTCCTCCCAGATCGCGATCAATTGCAGTTGTAAACCGAGATAGGGCCGGACCGATTCCGACGACTCGCCCGCTGTCCCGGCCGGCGGAGAAGGAAGCGCGGCGAGATCGAGCTGGCCGGAATCGAGGCGAAGCGGGATGTCCTTCAGCGGAATGAAAACGCTCGGCAGAACAAGATTCGGCGCGCGCTCTTCGCGCAGACGCTGTCGGAGCGCGTTCGCTGGCGGCATCCCGTTGCCCGCGGCATCGGGCAGGATGTAAGCAACGAACGCCGCCTCGGGCCCGGAAGCGATTGGCCTAACGAGTGCATGCCGGACTCCGGGCGCGCGCTGCAGGACGTTTTCTGTTTGCCGAAGATCGATCCGAAAACCGCGCCGATAATTTTGCACTGCGAGCGGACCGAGGCGTTCGATGGACTCGTTAGGCAAACGCCGCGCCAGTTCGCCTGTCGGCTGCCCGGCGATGACCAATTCTCCCGCGATGCCGATTGGCGACGGCGCTCCTGAAAGCGAATCCCGCACCTGTAAGCGCGCGGAATTTTCCGGCAGAGGCGATTCGTTCAGCGCGATTGTTCCGCCCGCTTCTTCGCAGACAACGCGCCGCAAAATCTCCACTTCATCAGTGGCATCGACTCGCCCGAAACTTCCCTCATTCACCTCACCCTCGGTCGCGATGACCAGCCGCAGTTTTGAAGGTCGCCGCGCTTTCCGGATCGCGATGGCGGCGCTGATTCGATTCCACAGCCCGGCCGACAAACAGGCGACCGCGATATTTTCCAGCTCGAGCCAACTGGCGAATGCCGTCGCTGAATCGGCCAGCAACTCGGCGGTCGGATAAACAATCATGGCGCCGGTCATTAGTGCCGCACCGATTTCCTCGACGGCGGCAAGACCGCGCGAAGATGAAGCGACGCGTTCCAGCTCGACGAACTGAGCGCGTTCGCGCAAGGCGAGCGCGCCCGCGGCCAGCGACGACGCCATCTGCGATGATCGCCCCGGAGTCGCCGGCAGCGGCGTGTCGATGCGCGCCCGCCAATGTTCGATCCATGTCGCGGCGCGATCCAGATCGGTCGGCGTCTCGCCGCCGATCGTTTCCTGATCGCCGCTCTCCAGCCTAACGAGTAATTCCGCGCAGCTTAATTCGCGACGGCCGTGGCGGGCGATCATCGCGTCCGGTTTCCGCAAAACTCGCTCGACCAGAGCCGACCTAAGATCGAGCGGTTGTCCGTTTGGAGCGGGCGATCCTTCGAACAACTGCGCTTCGGCTTGCGTGAGCAGCGACAATTTCGAAATCGGTTTCGCCGGCTCGCGCAACGCGCTGGCCAGCAAGGTTTCGTAGTGGCCGAGCATGCGCTCGATCGTCCCGGCATCGAAAAGGTTCGGGTTATATTCGATCTCCAACCGGACGCCGCGCGGCTCTTCCAAGACCGATAAACTCAATTCGTAAACCGCGCCCGCACTGGCGACCGCAACCAGTTCACTCGTTAGGCCATCTGGCATTTCCAGCGGTTGCTGCAAGCCGGCGTCGTGATGAAAATTAACCTGCAAACGCGCGGCCTGAAATTCATCGAGCAGCAACTCGAACGGAATATCCTGATTAGCGAAAGCTTCCAGGACGACGCCGCGGACGCGGCCGAGCAACCTCGCGAAAGAAGGATCGTCGCGCAAGCAGGCGCGGAGGATGAGCGGATTAACCAGCGGACCGATGAGCGATTCGAATTCCGGACGCTCACGGTTCGCGCTCGGCGTAGTCAGAAGAAAATCCATCTGCCCGGTGTAGCGGTGCAGAAGCGTTTGGAAGACGGCGAGAAATAACATGAACGCGCTGGCCTGCTCGTGGGCGGCGAACGCTCTGGCCGTTTCCACGAGCGAGGCGGAAAGAAAATGCGAACGCGTTTCCCCGACGCTCGTATGCGCGCGCGCGCTCCGCTCGTAGGGAAGATCGAGGCCCGGCAAATCGCCCGCGAGTTTTGCGCGCCAGTATTTGCGTTGCGCAGAGAATTCGTCCCTCTCCAGACGCGCTTGCTGCCATTCGGCAAAATCGGCGAACTGAATCGCCAGTTCCGGCAACGCCGGTGTCCGCGCCTCGACCAGCGCCGTGTAAAAAGCGAAGAGATCGCGCAGGAGAATCGCGTTGCTCCAGCCATCGGAAACGATGTGATGCACCGCGATTTCGAGCAGGTGTTCCTGCGCGGTTTGCCTAACGAGTCGTGCACACAGGAGCGGATCGCGCGCGAGATCGAAAGGCGCGGACGATTCGAAATCGAGCTGAAGTCGCGGCGAAATTAATTGCCGCAACTGGCCGCGATTATTTTCGAAAGTGGTCCGAAGCGATTCATGGCGCGCGATTACTTGGTTGAACGCGAGCTCCAGAAGCGATGGATCGATCGGACCGCGCAAACGCAAGGTGATCGGCATGTGCAGAGCCGGATTTCCGCCAGGCTGTAATTGATCGAGCAGCCAAAACCGCCGCTGTGCGGCCGTGGCCGGGAAAACGAAAACATCTTCCGCCGGCTCTTCCGCGACTTCGTTTGGCGGGGTCCGATTCACAAAAATCCGAGGTTCTGCGTCCGGCGGCAGCGACGCAATATTCAATCGCGGCAAACTTGGTTCAGTCGCGGCGCGCACGGCGAGATTCGCGATTGATCGCCACGATCGGCGGAAGCGCACGCTTCGTTCCGTTGGAGAGGAGGCGCGCCATCGCGGCCACGGTCGGCGCCTCGAAAATAGTCGTGAGCTGGACGCGTTGGCCTAACGAGTCGCTGAGGCGATTGGCCAGCCGCAAACCGAGAAGCGAATGACCGCCGAGCTCGAAGAAATTATCGTCAACGCCGACCCGCTCGCGTCCAAGAATCGAGGCCCAGATGCCGGCCACTTTTTCTTCCAAATCGGTCGTCGGCGCGGCGTAAGAACCGGAGTTTTGCGGAGCCGGCAGCGCCTGTCGATCGAGCTTTCCGTTCGCGGTTCGCGGCAGTTCGGGAAGAACGACAATCGCAGACGGAAGCATGTAATCGGGCAGCGATTTACTGAGCGCGTTCAAGAGTGAGGTCGGCTCGGCCTGACCGACGATATAGGCAACCAATCGCTTCTCGTTAGGCGAATCTTCCCGCAGGATCACCGCGGCATCGCGCACGTCCGCTTCGCGCTTGAGCGCGGCCTCGATTTCTCCCGGTTCGATTCGAAATCCGCGAAGCTTGAGTTGATTATCGGCGCGTCCGAGGAATTCAATCACGCCATCATCGCGCCAGCGCGCGAGGTCTCCGGTTTTGTAAAGACGCGCGTTTCCTTCGCCGATGAATTTCTCAGCGGTCAGTTGGTCGCGCCGCCAATAACCGCGCGCCAGCCCGTCGCCGCCGAGATGCAATTCACCGGTAAGGCCAATCGCGACCGGCCGAAGATCGCTGTCGAGAATATGCGCGGTGGTGTTGGCGATCGGCCGCCCGATGGGAATAGCCGGCTCCAAGGACTCGTTAGGCGCAATCGTCTGGCAACAGGCAAAAGTCGTGCTTTCGGTCGGACCGTAACCGTTGATCAGGCGCGTTGTTTTTGATTCGGCGAGCGCTTTGCGGACGTGGGAAACCGAGAGGACATCGCCGCCCGCGAGGAGTTGGCGGAGCGATCGCAAATCCGATAATCGTTCGTCGACCATGGCGTTGAAAAGCGCGGAAGTGAGCCAGAGCGTTGTCACTCCATGCTCGCGAATGGCGCGGCCGATTCCCTCGAGTGTGGCCGGAGCTGGCGGCATGACAACAAGCCGTCCGCCATTAAGCAGCGCGCCCCAAATCTCGAAAGTTGAAGCGTCGAAGGAAAGCGGCGCGAGCTGAAGAAAAGTCTCGTTAGGCGAGAAATCGGCGTAGTTGGTTTCCTTGACCAAGCGCACGACGGCGCGATGCGGAATGGCCACACCTTTCGGCGCGCCGGTCGAGCCGGAGGTGAAGAGAATGTAAGCAAGATTTTCCGCCGGAATCTTAAGCGCAGGATCGGTCTCCGGTTCGTCGGAGAACTCTTCCGCATCGAGGCAAAGCGAGTTAGCCAATTTGCCTAACGAGTGCTGCAGGTGCCTTTGCGTGAGGACCACTTTAGGCTGCGTGTCGTCGATGAGAAACGCGAGCCGCTCGGCCGGATACGTCGGATCAAGCGGAACGTAGGCACCGCCGGCTTTCAGAATGGCGAGCAACCCGACGATCATTTCGACCGAGCGTTCGAGATAAAGACCGACTGGCTGATCGAGCGCGAGGCCGAGCTTGATCAAGCGATGCGCCAGGCGATTGGCGCGCCGATTCAACTGATCGTAGCTCAGATGAGTTTGTCCGAAAACGAGCGCGGTCGCGTCCGGAGCGTGGCGCGCTTGTTCCTGGAAAAGTTCGTGGATGGACGCATCGCGTGGATAGTCTGTGCGCGTGCCGTTCCATTCTGGCGGCGGCAATGGCGCGACGCTTCCACTCGTTAGGCGAGCGATGCTCGTTTCAGGATTGGTCGCGATGCTTTGGAGCAATTCCAACCAACGCGCGCGCATCCGGTGGATCGTTGCGCGGTCAAAAAGAGCGGTGTTGTAAATGAAACGTCCGCTCAAGCCTTCCGGTCGATCGTCGAGGCCGAGCTGCAGATCGAGTTTCGCCAAACCCGTGTCGACATCCATGTGCGTAAATTCCCAACCCGCAGGCAGCGGATCGAGCGGCGGTTCGATCACGATCAGCGCCTGCACTAACGCGGCGCGCGAGCGATCGCGTTGCGCGGTAAATTTCTCCGCGAGCCACTCAAGCGGTACCCGATCGTGAGAGAGCGCCCCGAGGGTGGCGGAGCGCACTTGGCCTAACAAGTCGATGAACGATGACTCTTTCGAAAAAGTGCAACGGATCGGAACCGTGTTCAAAAAACAGCCGAGCAAATTCGCGGTCTCGGGATTCCGCCGGCCGCCGCTGACGCCGCCGAGGACGATGTCTTCCTGCCCGCTGAACTCGTGAAGCAAGGTGACGAAAGCCGCGACCATGACGGTGAAGAGCGTGGCGTTTTGTTCCTGCGCGAGCGCTTTGAGCGCGGCGGTAGTGGCCGCGGGAATTTGGATTAACTCGGCCGCGCCGACGTGAGTGGGCACCGCGCCGCGAGGACGATCGGTTTTCAAATCGAGCACCGGCGGATCGCGCAAAACGCTCTGCCAATATGCGAGGTCGTTCGGGGCAATTTCCTTCGTGGTCGCGCGCTCCCAGGTCGCATAATCCGGATATTGAATGGGCAGATCCGAGAGCTCTGACGGTCGATTGTTCGCGAACGCTTCATAGAAATGGAGCAGCTCTCGCAGGAAGACGCGGTAGAGCGAAACGCCATCGAAGATGAGATGATGAAGCGTGAGGTAAAGCCGGTGATCGTCCTCGCCTAACGAGACCAAAAGCGGCCGATAGAGCGGTCCACGCGCGAGATCGAAAGGACGCAAGGCATCTGCGGTCGCGAGACGAATCGCTTCGTGTTCGGGATCGGAATGTGCACGCAAATCAACGCGCGGAATTTCGATTCGCCCCGGCGCGGGTTGGATAATTTGCACCCCGTGATCGCCTTCCCATTCGAAGGTGGTGCGCCACGCTTCGTGTCGTCGAATGATCGCGGTAAAGGCGCGTTCGAGCGCGTCGAAATTCAGCGGGCCGCGGCGACGAATCGTGATCGGTTCGTTGTAAATCGGAACGCTGCCAGCCGTCTTGGCGTGCAGCCAAATTTGTTGCTGGCTAAAGGAAAGCGGCGCGGGCCCGGAGCCGTTTCGTTTTGGAATTTGTTTTGTTTCAACGCCGGCTGCCTGACCGCGAAGATAGCGCTGTAAAAGTGCGTGACGCGCTTCGGAAAGTTCCGCTTTCATGACGCCGTGAAAGTGACGGGCAGCGCGGTCAATCCGCGCAAGCCGGAGTTGTTGCGCCAGCTCAGCGCTGTCGGCATGAGCTGCAAATCGGGCAATCGGCGAAGCAACGTTTCAAATGCGATTTGTCCTTCCATGCGCGCGAGCGGCGCGCCGAAACAAAAGTGGCTCGACCATCCAAACGCCAGATGCTTGTTGTCCGTGCGATCGAGCATGAGTTCGTCCGGATTTGGAAAGCGTTCGGGATCGCGATTGGCCGCGGCCATGATCGCCATCACGGCCTGTCCTTTGCCAATTTTTTTACCGCCGATCTCCACGTCTTCGCGCGCGATGCGGCCGGTGTGCTGGCTCGGACTTTCGTAACGCAAAAGTTCTTCGACCGCCGGTTGAATGAGCGCGGAATTATCGCGCAGCCGCGCGAGTTGCGCGGGATTGCGCAGCAGCGTGAGCAGGCCGTTGCCGATCAAATTCGTGGTCGTTTCCTGTCCGCCGACCATCGTGACCACGCAGTTGGCGATGATCTCTTCTTCGGTCAATCGATCGCCATCGAGCTCCGCGGTCATGAAGGAATGAATCAATCCTTCGCGCGGATGCGTCTTCGCTTTCACGATAGCTTCGCGAAAATAATTGGTCAGGTTATTCGTGCTCTCGAGCACGCTCGGAATGCGATCGGGATTATGCTGAAAATTCCCGAGCATCTCCGCGAAATCGGCCGACCATTTTTTCAGGTCGGCGTGATCTTCCGTGGGAACTCCGAGCATTTCCGCGGTCACGATTGCGGGCATGGGCGCGGCGAAATCGGCGATCACATCCATGGTGCCGCGGGCGATTACGCGGTCGATTAATTCGTCGGCAATTTGCTGAATGTGCTCGCGTAAAACGCGCACGCGTTGCGGCGTGAAAGCGACCGAAGCGAGGCCGCGCAAACGCGTGTGCGCGGGCGCGTCCATGAACAACATTTGTTTGACCATGACCTGCGCGATCGGATTCAAACCGGACAAACCCATGGTGGTGAGCTGCGCCGGTGTCGGCGTGCGGTCGGCGGAAAACGCGTGCAGCACGTGCATGACATCGGGGTAACGCGTGACCACCCAGGTGTGCAGAAAGCGATCCCAATGGACCGGATCTTCCGTGCGCAATTTGCGGTAGAGCGGATAGGGATCGGCCAGGACTTCCGGCTCGAGTAGCCTAACGAGACTGAGACTGGAATCGGAGGCCGCCATTATCCGGCGACGTTGGCGCGGTCGAGATTAGCCAGCGCCGCTTCCACTTCCGCTTCGCTCATCTTATCGAGTTGCGCGGTGAGGGCGTCTTCGATTCTCACGGCCAGCTCCGCCACGGTCGGCGCATCGAAGACGTCGAGGAGCTTGAGTTCCGCGCCGAAAACTTCGCGCACGCGCGCGATGACTTGCGCGCCGAGAAGCGAATGCGCGCCGAGATGAAAGATGTCGTCGTGCACGCCGAGACGCGGAAGTTTCAATACCTCAGCGATGATGCCGACGAGCGTGTTCTCGACGGCCGCGTCGTCCGGCAGGTAGGCACGCAGACGCGCGTCGAGCCAGACAAAGGCGCTCGGCATCATGTAATCGGGTAGGCGTTGCGCGAGCGCTTCGCGCAACTGTTCCTCGTCGTAAAAGGAGTTGGCCGGCACGATGTAGGCGACGAGCTTCTTCTCGTTAGGCGAATCTTCTCGCACGATCGCAACCGCTGTGCGCACGGAAGGATGTTGCTTCAGTGCGGTGGTAATTTCGTTGAGCTCGATGCGGTGACCGCGAATTTTTATTTGATCATCACGACGGCCAAGAAAAGAAATTTCGCCGTTCGGCAAAAGCCGGCCGAGATCGCCGGTGCGATACCAACGCTGGCCATCTTCGTTGATGAAGCATTCGTTAGTCAGTTCGGGCCGATTGCGATAACCGCGCGCGACACCTGCGCCGCCCAGGTAAATTTCATCGTCGACCATGCGCACAGTCACGTGATCAATCGGCGCGCCGATGGATGGAACGCCCGCGCCGTCTGGCGGGATGACGGCGGAAGTGGCCACGACGGTGCATTCGGTCGGGCCGTAATTATTCACGAGAGCGAAAGGCAAACCGCGCGGCGGAAAACGGTGCAAGGTGTCTGCGCCGGTCAGCAGGAAACGCAGCCTGGTCTCGTTAGGCCACGGCAATGCGAGTAACTGCTCCGCGATCGCGGTCGAGACGAAGCTGAGCTGGATTTGCCTAACGACCAGCCAATCGCGCAAGGCTTCCGGAAGGACGCGCGTTTCCTCGTTAGGCAAATGCAGTTGCGCGCCGACGCTGAGCGCAGGCCAGATTTCCCAGACCGCCGCATCGAACCCGACGCCGGCTTGAAAGGTCGCGCGCGTGTCCGCGTCGATCGCGAACGCGCGGATGTGCCAGGCAATGAGGTTGGCGAGATTGCGCCGGAGAATTTCCACGCCTTTTGGCTGGCCGGTCGAACCGGAGGTGTAGATGACGTAGGCGAGATCGTCGCCGCTCATTTCGATTTGCGGCGATGAGGTCGGGAGTTGGCCGAGTGTTTCTTTCTCCGCCTCGAGATCGACGATGCGCAATTTCAGCTCCGAAAAGGTGGCGACAAATTCTTCGTTCGTGATGAGAAGGTGAACGCCCGCGTCTTTTGCGATGAAACGCAAACGCTCCGCCGGATTAGCCGGCTCCATCGGCAGATAAGCGGCGCCGCATTTCAAGATGGCGAGTGCGGCGATGACAAATTCCGGCGAACGTTCCAGGCAAATAGCGACCAGAACTTCCCGCGCGGCACCGAGCGTTTGCAGATGATTCGCCAACTGCGCCGCGCGCGCTTCCAATTCTCCGTAAGTGATCTGCTCCGTGTCGGTGACGAGCGCGAGCTGATCCGGATGGCGCTTTGCCTGTTCGGCGATTGTTTCGGCTAAATTAGCGGGCGCGGTGGCGGCGTTTTTCATTCGCGGTGGCGGCGATTCATCCTCGGAAATGCTGTTGCCCGAAGCTCGCCGTGTTAAATGGTCGCAAAGTCTGTGCCACGGCTTTCCTCACGTCGAGAAAACCTGCGCTCGCGTGAAAAAATTTTACCTCGGCCAAAATGGAATCACGCGGTTGTGTGCGTGTGCGCGAGCGAGCGGAAACCGCGAAAACTGAGCACGATATTGAGTGCGAGGTTCGGCACGGCGGCGATCAGATTAAAAATCAAAACCGCGCTGACGCTGGAAAAATCGGTGAACGGAATGAGCGCGAGCTGCGTGGCCACGGTCATGGGAATATAAAGCCAGGAGCCGGCGATCCAGGCTTTCGCGGCATTTAAAACCCAGAGCGTGCCCGTTAACATGGAGACGACAGCGCTCGCGACCATCAGCAAAAGCTCGCGATGCAGGTGCGCGTATTTGCCGCCGAGAATGAAGAGGAGCGCGTCGGGGAAAAAGGCCGCGCCGGCGATCACGACCGCGCTGAAAAGTCCGACCGCGCCGACGATAGCGGCATATTGCCAGCGGAGTTTTATCGTCTGCTGACAACGGGCGAACGCGGGCACGAAAATGTTCGTGAGCAAATGTCCCATGATCGTGAAAATCATCGCGAGTCGGCCGAGCGCGCCGACTTCCGCGACGGCGGAAGCGCGGTGGCCGAAGAAGCTAATCAGGAAAACTGTGATCTGACCTTGCAGACAAAAGAAGATCGCATTGGCCGCCTGATTTTTGATGAAGCCGATCATGGCGTGGCGATCCTCGGCATTTTCCTGCGCGTGAAAATCGATGACGTGACGGGCGTAATTGCGCAGCAAAAAATATTGGAAGAACAAGGCGGCCGCGCCGACGAGGACGGCGACGCCGGCATTCAAGAAAACAAAGGCGAGCGCGAGCAAGACCAACAAGCGCGCGATCGCGCCGGTCAGATCGATTCGCTGAATCGTCGAAATATCCGAACGCAAACGCGGGACGACGGATAAAACGCCGAGCGAAAGCTGCACGACCAGACCGCCGAGAATGAGCGCGATGAGCGCGATGGCGTAGGCGAAGGAGGCGCCGTTGCGCACGAGCATCCAGTAGAGAATCGGCGTGACGGAAAGGATGGCGACGCCGCCGAGTTTGCGGCGAAGATTTTGCGCGGTCGCGATCAGTTCCCCGAAGCGATGCGCGTCCTGCCAAACGCGCCCGCCGATGGAAACCAGGCCGATGCTAATGCCGATATCGGCCAGGACATTGATCGTGCCCTGCATCGTGTTCGCGATCGTGAAATAGGCGTATTCATGTTGGTCGAGCCGGCGCACGATAAGAATGCCGCTGGCGAATCCGATCACCTGCACGAGCACTTGCACGGAGGCGAAATTGCCGACCACGCGTGCTTGCCGGAGCGCGCGGCGCATGAGCGGAGCGGAGTCGTCGAGCAGCGGCGAAGGAGCTGGACCGAAGAAGCTCATCGATGGTGAAACGACCGTGGCACAACAGACCAGTAGCTGTTCCGATGCCGCATGCGCGAGCTTTCCGCCGACCGTCGGGATTTCGCAAAAATGTCGCTTCTCAAGAACTGCGCGAGCGATTAATCCTGAACCTTCCGCGGAGACGAAAGATGGCTTCGAACAAGAAAACCACGCCGCAGGAAATTGAGCGCAAATTTTTGCTCAAACGGATGCCGGATGGCCTAACGAGTTATCCGCACGAAGAGATCAGCCAGGGATATCTGGCGCTAGAGAGCGGCGGCGTGCAAGTGCGGCTGCGCCAGAAGGGCAGCGTGTATTCGCTCACCTATAAACGCGGCGACAAAACCGCGCGGGAAGAGCGCGAAATTTGCTTGAACACGGAACAGTTCCACGCACTCTGGCCCGCGACTGAAGGACGACGCCTCACAAAAATCCGCTACGACATTCCGTGGAAGGAATTCGTCATCGAAGTGGATATTTACACGGGCCGTCACGATGGCGTGGTCGTGGCCGAAGTGGAATTCGAAGACGAAAAGACCTGCCGAAACTTCATTCCACCGGATTGGATCGGCGACGATGTCACGGGCAAATCGCGTTACAGCAACGTGGCCATGGCCCTGGAATAATGGGCGGAAGCCGACGAAGAAATTGATCGGCGCGCGGCCAAACAAATCGCGCGCATTCTGGACATCTCGCGCGGCCCGCGTATAGGAAACATTCCTTCCACCACGGCTTTGCCGCGTCGTTCTTAGAGGGAAAATTGCCGAAGTAGCTCAGTTGGTAGAGCAGCTGATTCGTAATCAGCAGGTCACGGGTTCGAGTCCCGTCTTCGGCTCGCTTAATCACTCGTTAGGCAGGAAACGCTTCGGCAGGTAACAAACGCGTTACCTGGCAAAGTTTGCTCCGCCTTGCCCGTCACGGCTGAATGAAAACGTCGCCGGACCGGATGTGATCATGCGGATTGCTGACGGGGACACGTCGACAAAGTGTGGCTGCTGTGTGGCCGAGGGGTTGGCCACGCGGCAGCTGCCATTTTTCGCGCCGAAGTTCCCGCGCTGGCCAGTGAAGAGGCCGCGTCGTAGTCTGCGCCGATGCCGGCCGATCTTTCCGAGCGGAGCGTTTCCATTGTTGTCCCGACTTTGAACGAAGCCGACAACGTCGAGCCGCTTTTCCTTCAGATCATGGCGGCGCTGCCGACCTGCCAGGAGATCGTGGTCGTCGATGACGGCTCGACTGACGGCACGCGCGAACGGCTTCGTTTGTTGGCCAAAAATTTTCCACTGCGCGTGGTTGAACGCGATCAGCCTTCGTTAGGTTTGTCCGGCGCGGTCATCGCGGGCGCGCGCGCGGCGAGCGGCGAAATTCTGGTGGTGATGGATGCCGATCTGAGCCATCCGCCATCGGAAATCCCGGGCTTGCTCAATCCGCTTTGGCAAGGCCGCGCGGACATGGTGATCGGCAGTCGTTACGTCTCCGGTGGCACGACCCCGGGCTGGCCGATTTATCGCAAGATCATGTCGCGCGTTGCTGCCGGCGTCGCTTATCCGCTGACCGGAGTGCACGATTCCATGTGCGGATTTTTTGCGATTCCGCGCGCGCTGTTACTCGAGCTCGCGCCGCGCGCGACCGGATTCAAGATCGCTTTCGAAGCCATCGTGCGCGGCGGACGCGGCCTGCGCGTGCTGGAAGTGCCGATCACTTTTCGCGATCGCACGCGCGGCAAATCGAAGATGAATCTAGGCGTCGCCTTGCTCTTCTCGATGCGCTGGCTGGCGGCGGCTACGCGCGTGCTTTTTCGAAATCGGAAACCGGCGCGAACGGAACGGCCAATCGCCGTTTTGTGATCCAAAGTTCACTCGTTAGGCCGAGGAAAAGCACGACTGTCGCGGCCAGGGTGTTGCCGTAAGTTTGCGTTTTGCGTTGCCAGGGAATGGTCAGCGCGAGCAGAACGATGGCGATGAGCGCGCAGACGAACAACCGGCGCGAGGGACGTCGCAGCAACCGATCAACCACGACGGTGAACGGATAAAGCAAACAGGCGAAGAGATAGCCGAAGGCCAGTGGCGTGACGATGAGCATGAGCAAAATAAAGAGCGCAAACTCGAGCGCGTTTGTCTCCGCCGTGCGTCGATCGCGCCGCGGCATGGCGACGAGATATAGAAGGCCGAGCAGAAACGCGAAGCCGAGGATGAGCCGGTTGACGGTCGAGAAACTGAGATTCGCGAGATTGGCGTAACGCGGCTGATGCGGCGCGAATTGTTCGTCGGCATCGACGTGGCGGAGAAGACGATTGGCCACGCCGAAGATGGACTGGTTTTTCCAGGAATTGCTTCGGCCCGGTCGCTGCGCCAGACCCTTGTCGTCGTATTTCAAAAGCATCCCCTGAGTCCAGCGTTGGAGATCGGCGCGTGCTTGTTGGAAACCGCGGAAGGGCGCGGGCAACGCGATCAACAAAAAGGCCAGCGTCAAAACGAGCGAAGCGGCCGCGATCCAGTAACGTCGATAAAGCAGATAGACGAGCGCGATGACGGGAAAGGCTTTGATCGCCGCGGCCAGCGCAATGAGCGCACCGGCGAAAATATTGCGCCGTCGTTCGAGCGCGAGAAACGCACCGAGCAAGAGCGCGAGCAAAAGAATACTGGGCTGCCCGAGATGGAAATTGCTCCAGACATAAACGCTGACGATCACGCTCGGGATGAGATAAACGAGCAGATGTTGCCGGCGCGATTGGCCCGTCGCCAGCCGCACCGCCAGGACGATGCTGGCGAACCATGCGACCGCATTGACCAGCACCAGGACGACGATGACGCCGGTTTTGCCTAACGAGCTGATGGGCGCGAGCAAGAGCGCCGCGGTCGGCGGATACATGAACGGAAATTTTTGCGCGCGGACCGGATAGATTTGTTCGCCGTGAAGGATTTGCTGGCCGGTGTCGTGCCAGAGTTCGTAGTCCTTGATGCTTTCGCCGAGGAGCGAGTTGGCTACCGGAATCACCGCAAAAACGAGCAGCGTGGCGGCGAACAACCAGAGCAACGCGCGAAACGCGGTCTCGTTATTCCAGCGGTCGATAAAACGCGCGCGCGGCGGATTCGTCATGCAGCGTTTTCGTTTTGTAACGTTGAGAGCGCCGGGCGCTCGTGATGCCAGTTCGTGCTTTGTTCGTAGGCGTAAGCGATTTGCAAAAGTCGCGCTTCCGCGAGCGCGGGCCCGATTAACTGCAAGCCAATCGGCAAACGAAATCCCTCGTCGGTGCGCGCAAATCCGCAGGGTAAACTCAACGCGCAGATGCCGGCGAGACTGGCGGGAATGGTGAAGATGTCGGCCAAATACATTTGCAGCGGATCGGCCTGGTGCGCGCCGATTTTGAAGGCGGGATTTGGCGAAGTTGGCGAAAGAATTGCATCTACTTTTTCAAACGCGCGCACGAAATCGCGGCGGATGCGTTCGCGAATTTTTTGCGCGCGCAAATAGTACGCATCGTAATAACCGGAGCTGAGGACGTAGGTGCCGAGGATGATGCGGCGTTTCACTTCCGCGCCAAAACCTTCCGCGCGTGTGCGTTCGTAATGATCGAGTAAATTCGCCGGCTGCTCCGCGCGAAAACCGTAACGAACGCCATCGAAGCGCGCGAGATTGGCCGACGCTTCGGCGGTTCCGAGAACATAATAAGTAGCCACGGCGTAATCGGTCAGCGGCAGCGAGATCTCGACAATCTCCGCGCCTAACGAGTGCAAATGTGCGGCGGCATTTGTGAGGGCTGCGCCGATTTGTGGATCGAGGCCGCCGAGCGCGTGCTCTTTCACCAGGCCGATTCGCAATCCGCGAATTTCGTCGCCGAGTTGTGCGGTGAAATCCGGCGGCGTCTCGCGCAACGAAGTCGAATCCATCGTATCCGGACCGGCGATTGCATTCAAAATGAGCGCGGCATCGCGCACATCTTTCGTGAGCGGTCCGACCTGGTCTAACGAGGACGCAAACGCGGTCACGCCGTAACGCGAAACGCGACCGTAGGTTGGTTTCACCCCGACGACTCCGCAGAAAGCCGCGGGTTGCCGGACCGATCCGCCGGTATCGCTGCCGAGCGCGGCGAAGGCTTCGCCGGCCGCCACCGCCGCGGCCGATCCGCCGCTCGAACCGCCGGCGACGCGCGACAAATCCCAGGGATTGCGCGTCGTGCGCACGCTCGAATTTTCCGTGGACGAACCCATGGCAAATTCGTCGAGATTTGTTTTGCCAAACGGAATCGCGCCGGCCGCTTCCAGTTTTCGAATGACCGAAGCGTCGTAAACGGAACGATAATCGCGCAGCATGCGCGAGGCGCAGGTGCAGGGCTGATCCGCGACGTTGATGTTGTCTTTGATCGCGATGGGAATTCCGCCGAGCGGCAAATCAACATTGGCGTGCGCAGCGTCGCGCCGGGCGGCCTCGAAATCGCGCGACAAATACGCGCCGATCTCGGCATCGCATTCTCCGATGCGCGCATGCAGCGCTTCGATCACTTCGGGCGGCGAGACTTCGCGCGCGCGCAACAATTTCTGCAACTCGGCCACAGTCAGCGCCGGCAGATCGCGCAGCGTCATTCCATGACTTTCGTGACGAGAAACAACTCGTTAGACTGCCGCGGCGCGTTGCGCAACGCTTCCTCCTGGCTCAGCGACGCGCGCACTTCATCCGCGCGCAGAACGTTGTCAGTCGAGGCACGATCCTTCTGCATTTCCGCATCGCTGAGATCGACTTCGCGCAGCTTGTCGACATGACGCACGACCTCTCCGAGTTGCTCCTGAAAGAGCTTCGCTTCGGCATTCGTTAGGCGAAGACGAGCCAGCCGCGCGACGTATTCCACGTCGAGTTCGGTGTGTGCCATCGGCGCGGCGTTCAGAAAGGCAGATGGCTGAGCAGCCAGAGGACGGCTGCGGCCAGGGCGATAACCAGCACCAGAAATATGATGCGACCTTCGCGGCGTTCTTTGCGCAACGAAACGCGGCGGCCGCTGTATCGACCGCCGTCGCTGAAGCGTTTATCCTGCAGCGCCATCGAGACATCGAGGCGGCTGCCGACCTCGCTCGCGCGAGACATCAATTCCTCGCGATTGCGGCGGGTGACCTCTTCGGCTTTGCGCGGCGCTTCCGCGATCAAGCGCTCGAGCTGTTGCATTTCCTCGCGCAACTTGCTTTCGCGGCGCGCGAGCTCTTCCTGTTTTTGGTTGAGCGGCGTGCCGGATTTAGGCGAGCGCTGGCGCATGGCAGATTATTGCCCGCGAGCGGACATCCAGAAAAAAACAAACAAAGCGAGGCAACCGAAAACGATCAGCGGCAAGGTGACCGCGAAACCGATTTGCATCCATTGCATGAAGCCGTTGGCGTTGCCTAACGAAACATCGGGCGCGGCTTCCGGCAGTGCGACCTCGGTCGATTCGTCGCCCGTGGCGGAAAGGCGACTGCGTTGCTGGCTAAATTCGGCGCGCGCATCATCGACCGCGCTGAGCGAGCGGCTCAGTTCCTTGTGCAGGTCGGTCGGATTCCAACTCTTCGGATCGATCGATTCCAGGAGAGCGAGATGTTGCTCGAAGCTTTCGCGAGTGGCGCGGATTTGCTCGAGCTTCTTTTGCGAATCATAAGCCTCGCGTTCCAGAACGACGAGCGAACGCGTGAGTTTGTCGGTCATTTCGCTGCGACCGCGTTCGAGTTCTTCCTGGCGGCGGCTCAGTTCTTCCAGCTCGCGCTTTTGTTTTTCGATCTGCTCCTGCTGGCGCTTGAGTTGCAGGAGTTGCTCCTGCGCTTTTTGCACCTGCGAGTCTAGATGCTCGGTCGAATTGATCTCGTCTTCATTCAATTCCAGCATCTGTTCAATCGGTCGAATTCGTTCGGACATGACAATTTTTTCAGCGCGGCGCCGGGCGGGGAAGCAGTCGCTCGAACTGCCGTGCTGGGATATAAGACTTCCGCTTTCACAATTCCAGATTTTTCCCGCGGAAAGCCGCGCGCATTAATTAATTGTGACGAGTGTCAGAAAAAACGCAGCGGCTTTGATTCGCGGTCTGCCATTTGCTCTGACCAGACTCTGCTAACTATGATCGCTGTGACGGCTAAAATTTTCACTATTCCCCGGAAATGAAATCTGTCATGCTGCGGGCGAAATCGAAGTGCCGGGCGAGACGGAAGATGCGCTGCCGCGATTGATAGTTTAGCGTCACCTAACCAAATTTATGCAGATGTTCACACCTACCCGCAAAAACGAACCCGTAGCTCCGCCGGTGCGCGAGCCTTCCAATGGCGCCGCCGCAACCGCTTCGGTCCCACCACCGCGCGCGATCAAGACGGGCGGCGGTTTGTCCAATGGAGTCTCGATCAAAGGCTCACTCAAATTCGCCAGCGAATTCGATATCGATTGCGATCTCGAGGGAACGATCGATTCCACGGGCAAGTTGAATATCGGCAAGAACGCGAAGATCCGCGGTGAGATTCGTGTCGGCTCGGTCACCTTGCACGGCACGGTCGATGGTAATGTCACGGCCACGGAACGCTGCGAATTGCGCGCGGGTTGCACGTTGCGCGGCGACATTGAAGCACCGCGTTTGGTGGTGGACGACGATGCGACTTTCATCGGGAGCGCCAAGATCACCAGCCGGGCCAAGCAAGCCGCCGCGCAATAGTTGGGGCCGCGCGGCCGGCGTTCGTTAGGCAAATCCGCGCACTCGTTTGCCTAACGAGTGTTAGATATCTTGCGGGAAGATCGACGCAGCCGCGAGAAGCTCCCTGTGCGAACGATAGTGGGATGAATCGTTTCGCTTCGTTTGGTTTTGCGTTTCTCTGCAGCGCAATCTCCGCGGTTTCTCTGGCGGCGGATTATCCCGCGCCGACGGAAGGCGATTACGTCATCCGCGATTTCAAATTTACTTCAGGTGAAACGTTGCCCGAGTTGCGCATTCATTATCGGACGATCGGCCAAGCGGTGCGCGACGAGAACGGCATAGTGCGCAATGCGGTCCTGATCACGCACGGCACGACCGGAAGCGGCGCGCAATTTATTCGGCCGGAGTTTGCCGGCGAGCTTTTCGGCGCGGATCAGCCGCTCGATGCGTCGAAGTTTTTTCTCATTCTCCCCGACGGGATCGGTCACGGAAAATCGAGCAAACCAAGCGACGGATTGCACGCGAAGTTTCCGCGCTACGGCTATCGCGACATGGTCGAAGCGCAATTTCGTTTGCTGACCGACGGGCTGAAAGTGAACCACGCGCGCCTGATCATGGGCACGTCCATGGGCGGCATGCACACCTGGCTTTGGGGCGAGTTGCATCCCGATTTCATGGATGCGCTCATGCCACTGGCCAGTTTGCCCACGCAAATTTCCGGGCGCAATCGTGCCTGGCGACGGATCGTGATCGACGCCATCCGGAACGATCCGGAATGGAAAGGCGGCGACTACCGGAAGCAGCCGCAGAGTCTGCGCACGGCCGCGCAAATGTTGTGGTTCATGAGCAGCAATCCGGTGCTGCGTCAGGAACAAGCGCCGACGCTGGCGAAGACGGATGAAGAGCTGGATAAGTTCGTGGCCGATTATGAAAAAACCGGCGACGCCAATGACATGCTTTACGCGGTTGCGGCTTCCTATGATTACGATCCGGGTCCGGCGCTGGAAAAAATTCGCGCGCCGCTCGTCGCGGTAAATTCTGCGGACGATCTCATCAATCCGCCCGAGCTCGGAATTTTGGAACACGAAATTCATCGCGTGCCGCACGGTCGCGCGGTGGTGATTCCGTTTAGTGCGGCGACGCGCGGCCACGGCAGCCACACGATGGCGGCCTTATGGAAAGGAGAACTGGAAAGTCTCCTGAAAACGCCTAACGAGAAGTCGACGCACTCAGCGCGCGCGCAAAAGATTACGAAGTGAACTTCCCGTAGACCGCGAGCAACGGGTAATAGCACTTGTTTTTGCTGTGGTAATCGCTCGCGAAACCGTCCTTCGTCCGAAGCTCGACGTGGCCTGCGCCGCCGCTGCCGCGACCGTAAACGATGACCGCACCGATCGGCGCGGAATAAGGATCGCGAATCGGCAAACGTTTGAACCCATAGGAGCGCACCAGCTCCGCGCCGGCCTCGCAAGCGTAGGCTGTTTTCGGATAGGAATTGACCGCGCCCGACGCAAGAAGCGCCTCTTTCACGTAGCGCCAGCAGCGCGCTTTGGTGTGCGCATTCGCGCGATCTTCGGCGATCGAAGCCGCGCGGCGCAGCTTCGGATCCATTCGCGGATCGACTTTGGCAAACGGATGCACCGGCAGGATGCGATAGCGGTGAACGATTCGCGCCGAAGAAATTCGGCCGCCGCCTGTGCTGTAATAGAATCGATATTTCCCGCGGACTAACCCTTCGGCTTTAGCCGGGACCAAGGAAGTTGCGAGCGCGAGCAGGACGAAAAGCGAGAGAGAAAAACGCCGATTCACGCGCCCTATTAGTGCAAGCGCCGTGCCGTGTCATGCGACTTTTTTTGATCCCGCAAATATCTTTTGAACTATGAACATGAGAGCTTTACGCGACGTCGGGCGTTTTTGAATTTATGGTCTAACCAGTCTTCCAGGAATGAAGGAAAACTCTCTTTTTCAGGCCGAAACATTTCTGCACGAACGCATCCCGTTGACCCGCGCGATGGGTCTGCGCGTGGTGCCGGATGCGGCCTCAGGGTTTGCCATCGAAGCGCCGGTCGATCGGAATTCGAATCATTTGCAAACCGCTTTTGGCGGCAGCATCAACGCGATCGCGACACTCGCGGGCTACGCTTTGCTTTGGCTGGAATTGCGCGACGAGATCGCGCATGTCGTGATCGCTTCGAGCACGATTCGTTTCCTTCGGCCGGTGCGCGAAATGATTCGCGCGATCTGTCTTCGTCCTTCGGAGGGCGCTCTCGAGCAATTCAAAAGCGCGCTGCGGACAGACGGAAAAGCGCGCATGACGCTTTCGGTTCATGTCGATGAAGACGGCGCGCGCGCGGCCGAGTTTCAAGCGCGATTTGTTGCGCGCCGCGAGAATTTATGAGCCGGGCTTTTGTGCGCGAATCCGACGATCGGCCCGAGTTGCCGATCGCCCGGCAAGCGTCCGCCTTGCCGGCGGGCGCGAAAAATTATCTCACGCTCGGCGGCGCGACGCGGCTGCGCGAGGAGATGCGCAATCTCGTGGAAAACGAGCGGCCAGCACTCGTTAGCCAATCTTCCGATCCGGAAGCCAAACGTCGTCTGCTCGCGCTCGATCAGCGCATCCAGCAACTGGAGGAAAGTCTGCAATCGGCTGAGATCGTGCCGCCGCCGCATAATGCAGATGAGGTGGTTCGCTTCGGCGCGACGGTGACGGTGCGGCGCAGCGATGGGGAAGAAGATTTCTACCGCATCGTCGGCGTGGACGAGACCGATCTCGAGCGCAGTTGGGTGAGCTGGGTCTCGCCGATCGCGCGCGCGGCGGCACGCGCGGTGGGATCGATCGGCACGGTCTTGTC
>CAXSCV010000005.1:70998-73256 GCA_964235895.1 uncultured Chthoniobacterales bacterium
ACAAATGCGCGTGTGGGCGAACGCGTTCGCTTCAAGTTTCCTTCCGGGGAGGAAGCGCTGGAGATTGTGCGGGTCGAATATGAAAATCTCTAGCGGTTGCCGCGCGCAATCCGGCCCGAGGGCGGGCCGGCTCCAGTGCGCCCGGCATGCCGCTGATTTTCGGAAACGCATGGAGCCGGCCCCGCCCTCGGGCCGGATGTCAGCGCGCGAGCCGTTTCGCCTAACGAGTCATTCCCGCGGCGCGCGCTTCGATTTGGTCGAGATTTGGATCGTTCGCGCGAATCCATTTTTGGATTTCGTCGACCTCATCGGGGCCGGGCGCGGTTGGGCGTTGCGTTGAAGAATCATCCACCGGAAGAGCCTGCCGATGTTTCCAATGCCGGCCGTGTCGTCGCAGCGCGTAATACATCGTCTTCGCAGTCACGATGCCAACGCCGCTGCAGCGCATCGCGTTGTAAAACATGCGATCGACATCTTCCCACGGCCGCGATTGTTGTTCGTAAGCGACGTCGTGCAAGACCGAGGCGTTGCGATATTTTCCTTCAAACGGTCCGCCGATTAAACTCCAGAACGCGCGCGGAATGGATGCGCCATTTACGTGCGCGCCCGCGGGCGCGACCCAAACTTCGCCGTAGGGATCTGTGTAACGCAGCTCGGTCAGCAGAACCATGGTCAGCCCGTCGTCTTCCCAACGCGTGTCGATCGGCCCGCTGAAATGTCCCCAGTTCGAGGCGCGCGCCGGTCGCGCTTTAGCTGCTTCGCGATCAAGTCGCGCGGAGGCCCGTGCACTTTCGCGTTCGACATTTTCTCGCGGCGAACGGCATGCGCTGAAGGCGAGCACGAGCGACAATGCGAAAGCGGAGAGAGTTCGCGGCCGCATCATTTGCCGACGCCGGCCAGCTCCGATTTCTTCATGCGTTCCGGCCTAACGACTGCTGCCGCGGCTGATGTCGGCCGACGAAATCCCTTGAGGTAAAACATCATGAAAATACCAGTGCAAATCAGGATCGAGCCGATCCATTTCAGGAGCCAACCCGGATCGCGCAAAATCTGAATGGTGCTTTGCCCGAGATTCTCCGGATTCCAGGAGGCTTGCGACATTTTGAAAGTGAGTCCGGTCCAGGTGCGCCACATTTGGCCGGGATAACTGAACGGGTGATTCATCCAGCATTGGCCGGTGGCGGTGCCGCCTTCGCGATCGCTCACGCGCACCGTGCTTTTAAAACCGGCCGGGCTATCGCTGCCTTCGTTGCGTTGCACTTCGAAGTCGATCAACTCGAGCGCGATGGGCAATTGCTCCTGCGTCCAGCCGTAGGCGATCTGCACCGGCGCCGGTCTCGTTGGAACGGCGATCTGCCAGCCCGCGGGAATCCATTGCTCAATCGTGCTCGCGTTCTGGACGATGCGAATCTTCACGCCTTCGGAGAAATTTGCCGAAGGCGGCGGCGCGGTCACGGGATTGAAATCGATCCACTGTTCCGCGTGCGGCATTGTTTGGTCGACCGCCAGAGTCCAGTCGGCCCAACCGGTCGGCAGCGGCGCGTTTGATTTCAACTCGCCGCTGGAATGACCGGCGCGACGCGAGGCGAGGTCGTAAGTTAACAAGCCATCGTCGCCGAGGAAAAGCGTCAGATGATTTGGCGCGCCCGCGTTTGCGTTCATCGCCGGCGCCGCGCCGTGCGCCTCGGACGCGGCCTTCACCGGCACACCGCGTCCATGCAACGTGACCACGATCGCGGGATTATTCGGTTGATCGGAAATCGATATCGGCTTGCCATTTTCGATCCGAAAATCGGGCCAATAATTTTCGATACGCATGGTGAACGGCGTTCCGTCGAGCGGCGTCTCGCGATGAAGTTGGCTGGCAACGTCATGCGTCGAACTTTTGTCGCCAATGGTAATCGTCACGCTGCCCTGGTTCCCGTTCTGCGGCGGCCCGAGCAAAACTTTTGCCCCGGTGTTTCCGCCCTTGGCCGACTTTGCCACTTGTTCGTCCGGCGCTTTTGCAAAAGCGAAAATCGACTCTTCGATTTCTAGTTCCTCGCCGATTTTTGACTCGTTAGGCGCGATCTTCGGCGCGCGCCCGCGCTTCAATTCAATGCGCGCCAAACCCATGTCGAAGCTTCCCTGTTGCGGATCGTCCGCCAGCAACCAGCTCTCCAAACGCTGGCCCATCATCGCGGTGGTGATCGCAAAATGCAGAGCGGGCACGCCGCCGGCATCGAGCGGCTTCGGGTTGAGCTTGCCCTCAACCGCGG
>CAXSCV010000005.1:73266-74291 GCA_964235895.1 uncultured Chthoniobacterales bacterium
GAGGGTCGCGACCTCGATCCCGGCGGCGCGGGCGCGGGCAATGGCGTCGGCATAGACGGCGGAATTGGGATCTTCGTCGCCGGCGGGCTCGGGGATGGCGAGGCGGTTCATGATGCCCTCAACCGCGGCCGCGTAATCGATAATGCTTAGCCGCGCGCCGGAAGCGAGCGGGCCGAGATCGCGCGGATGTTGCGGGGTCGGCGGACGATGTAAGAACTCCGCGACGTATCCTTTAATGATGCCGTCGGTATCGCGGACGCGGAGCTGATGTTGATCGAGCAAGAGGCGATTGCTCGGCGGTTCGCCTTTGAAAAGCGTGATCGTTCCTTCGATCCCCCAAAGCCGGCCGATCATCGAGCCGAAAAGCAAAGTGATGATGCCAAGATGCGTGATGAGAAACGCGACGTGATGTTTTTTCCACGGCCAACGCGAGAGCGCGGATACGGTCAGGTTCGCGACCAGGATGAGCAGCCAGATGTTGAACCACGGCGCGCCGTAGACGTAAGCGCGCGCGATTTTTGCATCGAAGCTCGATTCGTAAATCGTGCCCGCGATGCTGGCGACGATCAGCACCGCCAGCAAAACGACCGCGAGCTTGATCGAGGCGAAGAATTTAAAAACGGAATTGCGTTGCCAGCTCGGGCGCGCGGACGCGGTGGTCGCCATGGAGCGCTATTTTCGACCAAAGGCGCACCGGTTCAATCGGTGATTGTGCGCGCGCGTCGGAAACGCGCGACTCCGCTAAAAAAACACGCGGATCAGGCCGCGGAGTAAATTCCTACTTCGTCCAGGAGCGCCATTTCTTGCGCAACGGCTTCACGTAATCGTCCACGTCCACTTTCTTCAAACGCCGAACGCCTTCGTCCACGCGGTCCTTCACCATGTCGGCGGAATCTTCATATTGCCGCTTCACCGTTTTGAAGAACGGCCAGAGAAACGGCAGCGAAAGCATTCCGAGATTCACGTTGCCCAGCGGCGATTTCACTTCCACTTCGCGCTTCTCAGATTCCGATGCATAGCGAATG
>CAXSCV010000006.1:0-7214 GCA_964235895.1 uncultured Chthoniobacterales bacterium
TGAGATGATTTTAAAAAACGGCATGGGACTGAAAGTGGCGCGCCTTTTTCTTTTGAGCGCGTTCGTATTCGCGGGATGCAGGACTGCGCGAAACGTGGCGGTGACCTCATTCCGCGTTCTGGATACGCCGGCGCGTTTCGTGCGGGATCGAATTGATCCGCCGCAAACCACGACCACCACCACGACGACCGAGACTTCCAACACGTCCGATGTTTCCACGCCCGGCCGTTCGGTTCCGCCACCAACTCCAGCGCCTTCTTCCGTTACGCGGCATGTCGAGGTTCAGCATCGCGAGACGCGCGATCGTGAAACGGCGCGCCCGCAACCAACAGCTTCCATCCGCTCCGAAACTACGGTGAAGGCGACGCCGCGGAAACCCGTTCCGGCGGCGACTCCGCGAACGACGACCGCGCAGGCTCTGCAATTTCCGACCGCGCGACCGGTTCCTGGAAAACCCGGTTATGTCTACAGCGTCGACCCGAAAGGCGGAATCGTGGATGTAACCGGTTACAAATCAGGAGACCGCGCGAAGGATCCATACACGCAGCAAATCTTCATTGTTCCCTAATGAAAATGAGAGGCCCGCTTCATCGGCTGCGCAAAATGCTGCAGCGTGAAGCGGATGCCAGCCTCCCCTCGGGAAACCGCCGCGAGATTTCCTGAAGATAGCGAACGATTCGTATGAATCCTGCTTTCCAGGAACGCTAATTCGTTATGGGTGAACACTATTTCGCGGCGCTCTCGGCCAAGCGTTACCGGCAAGCCGGCTTCCTCGCTTCCATCGCTTTTGCTTTCATTTTCGCTGCTGAAATTTCTTCTGCATACGTCGCCACTGGCAAGAGCTGGCCTACCGGAACGGTCGTCGCGCTGCAAATGGGATTGGGCAATGCGCCCTCGACTCTCTCCGACGGAAACACTTCCTGGGATGTCGCGGTTTCGCCCGCGATCACGGCGTGGAATCAGCAAATCCTCCGCATGCAATACAACGGCGTAATGAATTCGAGCACCCCCGCTGCCTCAGGCGATCGTGTGAATTCGGTCGTCTTCTCCAGTACCGTTTTTGGCCAGGCCTACGGGAGAGGAACGCTCGCGGTGACTTATTACAGCACGCAGGGATCGACTTTCCTGGAGGCCGACGTCCTTTTCAATACCGCGCAGACTTTCGATTCTTACCGCGGCCCGCTGCGCTATGACAGTTCGGGTTACGCCATTGCCGATATTCGGCGCGTTTTTTTGCATGAACTCGGACACGCGCTTGGTTTGAACCATCCCGACACGGCCGGTCAAACTGTGGATGCGGTAATGAATTCCATCATCAGCGATCGAGCCACCTTGGCCGCGGACGATATCAACGGCGGCCAATTCATTTACGGCGCGGCGCTGCAAGCCCCCACGCCAACTCCCACCCCGACTCCTGTCCCTACGCCAACGCCAACCCCGACCCCCGCCCCAACTCCAACACCGAGTCGGCTGGCGAACATTTCGACGCGCCTGAAAGTTGGCTTGGGCGACGATGCGTTGATTGGCGGATTTATCATCAAAGGTTCGCAGCCGAAGAAAATGATCCTTCGCGCGATCGGTCCGTCGCTTAGCGCCAGCGGCTTGGCCGGTGCGATGCAGGATCCGATTTTGGAACTGCACGATGGTTCCGGCCGCACGATCGCGCAGAACGATAATTGGCAAACCGGCGGGCAAGCCGCGGAAATCACGGCGAGCGGCGTTGCGCCCTCGCGCTCCGAGGAATCCGCGGTGGTCGCGACTTTGTCGCCGGGCAACTACACCGCCATCGTCCGCGGCGTTAATAACACGCAAGGCATCGCCCTTGTGGAAGGCTACGAGCTCGATACGCCCGCGACGCGCCTGGTCAATCTCTCCACTCGCGGCCGCATCGGCACCGGCGATGAAGTGCTCATCGGCGGATTAATTGTCAGAGGCGGTCTGCCGAAAAAAGTAATTGTTCGGGCGCTTGGACCATCGCTCTCCGGCTCTGTGCCCGGAGCGCTGGCGGACCCGACCTTGGAAATGTACGACAGTTCCGGAACGCTGATCGCCGCGAATGACAACTGGTCGACCAGCCCGCAACGCGCGGAGATTATCGCCAGCACCGTTCCGCCGAGTAATTCTCTGGAGAGCGCGGTGGTCGTCTCCATTCCTCCTGGCGCCTACACCGCCATCGTCCGCGGAGTGAACGACACCTCCGGCGTCGGCTTGGTGGAAGTCTACGATCTCGAACCTTAAAAAAATGAGGCCGGTGCGATTCGATTTTTCGTGAAAACCGTGTCATCGTTTGGTTTCGCGAACATCGCCGATTCAACATTTGATCTTATGAAAACCATTCGCTCTTTCTTCGTGCTCTTTTGCATCCTCGCATTTGCCTGCGTCGCGCAAGCGACCACGGTTATTCCGCCAACCTTTGATGAACTCGTCAACGAAGCGGAGCTGATCTTCCAGGGCACCGTGACGAATGTCACCTCGCAATGGACGGGCGAAGGCGCTCGGCGTCACATCGAAAGTTATGTCACGGTGAATGTGGAGGATCCGATCAAGGGAAATCCCGGCGCTTCTTATACCTTGAGCATGCTCGGCGGCACCGTGGATGGCGAGACGATGGAAGTAAGCGATTCGCCGAAGTTTAAAATCGGCGATCGCGATGTGCTTTTTGTCGAACACAACGGCACGCAATTCATTCCGCTCGTCGGCATTATGCATGGTCGATTCCGCGTGCAAAAAGATACGCTCTCCGGCGCCGAAGTTGTCCTGAACGATGAAGGCAAAGCGCTCACCGATGTGACCCAGCTCGGCAAAGGCGACGAACACACGGCGCTGGCCGCGAAGAATTCTTCGACGGCGAATGCTCCGGCTGCGAGCGCGATGAATGCCGCGGATTTTAAAGCCGCGATCCGCGCGAAACTCGCGCAGGCAGTCCGCTAATCTGTTGTTCGTCTCCCGTCGGTGCGTGGCGGCTGTATTGCCGCGAAGCGCTACGGAATATACTGGTATCGACAACCATCTTATCGACCTAAGGGTAGATAAGCCCCCAGTCTCCGGCCCGATCTACAACTTGATAACCAAACACATGACGGCTTCTCGCTTCGCCTGGACGGCGGCGTTTCTCCTTGTTCTTCTCGGTCTCGGCTTTCCGCGCATCGCAAGCGCGCAGACATACGAAGGTCGCGAGCTGGTTAAAGCGCAGTTGCTCGCCAACACCAGCGCCGTCATTCCGGGCAAACCTTTCACCGTCGGGTTGTTGCTGCACATGGTCCCGGGCTGGCATACTTACTGGCAGTTTCCGGGCGACGCCGGCATCCCGACCGAGATCAAATGGAACCTGCCACCCGGTTGGAAAGCCGGCGAAATTCAGTGGCCCATCCCGCTGCAACTCGAAGAACCCGGCGGAATTCGAATCTACGGTTATCACGACGAAGTTTTGCTGCTTCAAGAAATCACGCCGCCAGCTTCGGTCACGTCGTCCAGCATCAAATTATCCGCGGAATCAAATTGGCTCGTCTGCGAAAAGCTTTGCATTCCTGGCTCCGCCAAACTCGCGCTCGATCTGCCGATTTCGGCCAGCGCGAATCCGGCTAACGAGGAGTTGTTCGCGCGTTTTCAGCGCGCGCTGCCGCAGCCTTGGCCGCAAAACGTCGCGGCCGCCGCGACCTGGACGCGTCATGGCAACGAACTGAACTTGCGTCTGAAAAGCGATGCATTGGCCACCTATCCCGCGGTCGAATTTCTTCCGTTGCCCAGCGACAGCGTGGTCGTCGGACACGCCAGCGCGCAGCGCGAAGCCGGCGGCGTTTCCTTCGCCATTCCGATCGATACCGCCGATGCGAAACTTAGTGCGATACCCGGCGTAATCGCCTTCGGACAAACGATTGACGGAGCAAATCGCAATGCCTGGGAGGTCGGCGACCATGCGGTCGTGATGGCGACCGCGCCGATTCCTATAAAAGATTCGGGCGGCATCGGAAAATTTCTGCTCTTCGGTTTGCTCGGCGGTTTCATCCTGAATTTAATGCCGTGCGTCTTGCCCGTTATTTCGCTGAAGATTTTTGGATTCGTCAAACAAGCCGGCCAAAGTCGCCGCCGCATTTTCCTGAGCGGATTGTCTTTCGTCGCGGGCATCTTCGTTTGGTTTATCGGACTCGCTCTGCTCTTGATCGTCTTGCGCAAAGCCGGTCACCAGATCACCTGGGCCTTTCAATTTACCAATCCCTATTTCGTTCTCGCGATGAGCGCGCTCGTGCTCGTTTTCGCGCTCAATCTATTCGGCGTTTTCGAAATCTCCTTGCCGCAAAGCGCGAGCCGCGGCGTGCTCGGCTGGACTTCGCGCGAAGGCGATCTCGGCTCATTTTTCCAAGGCGTTTTTGCGACCGCGCTGGCCACGCCCTGCACCGCGCCTTACCTCGGCACCGCGCTTGGTTTCGCGCTCGCGCAGTCGGCTTGGATTATTCTCGCCATGTTTCTCGCGATCGCGGTCGGAATGAGCGCGCCGTATCTGCTGCTATCCGCGCAGCCAGCCTGGCTCAAGTTCATACCCAAACCCGGCGCCTGGATGGAGCGCGTGAAGCAATTCATGGGCTTTCTCCTCATCGCTACGCTCCTCTTTTTACTCGCCGTCCTCGGCGCGCAACGCGGCGTCGCCGGCATGATTTGGGCCTCCGCTTTTCTTCTGGTCGTTAGTCTCGTTTGCTGGATGAAAGGCGCGTTCCTTCTTCCCACTTTTTCAACTCGGAGCCGGCTCGTCGTCGTCGCGCTCATGATCGTGCTCCTCCTTGGCGGCGGCGATTATTTCATCCGCAAACAATTTTCCCAGACCCATCCTGACACCGCCGCGAACACCATTCCCGGTGATTGGCAGGCGTTCACGCCCGAGCGGCTAGAGCGCGCGCTGCAGGATGGCCACGCCGTCTTCGTTGATTTCACCGCCGCCTGGTGCGTGACCTGCAAATTCAACGAAGCGACCGTCCTCGAGTCGAGCGACGTGCGCGATGCTTTCGCCCGCCGCGGCGTCATCAAATTCAAAGCTGATTGGACCAACGCCGATCCCGTCATCACAAAAATTTTGCAACAATTCGGGCGGCCGGGTGTCCCATTGTACGTCCTCTACCCGGGTGGCAAGTCGGTCGCGCCGATTCTCCTGCCCGAGTTGCTGACAAAAAACATCGTGCTCGAAAAATTGGAAACCATCTCGCCGCAAGTCGCGCGCAATTAATTTATGAAAACCAAACTGCTCCTCATCGCCTTCGCCTCGCTCACCAGCGCTTCGCTCTTCGCCGCCGATTCTCCGAAAGTCGGCACCGCCGCGCCCGACTTCTCGTTAGCCGACGCCAACGGCAAGACCCATTCCGTTTCCGAGAACAAAGGAAAATTCGTCGTGCTCGAGTGGTTCAATCCCGAATGCCCGTTCGTTAAAAAGCATTATTCCAGCGGCAACATGCAGAAGTTGCAGCAGGAATATTCCAAGAAAGGCGTCGTCTGGATGTCGATCGATTCCTCCGCCTCGGACAAGGAAGGAAGCATGACGCCCGAAGAAGCGAGCAAGCAAAGTGCCGAATGGAAAATGGGTTCGACCACGCTCTTGCTCGATCCCTCCGGCAAAGCTGGGCAGGCCTATGGCGCCAAAAACACGCCGCACATGTTCGTCATTAATCCCGAAGGAAAAATCGTTTACGAAGGCGCGATCGACAACAAAGCGACGGTCAACGTGGCCGACATTCCGACCGCGACGAACTACGTCAAAGCCGCGCTCGACCAGGCCATGTCCGGCAAGCCGGTCACGACCGCAAACACCCGGCCCTACGGCTGCTCGGTTAAGTATGATCTCGGTTCGCCTAACGAGTGATTCGTGAGGCGAATCGCAAAATCGACATCGGCGTCAGGCGCACCAGGAGCATTCCGAACTTCATCGCCAGGCCAGGAATAACGAGAGGTTGATCGCGCTCGACCGCGCTCAGCGCGGCGCGCACAACTTGTGTTACCGGGACGTAGGTGAATTCCGGAGCGGGCACATTCTTGTCCCCGCCACGTTTCGCCACCGAATCGAACTCGGTGTGCACGGGTCCCGGGCAGAGCGCGGTTATGCTCACTCCGCTGCTGCGCACTTCTGCCCGAAGCGCTTCGGAGAAGCTGGTGACATAGGCTTTGGTAGCTGCGTAAACTGCGAAGTCCGGCATTGGCAAAAATGAAGCAGACGAGCTGACGTTGAGGATCGCTCCGCGCTTGGCGGCGACCATGGCGGGGAGAAGTTTGCGCGTCAGGAGAGTGAGCGAGACGACGTTGATCTGAGCCATGTCGTTCATCCGCGCAAAATCGCCGGTGACGAATGGGCCGCGATCGCCCACACCGGCGTTGTTTATCAACAAATCGGGCGCGAGTTTTTTTTCGTCCAGCCAATCGCACAACTGCGAGACGGATTTGTGCTTCGATAGGTCGACCGTGAAGACGTGGACTTCGAGTGCGGCATTCCTAGTCGTTAGCTCCTCGCGCAACTCTTTGAGTCGATCTAAACGTCGCGCGACCAGAACTAACGAGCGGGCCCGTCCGGCAAGTTGTCGCGCCAGCTCGCGGCCGATGCCGGCCGACGCACCCGTGATCAAGGCAGTGCATCCTTCCAGTTTCATCTTACGGATGCCGCAGGATTGGCTCGAGGATTTTCCAGACCACGTCGGCAATAATCCGATGGCCCGCGGCGGTCGGGTGAATCAAATCCGCCTGGTTCAGCGCGCGCGCCCCGCCCACTCCTTCGAGGAGGAAAGGAATCAAGGCGACCTTGTTTTCCTGCGCGAGTTCCCCGTAGATGCGCTGAAAACTTCCGCTGTAATCCTGGCCGAAGTTCGGTGGAACCTGCATGCCGGCGAGGATAATTTTCATCGCGGGGTTTTTGGTTTTCCCTTTATCGATGATCGCTTGGAGGTTCGCTTTGATCGCGGAGACGGCGACGCCATGCAGGCCATCATTGGCGCCGAGTTCGATCACCAGGACATCGACCGGCCGCTGCAGAACCCAATCGAGCCTACGCAACCCGCCGGCCGCGGTATCGCCGCTCACGCCCGCATTCTCGACTTGATAAGGCAATTGCGCGGCGCGGATTTTTTCAGCGATGACCGCAGGGAAAGCCTGTGTCGATCTGATTCCATAGCCGGCGCTCAAACTATCGCCCAGGAAAACCACCGTCTTCTCGGCCGCGCGCGCTGTTTGGGTTGAACCTGGCG
>CAXSCV010000006.1:7224-19701 GCA_964235895.1 uncultured Chthoniobacterales bacterium
CACGCGGCCGCTTCCATCGTCAATGACCGCACCTCCGATTCTCGACGTTCAGCGCCTAACGAAAGCTTACCAAACCGGCGCGGGCGCGCTCGTCGTCCTGAAGGAAATTTCTTTCGCCCTTCCGCAGCGCGCGACCTGCGCCATCCTCGGTCCGTCCGGCAGCGGCAAGACCACTTTGCTCGGGCTTTGCGCCGGGCTCGATCGGCCGACCTCCGGTTCGGTTTTGTTAAACGGCGAGCCGCTGTCCAATATGAGCGAGGACGAGCGAGCGCGCGTGCGGAACGAGCACGTCGGTTTCGTTTTTCAAAATTTCCAGCTTATCCCCACGCTTACCGCGCTGGAAAATGTCATGGTGCCGCTGGAGTTGCGCGGCGATCGCAGCGCGCGAGCGCTTGGTTTGGACTTGTTAGGCCAGGTCGGTTTGCGCGAGCGGGTCGATCATTTTCCCGCGCAACTTTCCGGTGGCGAACAGCAGCGCGTGGCCTTGGCGCGCGCTTTCATCAATCGCCCGAAAATTCTTTTTGCCGATGAACCGACCGGCAATCTCGACGCGGAAACGAGCGGCGGCATCATCGAGATCATATTCGAGCTCAATCGCAGTGCCGGCACCGCGCTCGTTCTGGTCACGCACGATCCGGAGGTGGCGAAGTTGACCGAGCGCACTATTCGCCTGCGCAACGGCGAGGCCGTTTGATGCATCCATTTTTCCTCTGGAAAATGGCCTGGCGCGACAGCCGCTCCAGTCGTCGACGGCTGCTCGTTTTCTCCATTTCCATCACGCTCGGGATCGCCGCGCTCGTCGCCATTGGCTCGTTTCGCCGGAGCCTCGCGCAGGCGATCGACGATCAGGCGCGCACACTGATCGGCGCCGATCTGATCGTCGAATCATCGCGCGCTTTCACCGCGGAAGAAGAATACTTTTTGCACTCGTTAGGCGGTCCGCAGGCGCGCGAGACGCGCTTCAGCACCATGGCGCTCTTTCCGAAAAACGGCGGCACGCGCCTGGTGCATGCGCGCGCTCTCGGCGGCGATTTCCCATTTTATGGCGCGATGGAAACTGAGCCCGCTTCTGCCGCGAACGACTTTCGCCAGGGCGGGCGCGCGGTTGTTGAAGAAAGTCTCCTGATTCAATTCGGCGCGAAACCTGGCGATCGAATCAAAATCGGCGACGAAGAATTTACCATCGCGGGCGCCTTGAAAAAAATGCCGGGCGAAGCGTCTGCGGCCGGCTCCTTCGCGCCGCGCGTTTATCTTCCGCTGCAAAATCTCGTCGCGACCAATCTGCTGAAACCGGGCAGCGTGGCGCATTATCGCGATTACGTGAAGTTCCCGCTCGCGACCGATATCGAGGCGCGGCTTGCGCCACTCCTTCCACAAATTCAGCGCTTTGGTTTGGATTACGAAACGGTCGCGAAACGTAAAAAAGATCTCGGGCAAGCCCTGGAAAATCTTTACCGCTTCCTCAATCTCGTCGGCTTCATTTCGCTTCTGCTCGGCGCAGTCGGCGTAGCCAGCGCGATCCAGGCGCATCTGCAACAGAAGCACAAAACCGGTGCGATCTTGCGTTGCCTCGGCGCGTCGGCGCGCAGCACGGTCGTGATTTATTTACTGCAAGCGGCGGCCATGGGCTTGGTCGGCGCGCTCAGCGGCGCGCTCCTCGGATTCGGTTTGCAACGCATCTTTCCCGCCATCCTCGCGTCCTTCATTTCCTTCTCCATTCCCAACACGATCGCCTGGTGGCCGATCGCGCGCGGCATGCTCATCGGCTTCGTCACCTGCGTGCTTTTTGCCTTGCCCGCGCTCCTGCGTTTCCGCCGGCTCGCGCCGCTGCTCATTCTGCGTTCCGGCTTGGAAGATGAAACGAAAGCGCGCCGCTTCGACTCGTTAGTCTGGCTCGTTTACTTTGCCATCTCCGCGAGCGTGACCGCCTTCGCCATCGCGCAAAGCGAAACCTGGAAACGCGGCCTCATCTTCGCCGCCGTGCTCGGTCTGGCGGTGGCGATTTTTGCCGGCATGTCCAAATTGCTCATCGTCCTCGTCCGAAAATTTTTCCCGAGCCGCTCGAGTTTCGCGTTGCGGCAGGGGCTGGCTAATTTGCATCGGCCAAATAATCGCACGCTTCTTCTCACGGTCGCGCTCGGCCTCGGCACTTTTCTCCTGCTGAATTTGTCCTTGAGCCGCGACGTCTTGCTCACGCAATTCACTTCCATCGGCGCGAAGGATCAGCCGAATATTTTCCTCTTCGACATTCAGCCGGATCAAACCAAAGCCGTGGCCGATCTGGTCCGCGCGGAAGGATTGCCGGTCATTCAGGAAGCGCCTGTCGTCACCATGCGTCTCGCGCAAATCAAAGGTCGCAAGACGGAAGAAATTTTAGCCGACCCGACGCGCAAGATTCCCGAGTGGGAATTGCAGCGCGAATATCGCAGCACTTATCGCGACTCGTTAGCCGAGACGGAAAAAATTATCGCCGGCCACTGGATTGGCCACGTCGATTACCAACCGGGCGACGTCGTGCCGATCTCACTCGACCAGGAAATCGCGCGCGATTTCGACGCGAAAGTCGGCGACCAACTGGTCTTCGATGTGCAAGGCGTGCCGATCACCACGCGCATCGCGAGCTTGCGCGATATCGATTGGAAACGTTTCCAGACAAACTTCTTCGTCGTCTTTCCGAGCGGCGTTTTGGAAGCGGCGCCGAGTTTTAATGTGCTCGTTAGTCGGGTGCCGGATGCCGCGGCCTCGGCGCGTTTGCAGAGCGCGGTCGTGGCGAAATTCTCCAACGTCTCCGCGCTCGATTTGACCTCGGTCATCCAAACGGTCGATTCGATTTTAACCAAGGTCGCGCTGGTCATTCGCGTGATGTCGCTCTTTACCGTCGGCGCCGGCGTGATCGTCCTTGCGAGCACGATTTGGAGCGGCCGTTATCAGCGCCTCAAGGAAAGCGTGCTGCTTCGCACGCTCGGCGCGTCGCGCGCGCAAATCTGGAAAATTCTTTGCGCTGAATACTTGATGCTTGGCGTGATGGCGAGCGGCACGGGAATCGTGCTCGCAGTCATCTCGAGTTGGGCGCTGGCGCGATTTGTTTTCAAACTCGATTACGCGCCGTCGGTTTGGCCGCTTTTCATTGCGGCAATTTCGGTCAGCGGTCTCACGGTTATGATCGGCCTGCTGACCAGTCGTGGACTTGGCAATACGCCGCCTTTGGAAATCCTGCGCGCGGAAGCGGACTAACGAATGATCACGAGCGCGAGCACCGACTCTCTGGCGGTTTTCTTTCTCGCGCAGGACGAACAAACGTCCGCGGAGGTGATGGCGCGCCTAACGAGTTTCATCGCCGCGGCGCGCGAGTCGCTCGATTTCGCGCTCTATGATTTGCGTCTCGACGATTCACTGAAAACGCAACTGCTGACCGCGCTGCAGGAACGCGCCGCGGCCGGCGTGCGCATCCGCATTTGCTATGACGGCGACAAGCCGTTCCATCCGAATCTCGCGCAAGGCCAGGATCCCGCGCCCGCGGGCACGGGCGCGTTTGTGCAGTCGTTAGGCTTTCGCTGGCGGCGCATCGCCGGGATGAAATTGATGCATCATAAATTCATCGTGCGCGACGCGCGCGCGGTCTGGACCGGCTCGCTCAACCTGACCAACGACGCCTTCACGCTGATGGAAAATAACGTCGTGCAAATCGATTCCTCCGCGCTGGCCGCTCCTTATTTGCGCGACTTCGAACAGCTTTGGGAAAAGGAAAACTTCGAGGAGAGCGGTGAGATTGCCACGGTTTCGGTGCCGCTGATTTTCGACGGCCAACCGGCGACGGCGCGCGTGATGTTTTCGCCGGGTTGCGGATTGGAGATCGATGCCGAAATCGCGCGTCGCGTGCACGCCGCGCAACATCGCGTGCGCATCTGCAGTTTGTTGATCAACTCTGGCACTTTGATCTCCGCCTTGACTGATTTGTTGCACGCCGGTCGTGTGGCGGTGGACGGAATTTACGATCGCACGCAAATGGCAGACGTTTATCGGCAATGGGAAAACGTTCCGCAAAATCATTGGAAGATTCCGGCTCTGCACGACGTCATTGCGCGCGCCGGATTAGTCGGAAAAAATTCGACGCCTTACACGCCGACCGGCCGGCATGATTTCATGCACAATAAAATTCTGCTGGTCGACGAAACGGTCATCACCGGCTCCTATAATTTTTCGCGGAGCGCGCAATTCAACGCGGAAAATATTCTCTTCATCGAGAGCGCCGCGCTGGCCGAAACTTACAGCGCTTACATCGATCACTTGATGCAGAAATATGCGGCGCAATCTTGATGGCGTGCACAATTTCATGAATCAAAAAACGCTGCGCGCGGTCGTTTTGTTTCTGATTTGCGCGAGCGAAATAGTTTTCGCGCGCGAGCCGGCGCCCCCGCCTAACGAGCAAACGGCCGTGCGGGCGCGTGCGCTCGGAATTCCTTTTGATGGCATGCCCGGCCCGCTCAACGCCATCACCGATGTCGCGGGCGTGACGGTTGGTTATACGACATTGATCAGCGGGGAGGGGAAGCTCGAGGTCGGCAAAGGTCCGGTCCGGACCGGCGTGACCGCGATCCTGCCGCGCGGTGAGAAATCGTTTAACGATCCGGTTTACGCGGGTGTTTTTAGTTTGAATGGAAACGGCGAAATGACCGGCACGGCCTGGCTCGATGAAGGCGGATTTCTCGAGGGGCCGGTCGTGATCACGAACACGCATAGTGTCGGTGTCGCGCGCGATGCGACGATCGCCTGGCGGGTTTCGAAAGGCGGTCCGGATCCGACCGGTTTTCTTTGGAGCCTGCCGGTGGTGGCGGAGACGTGGGACGGATATTTGAACGATATCAATGGCTTTCACGTGACGCCCGCGGATGTCGCGCATGCGCTGGAGAGCGCGCGCGGCGGGCCGATCGCCGAGGGAAGTGTCGGTGGTGGAACCGGAATGATTTGTTACGAATTCAAAGGCGGCAACGGAACCGCGTCGCGCATGGTCACGGCGAAAGGCGAGGATCGCGCGGCCACGCGCAGCTATACGATCGGCGCCTTCGTGCAGGCGAATTGCGGGCGCCGTCCGCAGCTCACGATCGCGGGCGTGCCGGTGGGAAAAGAGATTCCCGGCAACGCAGTTTACAGCAAAGAAGCGGGCTCGATCATTATCGTCATCGCGACCGACGCGCCGCTTTTGCCATATCAATTGAAGCGGCTCGCGCGCCGGGCCAGTCTTGGTTTGGCGCGGACCGGCAGCGTTTCGGGCAACGGCTCCGGTGATCTCTTTATCGCCTTCTCGACGGCGAATCCCGGCGCGGCCGACCCCGCGCAGCCGACGCATTCGGTGGTAACAATTCCGAACGATCGGCTCGATGAAATTTTCGAGGCGACGGTGCAAGTGGTCGAGGAAGCGATCGTGAACTCGTTAGTCGCGAATCACAGCATGACCGGGCGCGACGGCCACGAGGTGGATGCGCTGCCGCACGATCGTTTGCGCGCGGTGCTGAAGAAATATAATCGGCTGCAACCGTAGGCGCGGTGCGCTTCAATTGCGGAAGACGAAGCGTGCGCGCGAAAGGTTGCCGATTTGCGTGCGGCCGCCGGCCCAAATGACGTAGCCGCGAAGCACGGTGCGGTTGCCTTTGCGAACGAAAATTCCGCCGTCGTAGGAAGCGAAGCCGGCGAAGGAATGCTTCATCAGCCGGCGCGGCGCGCGGTAGTAATAACCGCGGGCGTCCTCCGAGTCTAACGAGTAGAGGCCGCGCGGAAAATGGAAGGTGGAGATCGATCGCTCCTCTTGCAGCTCGACGAACGGCGGAACGGTGAGTGGCTGGGCGCGCGGGTTACTCGAGGCGCAGGAATTAAAAAGGAGTGCGGCGGCCAGGACGGCGCAGACTAACGAGACAATTCGGAGAGCGCGCGCTGCAGACATCGCGCGACCTTGCCACGAGGTCGCGGGTTCCCGCTACGGAATTTCTTCGAAGCGGTTGCGCGCCTTAGCAGGCGGCAAGCGAAGCATATTGCTGGCGGGCCGAGCGAAAGCGTTCGAGCGACGGGTGCTGTCCGGAAACGCGCACGCGCACGCAGGTGTCGCTGGCATCCGTCCCGGCGAACTTTCGGTCCCAGTTTTTGCCCGCGCGGCCGAGGACGCGGCCGTAATTGTTTTCCAGGTTTCGGCGAAGCCCGTCCGCAAGTTGGCGGGGGGAGATACGCGCGTTTGAGTGCAGGTTGGTCTTCATTTCGCCATTTGAAAAAGCAGGAACCGAGCCCGCGGCTGCGGGAAGTTCGTTAGGCGGGAAAACCTGCCCGCAAATGGAAAAGAAGGCGAGCCGCGAAATAGAGCATGACGACCGCGGTCAGACCCTGCGTCGCGACCTGCCAGATCGGATGGGAAAAGATCCGCGCGCCTAATTTTACCGCGACGGAAAGGATGCAGCCCCAGGTCAGCGCGCCGAGGACGACGGAGATCGCGAGAAAAACGGAATGGGCAAAGGTGCCGGTCATTTGGGCGCTCTGGCTGCCGATGACCGCGAGCCAAAATCCGATATTCCAAGGACTCGTTAGGGTAAAGGTGAAGCCGAGCAAGTAGGCTGGCATGGTACGGCTTTTTTGGGGCTCGATCGTTTCTCCGGCCGGTGCGGAAACCGTGCGTTGCGCGCGCGCCGTTCGCCAGGCGCCGAGTCCGAAAACGACCGCGAGAAAAATCAACAATCCGAAACTGAGCGCGCCCAGAATTCCGCGAATAACCGGCGTATTGATCAACGCGCCGGCGCCTGCGGAAACGCCGAGCGCCCAAAGAAAATCTCCCGTGGACGCGCCGAGGCCGACCAGCCATGCCGCCCAAAATCCGCCGCCGGCCGCGCGCGGCAAAAGTCCCCGGCGAATCATTTCCGCATTCACCGGACCGGGCGGCCACGCGACCGACCAGCCCAGAACAAGGCCGCTAAAGAAAGTGCCGCTGGAGCACGCTGCAGTCATCTGACTGATGTCCATAGCGAAACCGCGCGCGCGACGCCATCACATCCGGCTCGCGTATTTATTGGAAATCCGTCGCAAGCACCCAACGAAACTGTCACTTTAAAATCTAGTTTTTTCAGCAATTCTTCTTGCTTCGATTTCCGCAGAACCCTAATCTCCAGATCGCTAATCACATGAAACACTCAATTTCCTTCGCCGCCCTCATGGGCGCTCTCCTGTTGGGACACACCGCGTTTGCGCAAGTCGCGACCGATCCGGTTGGATTCACCACTCTCACGTGCCCAGCCAATGCCGACACTTACACATCGGTTCCCTTTACACGGCCCCCGGAGTTCATCGGGGCCGTCTCGTCCGTCTCTGGAAACACCATTACGGTCAGCGGAAGCCCATTTACGGCGAACCAGTTCGTTTACGTCGCGGGTTCACAGCCGAAGACCTACTACGTTCTTATCGGGCCAAATTCGTCGACCAACCCGAAAGAAGGATTGAGCTATCAGGTAACGGGAAACGGCACCAACACCATAACGGTGAACTTGAACGGAGATACCATCAGTTCGGTCGCTGCGAATACTCAAATTCTGGTGATTCCCTATCACACCTTAGGTAGTCTCTTCCCCGCCTCGGATGCGAACGTATCTTTCATTCCGTCAACCAGCCAGTTCGCCCGCCAAACCCAGATTCTTATTCCAAATTATTCGGCAGCGGGGATCAACGGCTCTGCGGCCATTACGTATTACTATTTGAACAATGCTTGGCGGCAATTCGGCCGGCCGACTACAGAAGACCATACCGACGATGCGATGGTCAACGGCGGCTACTTCCTCGTGCGGAATGCGGGAACGGGGACCACTTTTACCGCTCTCGGAAGCGTCTTGACCAAGAAATTCACCCTTCAGCTTTTCACTCGAACCGATTCTCAACAGGATAATTTCGTGTCGGTCATCCGTCCGATCGACGTGAAGTTGAACGACCTGGGATTAATCACGAGCGGAGCTTTTCTCTCCAGTCCAAGTGCCTTCAATCGAATCGACCAACTGCTCGTTTTCGATAACTCGCAGAGCGCACAGAATAAGTCCGCCAGCGCGACTTACTTTTACTATAACAGCGCCTGGCGCAAATTTGGTGAAAGCGGCCTGCCGGACCGCGGAAATGACGTAATACCTGCTGGGACGGGCTTCGTCATCCGGAAGGGTGCAACTGCGACCGGGGCCGCGGTTCTGTGGCAGAACGCTCCGACTTACTAACTTGGGGAATTAATTTATGAAGCGGATACTTGTCATTTGTTTTTTGTTAGTCGGTGTCATCAGTGCGCAAGCTACGATCACGATTAACCTAGGCGCGTCGATGATCTATAATGCCGACGGAACTACCCCGGAGGCGGAAGGAATGCTCGTGCAACTGATCGCAAGCACGACCGATAATATTTTCTCCTCCCCGACCACAGGAAGCTTCACTGGTAACTCCAGCGATGATTTGATTCTCGGGAGCTTTTTCGTCAATTCAGGACCGGGCACGGTAGCGCAACCGCTCATTTTGACTTTCTCGGGTAACTTCAACGCGGGCGACCTACTGCTCCTGCGATGGTTCCCAACGATCTCCGGTACGACTATCCCAGCTGCACCGCCCGCAGGATCTGCCTATGGCCAGTTTCGAACTGATATTGTCGAGAATTTCTCTAATACCACTTGGGTCGCCCCTGCGGATGGAAGTACGGTTGACTTAAATTTCCTTACGACATCGGGCGGAGGCACCGAACCAAATTCTACGGGTCGAGCTTCCCTCACTGTTACTGCTATTCCCGAACCGAGTACATATGCGTTATTCGGTTTTGCCTCAGTAGGTCTGATGGCTTTTGCTCGCCGCAGGACCAGCTAAGTCGGAAGCGCGCTTTGCCGATTGTTTTCTAATCTCGGCAATTCCCTATTGTTAGCATGCTGCGCCGCGGCGGCCCTGTCTGCGTTGAGCTTCGCACTTTCCTCTGCCTTCGGGCGTAGCACTGCCCGTACGTCCACTCGCGCGGCTACTTTCCTGCCGTTAATCGCAGCCACGGTCACTTCTTTAGTGCCGTGGCTTCTTGTTTTCTGGAATCGGAGGCTCTTCGATCCGTCAACTAATGAAATGTTAATCTACGGTATTTGCGCTTTACCGTTATTCGTTTGGTCGTTCCATCACAGCATCGCCCGCGTCCCGTCGGAGCTCGGAGACTCTGCGAAGCTCGATGGCTGCTCACGCACAGAGGCTCTTTTGCGAATCACACTTCCTCTGATTCGCCCGAGTATGATCGTAATTTTCTTATCCGCCTTCATTGGAGCTCTTAATCTTTACGTCTTGATTCCCCTCTCCCTGCGACTTTCTAATTCTGCACCGGTTCCAGCACGGGTCCTTTGGCTGAGTGCAGCGCCAGTCGCCACTCTCTTGGCCACCGTCGCCGTTTGTTTTTGCAACTTCCGACGGCCGATCCTTCGCTAATAAAACTTTCGCCATTGCAGGCGCGGGATAATTTCATCCCATGGATTCCCTTTATCTGGTCGGGGTGGTCGTCATTGCGGTCGTCGCCTTCGTCCTTTGCATCATCCTTTTCAATTTCTTCGGGCTATGGGTTCGCGCTCGCATCGCGAATGCCCCGGTCAGTCTCGGCAAAATGGTCGGCATGAGACTGCGCAAGGTCCCCGTCGGTTTGATTGTCGATAATCGCATCACCGCCGTGAAAGCCGGCATCGAAGTTCCAAGCGATCCGCTGGAAGCGCATTACCTCGCCGGCGGTGACGTGAGCCACGTCATCCTGGCCTTGATCGCCGCGGATAAGGCCGGCATCTCGCTCGATTTCAATCGTGCCTGCGCGATCGATCTCGCGACCAAAGGCACCGGCAAAACCGTCCTGGAAGCCGTGCGTACGAGCATCAATCCGAAAGTCATTGATTGTCCAAACCCAGCCATGGGTCGGGCCACGATCGATGGCGTGGCGCAAGATGGCATTGGCGTGAAAGTGAAAGCGCGCGTGACCGTGCGTTCGCATCTCGATCGCTTCGTCGGCGGCGCTACGGAAGAGACAATCATCGCGCGCGTCGGCGAAGGCATCGTCAGCTCCATCGGGTCGGCCAGCAGTTACAAAGACGTGCTGGAAAATCCCGATCGTATTTCCAAAACCGTGCTAGCCAAAGGCCTCGATAGCGGTACCGCCTTTGAGATTCTCTCGATCGATATCGCAGATGTTGATGTCGGCGAAAATATCGGCGCCAAACTTCAGGCCGAGCAAGCCGATGCCGACAAGCGTGTCGCGCAGGCGAAAGCGGAAGTGCGACGCGCCGCGGCGGTTGCGGTCGAGCAGGAAATGCGCGCGAAGACACAGGAGCAGCGCGCGAAAGTTGTGGAAGCGGAAGCGCAGGTTCCGCAGGCCATGGCCGACGCATTTCGCTCGGGTAATCTCGGCATTATGGACTACGTCCGAATGAAAAACGTCGAAGCCGATACTTCGATGCGGGAATCGATTGCTAGCGGAGACAAGAAGCGGACCGAAGGAACCACCTAACGCTCGAGGCGATCTGCGCTTTTGAGCGAGTGACGAATCAAAAGGTAAGCGATGGAAAATATTTTCTTCCTCGTTCTCGTCGCCGCCGTTGGTCTCATTCGATTGCTTCTGCAGGCTGCGGAAACCAAAAAGAATAAGGACGCCGCGCGGCGCGCCACCATTCCGCCGCCAAATGCGCCTGTCGCGCGCTCCGCAAACGAGAGCGAAGAGGAACGCGTTCGGAAATTCTTTGAAGCGCTCGGCCTACCTGCGTCGGCGGCTCCATCGCCAAGGACACCATCTCCACGAGCGAAGCGTTCGTTTCTGCCTGTCGATCCATTTCCCGTGCCGAGAACCGGTGCAGGATTGCCGCCGGTGATCGCGCGGCCGCCATCGCCGGCTCTTCCGCGCACGGCAGTTCCATTCGAAATAGGACCGCCGACTTCGACACCGCTTCCTCTGTCATCGAAGAGTCAGGCAGTTACGCGCGCCCAATCGACACCCGCGCTTTTTGAGGTTCACAAAATCGACCTCGCTTCGTCGATCGGCGCCGCGAGTTCGCTGGCGTCCTCAGAAGAAGTTTGGACAGCGCCGAGAGAAATCGCCGCGCGTCTGGCAACGCCTGAAGGATTGCGCGAGGTCATTATTCTTCGCGAAATTTTCGGGCCGCCGCGAAGTATGCAACCGTTCGCCCACGACTTCCTGAGCTAAAGCGAGCGCACAGAAATCCGCACCTCGGCGTGACGCCCGCTGGCCTGATCCGTCACCGTGATTCGATGGATTCCCTCTTTCGCCAAAGCGACGAAGACGCCATTTCGCATCACACATTCCAAGGATTCGCTCCGCCAGGTAAATTTCGCGCCGCCAATCGCCGTCAGCGGAATGCAATGACTCGATGACACATCGGGATCGACCAAATACGTGCTCTCCGGCAGCGGCGCAGTAATGCGCAAATCTTCGGAGGTGTCAGCCAGCACGGTCCGATCGCGCAAGCCATTCTCCGCGCTGGCGAACCATTCCGAGTATTCGTTAGGCAACTTCGCGCGGCCGGCCAAATCATAATCCTCCGTGTCGGCCGCGGCCGGGGATTGCCCCGTAACAAATCGCTCGCGCACGCCGCGAGAATTATTCTCCGCCACCAACTTTCCCGTCAGTGGATCGACTTTGCGTTCGATTAATCCTGCGGGCTCGCGATACCAAGTCGTTCCACGTTGCGCGTGCAGCAATTCAAATACGCCGTGCAGGATGGGTCCTGCGCCGGTCACCCCTGAAATATCGCGCATGGGCGAGCCGTCAAAATTTCCCACCCAAACACCGACGGAAAATTCCGGCGTAAAACCGAGCGACCAGTTATCGCGGAAATCCGTGCTGGTGCCGGTTTTGCAGGCGACTGGAAAATCGAAACGCAAGGCCGACTCGATACCGAAGGCGAGCGTTCGCGCGGAATTATCGCTCAAGATATCCGCGATCTGCCAGACAAGTTCCGGCCGCGAATAACGTCGCGCCTCCGTCGGTGCATCACGCAAAACTCGCCACGGCCGGTACTCGCCGAGGCGCGCCAGGCTCGTGTAAGCGTTGGTCAATTCCAGTAATCGCGCCTCACAGTTTCCCAAGGTTAACCCGAGGCCGTAGACCTCCGCGGGATGATCAAGTGTCGTTAGGCCACATTCGCGCAACCGTTCGACGAGCGCCGCCGGCCCTCCCGCCGCCCGCAACACTTTCACCGCCGGAATATTCAGCGAACTGGCCAGCGCAGTCCGATAGGTCACCGGACCGTAGCACCGGCGATTATAATTTTCCGGCCGATAAAATCCATCCGCCGATGGAAAACTGGTGCGCACATCCGCCACTAACGTCGCCGGTGTCGCGCCCCGTTCGAGCGCGAGCAAATAGGTGAATGGTTTCAACGTCGAACCCGCGGAACGTTTGGCCCACGCCCCATTGACCTGGCCGCTACCAGCCGAAAAATAATCCGCTGAACCGAC
>CAXSCV010000006.1:19711-70441 GCA_964235895.1 uncultured Chthoniobacterales bacterium
GGCTGGGCGTGGACGTGGAACCCACCCCGGAAAAGCTCGCCGCGCTGCCCGACCAGCGCGATCACGTCACCGCTCGCATTATCGATTACAACCGCCGCGCCGTTGTGCACGTCGTGATCGCGCAGCTGCGAGAGCCGCGCGCGCAGGATTCGCTCGACTTCGTCATTCAGCGAAAGATCCAGAGTCGTCCGTAATTCGGAAAAATTTTCCGACGTCGGTTGCTGCAAAACCAGTTCGGTGAAATGCGGGGCGCGGAAAAGCCGTCGCGCCGGCCGGAGTCGCAACGGCTCTGCACTCGAGCTGCGGAACCGCTCTTCATTGAGCCATCCGTTCTCCCGCATGCGGCGCAAAACTGCTCGCTGCCGAGCAAGCGAGCGCTCCATCGCGACGTAGGGATTGAGCTTGCGCGGATTGCGCGGAAGTCCCGCCAGGAACGCCGCCTCCGCTTCGCTCAGGTCAGCCACCGGTTTGCCAAAATAAAAATTCGCCGCCGCCGCCAGCCCGATGTTCAAATTTCCGAAGTCGATGCGATTCAGATACGCGCAGAGGATTTGCTCTTTCGGCCATGCCTGCTCCAGCCGCATTGCCTGCAAACTCTCGATCGCTTTCGCGAAAAATGTCCGCGGACGTTTTTGCGAAATCTTGATCAACTGCTGCGTAATCGTCGATGCGCCCGAAGTGATATGACCGCGCGTTATACCACTCGTTAGGGCGCGAACGGTCGCGAACCAATCAATGCCGTGATGCCGATAAAAGCGTTTGTCTTCCGCGGCCAGGACCGCCTGGATCACGCGCGGCGGAACATCTTCGATCCTCAGCTCGCGACTAAATCGTTCCTCCACTCGCGCCTCGCGCAGCGGGATGCCATTGCGATCGAACAGCGCGATGCTCTGAACGGGCGGTCGCAGAAGCGCCGGCGGAATCGGAAGTGAGCGCACCCAGATCGCGAGCCCCAGAAATGGGCTCACCAGAATGCAGACGACCAGCGCGCGTCTCTTCATTTCGACGCAAAACAATCGCGGACGCTCCGGCAAGTTCATCGTGTCTATGTGTTAATGATCGTAAACTTTTTCTCCCGCCTTCACCGAAATCTCGAGATCGTTACCGGGCGGTGGGAGGGGACAGGTAGCGAAAGGAGTGAAAGCGCATGGCGGATTTTCGGCGCGATTGAAATCCAAAATGACCTCGCCATTGGCCGGCTTTTCCGCATGCAGAAATCGCCCGCCGCTATACGTCTCCTGCCCATTCGAGCGGTCATGGAAAATGATGAAGAGCGAGCCGTCGTCTTCCGCGATTGGCTGGAGCGAAGCCTCTTTGCCTTCGAGCGTAAACTTCAACAACCCGGGCGTTTTCATTTTGAAATGACCGCCGAGCACATTCGGGATGGCCAACTCCTTCGGCTCGGGCAAGGCCTCGAAACGCGCCGTGATCCGATAGCTTTCAACGATCGGAAACCAACGCTGACCTTGAAACGTTTTCCGCGCGGGACTCTCGTTATCTTCCAAGCGAATGCCGAAACGATCCTCGCGCCGGATCAGGTAAAAATTCTGGCTTCCGGTGCGAATCTTTGTCGGCGCTCCCGTTTCATCTGAAACCAACTCGATCGTCGAAACCGGCTGACCACCGGATTTCGCGTCGACGCCGGGTTCCACTCGCAAAACCGCTTTGCCCGCGCGGAAATCGATCACACCAAATTTCGCCTTCTTGAAACTACTCGTTAGGCGAACATCGAATTCAGAACCTGCCCCGACGGAGTTCGTTCCTTCGTGCAACCAAAAGAGGCCGGCCAGAGTGAGCCAACCGTCGTCCTTCTTCAAATCCGCTTCTTCGTCGCTCCTCCATTTCTCGATCGTCTGGACGTAATCCGATTGCGCTCCGCAAACCGAAAGCGCGAGGGCAAACGCGAGGCCGATCAATAAACATTGTTTCATGGCAACGGCGCAGCGCTCACCCGCCTCGTCTCCGTCGTGCCGAAACGGTCGGGATGATACATTTCTTCGATCTTCGCCGCGGGCGCTAATGCCTCACCGGCCGCGACCACGCGCGCGAGATACCGCAGCGTGTAATGTCCCGGATTCAACAGATCGACGAAGAAGACCGCGCGATCTTTGCGCAGCTCCGAATGATCGCTGATCCATTCCGTGCCAATCGTTTCGCCCGCGCGCGTTTCCTGCGATTTGAATGCAGGATTGATCGGTGCAAAGACGCTTGGCAACGGGTCCTCCAGCGCCACATAAGTGGCGCGCCGCCGCGCTTCGATGTCGAGCGTCACCAGAATGCGATCGCCAACATGGAGTTCGTCCGCCGCCGATAAAATGCCGTCGTCCGCGATTTTCGCGTAGCGCCGCGCGATCGCATATCCGACATCCTGCCGCGGCTGGTCGACGACATTCGAGCGCGCTGACACGGTCACTTCCGAGAAAAGTTGGCCGCCGTTTTTCGAGAGCGTAATCGGATCGCGCACCATCACGTGATCGATGGGAAATTTCGCTTCCGCCGCCGGCTTCGCCGCGCTGACAGAGAAATCTTTTTTTGTTGGTCCCCACGCGATCGTTCCGCTCGCCTCGCGCGGACCGGTTTCGACCGTGCGCAAATAAGAAGCGAGCGCGAGCAGCGACCAGGCGTTGCTCTGCGTCGTCGTCCAATGCCCGTTGCTCCGTCGCGCGAAAAGATCGACCGCGAGTTCGTCCACGCGCGGCGCGCGTGGCTGATAATTCGTCCAAGCCAAAAGTTGCAGCGCATTCTCGCGCGCGAGCGATCCGAACCACTGCTCCACGTAACCCGCGTCGACACTCGGCCCGCGCAAAAGATCATCGATCATTTGCTTCGGTCCTTTGCTTTCCAGAATCGCCAGCGCGACCAGCGCGCGATCTTCCGCGCTGAGCTTGGCGCGTTTTTGAAACAGCAAAACGTGATACGCCGGCTCCGCTTTTCCCGCGACCGCCAGCGTGTAAACCGCCAGACAGCGATCCGACAAACCGTAGCCGGTCGCGTCCGTCGCCGTTCCGCGAAGTTGCTCGCTCAAATATTTCAGCAAGCGCGCATATTCCGCTTCCGGAACAGCAAAGCCCTGCTTCTTCGCCAAGGTCAATCCGAGCCCGCCATACGCGCTGCCCCACAAGATCGGCTCGCGCCCCTTCGGCCAATAACTCAAGCCGCCGCCACTCGTCTGCATGCTCAGCAAAAGCTGCACGCCGTGGTCGACCGCTTGCGCGATTTCTTCATCCGATTTGGCTAACTCCGGCAGCGTGCTGCGCAAATCACGCACGGTCAGCCAGGGCAAAATACTCGAGGTGGTTTGCTCGACGCAGCCGTACGGATAATAGAGCAATTGCCGCAATGCTTCGCGCAACTCGATCACGCGAGTATTCGTTAGGCCAACTGTCACCTCGCCGTTTCCTTCGAGAATCTGCGGATCGGAAATGCGCAGGAGCTGCGCGCTTTCTCCTTCGATGCGGCTGGTCTGCACTTGCCGAATGAGCGGAGCGGGATTGCCGATATCGATCGTCGCTTGCACGGCATCGTTCAACTCCGAGGCGCCATTCGCTCCGGTAAAAACGACCGACCAATTCCATTGCGAAGTTCCCGCCGTCAGCACCTCCACCGGAAAATCGATCGCGACCGAGGCGTGCGCGCCTAACGAGAGCGTGCGCGTGGTTTCGGCGGCGCGTCCGCGTTCGTCCAGATGCAACGTTACCTTTGCTTCTCCGCCCGCGTCCGTGCTGTTGTGGACGACTGCGCGCAAAACCAATTTGTCGCCGATGTTGGCGAAAGCCGGCATGGCCGACTCGATCATGATCGGCTTGTTAATTTCAAAAGCTGATTGCCCGACGCCGAGCTGACTTTCTTTGGTGGCCGCGACCGCGACGATCCGATATCTCGTTAGGCTGTCGGGCGCGGCAAACTCTGCCTGCACGTGTCCCTGCGCATCGGTCCGCAGCGTCGCGTTCCAAAACGGGCAGGCGATGAAATTTTTGCGCAAGCCATTCAACTGCGCGGGACCGCCTTTGCCGTCGCCGATCAGATAACCTTTATTCGCGAAATCCGCTTCCGCGAGATCTTCGCGCAAGAGCGTCGGCAACGTCAGGCTGGTGGAAACCCCGAGACCGCGCGGTTGATTAAAAAAGGCCAGCGGATCGGGCGTTTCGTAACCGGTTAGGCTCAGGATGCCTTCGTCGACCGCATACAAAGTTACCTCCGCATCGGTTGCTGGATTTCCTTTCCAATCGCGGACTTCCGCATCGAGGCGAACAGTTTCGCCGGGGCGAAACGACGGCGCGGTCGCCTTCACTTGCACGCTTAATTTTTCCTTTCGTAGCGCGACCTTCAGGTTGCAGTAACCGATGCGATATTCCGGCGTCTTTAATTTGCGCGGGCTCTCGTTCGCGCCGCGCAGCAGGAGGACGGAGACAAAAATGTTCGGACTGTCCGTCTCTTCGATCGGCACTTGAACAGAAGGCGCATTGCCGCTCAGCTCGGCGACGAACGAACGCAAAACCTGTCCGCGCTCGATCGTCACCAGCGCCTCGCCGGCAGTCGGAGTCTTCGCCAGAATCGTCGCGGTCTCGCCCGGTTCGTAGCTGTCCTTGTCGGCCGTTAGCTCGATCACATACGGATTGCGATAATTCCAATCCGTCTCCGCTGCGCCGGAAACTTCGAAAGGCAGCGAGGTCAAAATCGCGTGCCCTTGCGCGTCCTGGCCGATCGCTTCGAGCAAATATTCTCCAGGCTTGCCGGCGGTCGCTTGCTCGAGCTTGGCGACGTTTGGTTTCCGATTGGAAGCGAGACCCGGAACGGTCGCGAGCTCGCGTTCCCAGACTACTTGTAACTGCGGAGTGCTGACGAATTCGCTTGTCCCGCCCGCGGTCGCGAGACGGTTTGTTTGCCAATTAATTCTCGTTAGGCGCAACTTCGCTTGCGTTGCTTTATCGAGCGGCTTGCCGTCGGGTTGCACTGCAATTAGTTCGATCGGCAGCGGCTCGCCTTCCTTCGCGACCGCTTCGATCCGTCGCAAGCCGAAGTAAAATTCCGAACTTTGCTGAACGAAAGCGCGCGAATCCGAAACCGTTTCCTGGTTCAAATCGGTCACTTCGCAGAGCAATTTTGCGGCGCGCGGTTGCGGCGCTTTTTCATTCACCGGCAACGCGCTCGTCAGCTCCACCGTGCCATTTTCACCGATGGCCAATTCGCCCTGCGCGTTGAATTGCGAGATGCGATCGAGCGCGCGGTTCAGGCGAAAATCGAAGATGGAATTGCAGAACGCGAAATCGGACAAGCCCTCTGGATTAAAGCCATCGTCGCGCGAGACCAGCGACCAGGTCAGCTTCGCTTTCGCGAGCGGTTTACCCATGAAATATTTGGCCGTGATCGGGAGCGTGAGCTCTGCGTTGCCACTCGTTAGGCGCGGCGGCGGGATAAGAATCTCGAAGGCGTTCGGCCGGTATTCCTCCACTTGAAAGGAACAGAAGCCGCCAAGGTGATCTTCTTTTCCGCCGACGGCTGCGATCTCGTATCGGCCCAGCGTCCCGGCCGGAAGGGTGATTTCCTGCTCGAACGAGCCGAACTCCGAGAGCGTGACCTTGCCGGAAAAAATCTGCCGCTCCTTGGCGTCGGCAAAGGTGACGGTGAGCGATTTTCCCGCGGGCAGAGACGGCTGACCGTGACGTAGATCGCGCGCAAAACCTTTCAGGTGAACTTTGTCGCCGGGCTTGTAGACGCCGCGCTCGGTGAAAAGAAAAATGGTTTTTGCGAAACGTCCCTCGCTGCCATATCCAAAATTTTCTTCGTTCACACCGAGCCGATAAAGCGGCACGTAATTCTGGCTGGACGCGAAATCGATCAGATGCGAATCCGCCTCCGTTTGCAGAAAAACCGAGCGCTCGTTTTCGGTTTTGGGAAAACGCGCTTCGCCCTGGGCGTTGCTGCGCGTTTCGCCTAACGAGTGCAAATCCTTGTCGAGCAGTTGCAGCCGCACGCCGGTCAATCCCTTGCCGCTGGCCAGGGAAAAGACATGCAGGAACGTTTGCTCGGCATCGCGTTTCCAAACCGCGCCCAGATCGGTCAACTGCACAAACGATTGCGTGCCGACGCGTTGTCCTTGCGCGCTTACCGGATCGATTGACTCGGCGGTAAAGAGCACGGCGCCGGCGTGATTTGCGCCGACCATTTCATCCCAGTTCAACGGAACGATCTGCTGGCTGTCGACTGCTGCGCGCGGCGTAAATTCTTTTTCCCAAATGAGCTTTCCGGGCAACGCCGTCGCGTCGATTCGCGAGTAACTTTCGTCGGTCGCATCGGGTGGCGCTTCCTCATATTTATCAAAAGCTTTGACCGCAGCGGGGACGGCGGCGCCGGTGAAGAGCCGGGCGGAAACACGCACTCGCGGCACGTTCACGACAAGCAGGCGCAACTGCCGCGTCCCATAAAGATATTGATGCGACGCGACGTCCTGGAAGTAGAGACGCGGTTCGTATTTCTCGAACTTTAACTCTTTGCTGAAGAGCGAGGCGGTCGCAGTCGGCTCACTTGCGGGCAAACCGGCCGCGACCGAGACGCGGTATTTTGCGCCTAACGAGAAGTCGCCGACGAGTGTCACGGTCGTTCCTTCGACAATCGCCTTTAGATTTTGCGGCGCCGGTTCGACTTTCAACCACCGGCCGATGGTCGCGGAAGTGATCTCTGGGGAAAGCGCTTTGGAGAATTCCAGAATCACGCGCCGGCCGGCCACGCGATTGCTTTCTGCGCTCGCCTCTTTCACGCCGAAAGGCATGACGTTGCCGATTTTAACGATCTTCGGTTGCGGCAAAACCGTTTTGCCTTCGGCCGCGGGAATGCCCGCATCGAGCACGAGGCACCAATCTTTTCCCGCCGGCAACGGCTTGCTGGCCGCGACGAATAAAATGTTTTCGCGCGCAGGCAATTTCGCTCCCGCTTGCTCGCTGCCCGGCTCATCCGATTCCTCATCGTCGCCCACCGTTTCCGGTTCTGGCGGAGCCGACCAGGCGGTCAGGTTGTGATCGTCACTTTCCCAACTCGGGAAGGAACGCTCCGGCTTTCTTGAGTCGTTCGCCTGCTCGAGGCGCGCAGTTATTTTCTTTCCGCTCGCGTCTTCGAAATGACAAAACTTCGCGGCCGCGCTCGCACGCACGTCGGCGTTGAAGAGCACGAGAAATCGCGGAACGCTCGTCGCGTTTTCGGGATCGGCGCTGCCGATAAGATGCGCGCCTTTCACACGCAACGGTGGCGTCTCCGCAGACTCGGACATTTTTGATTTCAGCAAGCTGCCGGCGGCGTCTTTTAAGCCGGGTCGCAGAGAAATTTTAAACCTGGTGCCGAGCGGAAGCGGTTCGTTGGCGGCGAAACTTCCGCTGCGCGTGCTCAACCAAACGAATCGGCCCGCGAGCGGCGGATCGAAAACGAGCGGCGAAGTTTCCGCGGCTTTGCCGAGGTTCTCCGGCGCGACCATTTCGGCCGCGAAGCGAACTTCGAAAGTGCTGCGCGCTTCCAGTTGACGCGAAGGAAGAAGCAACTGCGCGGCTGGCTCCTGCGCGCACAAAATTGCGCCTAACGAGAGCCAAAGCGCGAGCGAGGTTCGGGAAGATTTGAGCGCGCGCAAGCGGGGCGATTAGGAAGGCAAAGCGCGCGCGACTTCAATCCTTTTGTGAAGGCAGCGCGAAACTCCGGCGTTACTTTGAACTTGCACGCATCGGCCGATGCGGGACGATTAGCGACTGTCGCCGGCGTGGCGGAATTGGCAGACGCGCTAGACTCAAAATCTGGTACTCGCAAGAGTGTGTGGGTTCGAGCCCCTCCGCCGGTAGATTGCGAAAAATTTCCCGGCAACGTTCACACTTTCTGTTCGCGATAAATGGCAGTTTACCAGGAACAACTGCAGCGCCACACCGACGGCAAAGGAACTTACGAAATCACCGACGAAATCCGCCGGGTGATCGCGGCCAGCGGGGTAAAGACGGGAACGGTCACGGTTTTTGTTCAGCACACGAGCTGCAGTTTGATTCTGATGGAAAACGCTGACCCGACGGCGCGGCGCGATCTGGAGGAATACTTCGATCGGCTTGTGCCGGAAGACGCTTCGTACTTCGAACACACGGCGGAAGGGCCGGACGATATGCCATCGCATATTCGCGCGGCCTTGACCCGCTCCAGCGAGGTGATTCCGCTGGCGCAGGGGCGGATGCAGCTCGGGACGTGGCAGGGGATTTTCCTGTTCGAACATCGCCGCGCCGCACATCGGCGGCAGATTCTGGTGACGGTGATGGGCGATTGAGCGCGATCGCCTAACGAGTGTAAATCGCCTCCACCAGCCGAAGCGACTTCTCGTTAGGCAAGAGGGATTGCTCCATCTGATTCATCACGTAAGCGAAGGCGATTCCATTTTCCGGATCGGCGAAGGCATGACTTCCGCCGGCGCCGGGATGGCCAAAAGCGGAGAGCGAGGGACCAAAAATCCGACGCGAAGTTTTCGGCGGATCCTGCATGAAACCAGCGGAGAAAGCGGTCGGAATTTGGAACACCAAATCTTCTCCGGCCGTGAGGGTCGTGGCCATTTGCCGGATCGTTTCCGGTTGGAAAAAACGGCGGCCATCCACTTCGCCGCCGTTTGCCAGCATGGCGTAAAACTTCGCGAGCGACGCGGCGCTGCCGATTCCGCCGAACGAAACCAAGGGGAGCGATCGAATGGCGAAAGCGTTCATGCCGCTGACCGCGTGCAAACCGGCGGGTGAGGTAAAAGTTTTGCGAACTAAAGTTCCCGGCGTGGCGAGATCCGCGTAAAACTTCGCTGGTGTCGGCGATTGTTGGCCGGCTTTCGCGGCGTAGATGGTGGCGACGCGATGCTCTTCCCCGGCGGGCAAACCGATCCAGAGATCGAGCGCGAGCGGTTCCGCAAAAATGGCGCGCCAGTATTCGCTCAACGTCCTATGCGCGATGCGGCGCACGAGTTCATCGAGAAGAAAACCAAAGGTGCGCGCGTGATAACCATGTCCGCTGCCGGGCGGCCAAAGCGGTCGCTGTTGCTCGAGCGCGCTGATGACGGCGGGATAATCCTGCACATCCACGCGTTGATCGAGCGCGCACAATCCGGCCCGATGCGAGAGCAATTGCGCGAAGGTGATTTCACTCTTTTCGTTTTGCGCGAACTCGGGCCAGAACTCGGCAATTTTCCGATCGAGCCCGATCTCGTGCTCCTGTAAAAGATGCAGGACGCAAGCGCTGCCGAGACCTTTTGTGGCCGACCAGAACAGCACGAGCGTGTCGGCGTCCCACGGAATTTCTCGATGCGCATCGCGGAAGCCGCCGTGCAAATCGAGAAGCGGCCGGCCGTGTTGCCAAATGGAAATGGCGGCGCCGAGCTCGCTGAAGCGGGTAAAATTTTCACGAAAAAGCGGCTCGATGCGCGTGCGCAATTTCTCAGGATCAATCTTCATCTCCGCTCGGATGAACCTATGGCCAAAGGAGCGTTTGCGTCAGCTTGGCGATCAAGGCGCAGACGATGACGAGGAAAAAAATGCGCACGAAGCGACTGCCTTTGGCGATGGCGAGACGCGTGCCGATGACCGCGCCGATGATGTTGCAAGCGGCCATGGCGATGCCGACTCGATAAAGAACGTTCCCGGTCGAGGTGAAATAAATGAGCGAGGCAATGTTGGTCGCCCAGTTGATCGCTTTGGCGGACGCGGATGCGGAAAGGAAGTCGAACCCGAAGATGCCGACGAACGCGAAAATAAGAAAGCTGCCGGTTCCCGGACCGAAGAAGCCGTCGTAAAAACCGAGCGAGGCGCCGATCGCGATGCCGAAAAAACGCGCTTTGCGCAATCCATGTTTCGGCGCGTGGACCAAGCCGAGGTCCTTCACAAAAAAGACATAAACCGCGACGACGATCATCAACCCGAGCACGACCTGGCGCAGAAAATCCGGATTCAAAAGAGTCACCGTCCGCGCACCGAGAAAGGCGCAAACAAAAGCCGCCAAAGCCGAGGGAAGAATGATCGACCAATCAAACGCAACGTGCCGTGCATAACGTTGCACGGCGAAGGAAGTGCCGAAAAATGAGGCGAACTTATTCGTGCCGAGAACGGCCGGAACGGGCACGCCTGGAAGGAGAATGAGCGCGGCCGGAAGTTGAATGAGTCCACCGCCGCCCACCGCTGCATCGACGAAGCCGGCGAGGACTGAGAAAACGCAGAGAAGCGGCAGACTCGTCACCTTTATTTGCCCTAACGAGTTGTTCGCAGCCGCTCGTTAGGCCGCAGCCGCACGGTCAATCAATTATCTCGGCGCCGCGCCGTTCTTCGCCTTCGCCTTTCGGCGATGTCCGTTGCCATTTCGCTTCGGAACATCAGGCGTTAGGAATTCGTCTTCGCCGCGAATGAACTCTTCAGTTTTGCGATGCGCTTCATCGTCGGTGAACTGCAGCGGCGGCGATTTCATGAAGTAACTCGAAGGCGCGACGAGCGCGCCGGACATGCCGCGATCCAGAGCGAGCTTGGCGCAACGGATGGCATCGATCACCACGCCCGCGGAGTTTGGCGAATCCCAAACCTCCATTTTCATTTCGCAATTGATCGGCACATTTCCAAAGGTCGTGCCTTCCATGCGGATGTAGCACCGTTTACGATCGGTCAACCACGGCACGTAGTCGCTTGGTCCCACATGCACATCGCGCGCCGGCAACGCATGATCGAGCTGGCTGGTAACGGCTTGCGTCTTGGAGATTTTTTTCGATTCCAGACGCTCGCGTTCCAGCATGTTCAGGAAATCTGTGTTGCCGCCGAAATTCAGTTGATAGGTGCGATCCAGCCGTACGCCGCGTTCGCGGAATAAATTGGTTAAGACGCGATGAGCGATGGTCGCGCCGACTTGCGATTTAATGTCGTCGCCAATGATCGGCAGTTTTCGTTCTTCAAATCGCCGTTGCCAGTACGGCTGCGAGGCGATGAAGACGGGCACGCAATTAATGAAGGCGCAGCCCGCTTCCAGGATCTGCTCGACGTACCATTTCGTGGCCATCTCGGAGCCGACCGGCAGATAAGAAACGACCACATCCGTCTTGGTTTTTTTCAGGATGCCGATGATGTCGTCGGTGGAGGCGGGCGATTTTTTGATCACCTTTTTCAGATAACGCCCGAGACCGTCGTGCGTCATGCCGCGGTGAACTTTCACCCCGAGTTTAGGCACCTCGGAGAACTTGATCGTGTTATTCGGTTCCGCGAAAATAGCTTCGCCCAAGTCGCGGCCAACTTTGGTCGAGGCAATATCGAAAGCGGCCGAGAACTCGATATCGCGCACGCGATAACCACCAAGCTCAACGTGCATTAAACCCGGTACCAGTTCGTCTCCACTCGTGTCGCGATAGAACTCGACGCCTTGCACTAAGGAGGACGCGCAGTTGCCGATACCGATGAGCGCGACGCGGATTTTATCTTTCATTTTCTTCGTCTAGTTGCCTTCGCGTGTTCGGTCGGGCATTTCGTTAACATGTTGGAGGCGAAGCGCAACGTTTGGATTCCCGCGAATCTTCAACATAGCTGACAGTCATTTGGCGATCAGAATTTCTTTTAATCGCCGAACGCTAAACGCGTTGGGAATTTACTTCGATTTCTTACTTCCAACAGAGGTGGTGTGCCGAGTATACGAAGAACGAGGCCATTCGTCCCTGGGAATTTTTTAAGGATGCCGAACGTTCGACGGCATGGAACCGGCTCGAAAGAGACGGACGAATCCATTTTTTGGGCTTTCGAGGCCGGCCGGGAATGATCGACAAAGGAAGAGCTAACTACTTCTCCATTAGATGTTTACCTATGATGCTGAAATGTTTGAACAAAACGCGGCCAGGGGCTGTCAGAAATCCGAATACTTAACCTAGTTAAATATTCTTTTGAAATCGATCCATCGTGCAGCTCAAGCGTGGCCGGTATACGTAATACTTGGCGACGTGCGGATGCACTTTCCCCTTACCCCGCATGAAGAGTTTTATGGCTGCTGAAGATAGCGATACTGGAATAAAAATTTACCTGCGCGAAATCGGGCAAATCCCGCTTTTGACGCCCGATCAGGAGATCGAGCTGGCCGCCAAAATTAAAAAAGGCGACCGCGAAGCTCGCGCCCTGATGATTCGTTCGAACCTCCGTTTGGTGGTCAAGATTGCGCACGATTATGCCAATCTCGGCCTTCCGCTGCTCGATCTTATTTCGGAGGGAAACATTGGCTTAATGAAGGCGGTCGAGCGTTTCGATCCTGCCAAAGGCGGCAAGCTGAGCACGTATGCCGCGTGGTGGATCAAGCAATCGATCAAGCGCGCGTTGGCTAACCAATCCAAGACGATCCGTTTGCCCGTTCATCTGGTGGATAAAATCTCCAAGATGCGCCGCGTGTCCTTGCAAATGAGTGAGGAGCTTGGCCGCGAACCGACCGATGATGAACTCGGCGAAGAGATCGGCATCGCCAGCGGCAAGGTTTCGCAACTGAAAACGGTTTCGATTCGCCCGGCTTCGCTCGATGCGCCGATCAGCGATGATGATTCCACTGAGTTCGGTGAAATCGTCGGCGACGAAGAAGCACAAACGCCTTTCGAATTGCTGCGCGACAAAAACCTGCGCAACGAAGTCGGCGGCTTGCTCGATGTTCTCGATGATCGCGAGCGGAAAATCATCTTCTCGCGCTTCGGCCTTGATGGCGGCAAACCGAAAACGCTCGAGGAAGTCGGCAAAAAATTTGGCGTCACGCGCGAGCGCATTCGGCAGTTGCAAAACATTGCGCTTTCGAAACTCCGCCGCGCCCTCAGCAAAAAAGAACGCCCGGTCGACGTCGAGTTGCCGGTCGAAGCTTAAACGCCTCGCATACTAAATGTCTTAAGCGCGCAGATGGAAACGTCTGCGCGCTTTTCGTTTCCTGTGACTCCTCGCGATCATCCCGACACGGACGTCTCTGCGCCGACGGAGGCGATCGTTTATCCGAATACCGACATTCCTGTTTTCATCCCGTCCTTTAACAATCCGACGCATCTTCGGAAGATGATTGCGCAACTGATGCGCATCGGCTTTCGCAGTCTCACAATCATCGACAACGGCTCCAAATTTCCGCCGCTCGTCGACTACCTCGATTCCATCGCGCAAACTCACGAAGTCATCCGCAAGCCGACGAACGAAGGCCCGCGCCACATCGTTCGCGATCCGGTTTTTTACGAACAGCTCCCGCAATACTTCTGCCTCACCGATCCCGATCTCGAATTTAATCCGGAGTTACCGGCAGATTTTCTCGCGCATTTAATCGAGATCATCTCGCGCCATCACATCGGCAAAGCAGGCTTCGCTCTCGATATTTCCGCGCCCGAGCGCATGCGCGATGAACGTTTCCAGATCGCCGGCGAATCCTATCGAATCTGGGAATGGGAGGCGCAATTTTGGAAAACGCCGTTGCCGGCCGACGAGACGCCGGACCTCGCATATCGTGCGCTCATCGACACCACCTTCGCGCTCTATAATAAGGCGTTCTTGCAAATCGATCACCCCTACGAAGCGATCCGCGTCGCCGGTCGCTACACCGCGCGCCATCTTCCTTGGTATCGCGACGAACAACTTCCGCCAGACGAAGCCGCGTTTTATCGCGCGACCAGCCAGCATTCGTTTTACCTCGGCCAACCGCCGGCGGATTAATTCAATCCATCATCGATTCCTGAGGCGTGAGCTTCGCGTCCGTCGTCCGCGCTTGTCGCACCTGGATCGAATCGATTTGCTGATCGCCTGCGAGCAGATCGCTCAGGATAACCAGATTGTCGTTAGGCTGAGTTAAGCCCGCGCAACACAAATACTTTTCCGCCGCTTCGATCGTGCTGTTCGGATCCGCCGTGAACGGAAGCAAAATCGGATGTGTTCCCCAACAAAGCGCAAGCTGCCGGCAAACTTGTTCGTTAGGCGTGAAGGCAAAAATCGGCGCGTGCTGCGGCCGCATGGTTGAGACGTAACGCGCCATCGTCCCGTGCCGCGTGAAGACAATCAGCTTCGCGTTCGGCAGCGAATTCGCCAGCACCACCGCCGAGCAAACCGTCTTCTGTCGCGCATCGCGCAGCAGCGCATCGTCCGCATAATTAGCGCCACCGCTGCGCTCGATCCGCCGCGCTACGCGATCGAAAACCTCCACGCATTTCACGGGATAGCGGCCCATGGTCGTTTCGCCGCTTAACATAATCGCGTCCGTTTGCTCAAAAACCGCGTTCGCCACATCGGTAATTTCCGCGCGCGTCGGCACTGGATTCTCGATCATCGATTCGAGCATGTGCGTCGCCACGATGACCGGTTTTCCAAAATGCACGCAGCGTTTCACGATGCGCCGCTGAATGATGGGCAACTCTTCCATCGGCACTTCGATTCCGAGATCGCCCCGCGCAATCATGATCGCATCCGCGCCTTCGATCATTTCGTCGATCTGATCGACCGCGGATTGATCTTCAATTTTGGCCACGATTTGCGCCGCGCTTTCCAGCTTGCGCAAAAGTTCGCGTAGCTCGTCGAGATCGCTTTTTTGTCGCGCAAAACTTAGCGCCACGAAATCCACTTTCATCTCCACGCCCAGTCGCACGTCGTCGAAGTCTTTCGGCGTCAGCGGCGGCAGATTCACGCGCACGCCCGGCAAATTAATATGACGCCGCGAACCGAGTGTGCCCGGCGTGAGCACTTTGCAACGAATGCGATTGTGCCGTTTCTCCAGGACCAGAAGTTGAATGACACCATTGTCGACCAGCACCGTGTCGCCCGCGGAAATGTCATTGATCAAACCGTCGTAGTTCACATCTACCGAATAAGCTTCTTCGCTTTTCGCGCCGCGAACCGTGAACTCCAGAATGTCGCCCGGCGTCAGCGGCAAATCATTTTTCACATCGCCAGTGCGAATCGCCGGCCCTTGCGTATCCATTAAAATCGCGACCGGCTTTTCGATCTCGTCCGCAATCCGCCGAATCCGCGGCACAATTTCGCGCACCCAATCGTGCCGCGCGTGGCTCATATTCAAACGCAAGACATCTGCGCCCTGGCATAACAACATTTGCAGCACCGCCGTTTCTTCAGTCGCAGGTCCGAGCGTGCAGATGATTTTTGTTTTGCGCATTGCTCTCAGAATTCTATCGGCGCATCCGAAAGCCACGGAACTTTCAATCGCGGCGGAAAAGCGATTTCGAATCCCGGAAGCTCGAGCGTCAGATTCGGACTGTAGAACGGATCGTGTAAAAGCGCGTCGCCGTGCGTCTCCTGCATGTAAGTCGCCTCACGCAAAAACTGCGCCTTTTCCTCCGCGCTGCGATGATGCCCGCGCGAGGCGGATTCGTGATGAAGGAGATTCGCATACGGCGTCCAGACGATTTGCAAACCACGCCGCACAACGCGCAGGCAGTAATCGATGTCGTTAAAATTCACGCTCAAGTTTTCTTCGTTGAATCCGGCGAGCTCGCGAAAAATTTCGCGCCGCGTCAACAGACAAGCGCCGGTCACGGCCGAGCAATTTTTCTGCAAAATTGCCCGATTAAAATAACCCGGATGCCCGCGCGGCACGCGATGATGCGCGTGCCCTGCTACACCCCCGAGCCCCACCACCACTCCGCCATGTTGCAGTGTCTGGTTGTCGTACCAAAGACGCGCGCCGACCGCGCCCACTTCCGGCCGCGCCGCATGACTGACCATTTCCCGCAGCCAGCCGCTGCCTTCGACCTCGATGTCATTATTTAAGAACGCCAGGATTTCACTACGCGCTTGCGCGGCCGCGAGATTGTTCAGGCGACTGAAATTAAACGGACCAGTGTCGGATAAAATCGTCACGGTCGGTTCCTGCGCGATCTCCGCGAGATACTCGACCGCTTCGCGTTCGCTCGAGCCGTTATCGACCACCGTGATTTCGAACGATCGATAACTCGTTAGGTCACGGATGCTTTCGAGACAACGCCGCAGTAACGCGGTTCGATCACGCGTCGGAATGATGATCGTGACCAGCGGCGCGGGATTCGGAACCTCAAAGATGACGCGATGCGATTCGATATTTTCCGGACACGCTTCCACGCGTCCGGCGATTTCTTTGCGTTGCAAATGATCGGTCAGCGCGCGGCGCGCAGCTTCTTTCGCGTACGGTTTTGCATCCGGAATTTCCGCCAAACTTCCCGGCGTCATTCGCCAATGATAAAGAATGCGCGGGATGTGCCGGATCTGTTCCGCGCGCAGATTTTCGCAGCAGCGCAACGCCATGTCATAATCCTGCGAGCCTTCGTAGCCTTCGTGAAATCCGCCGACCCCGCGCAGCAGCGCCGCCTCGTAAACGCCGAGATGATTAATGTAATTTTGCCCGAGAAATAATTCGGGACTCCAGTCGGTCTTGAAGAACGGATTCGAGCGCGCGCCCTGCAGATCGATCTTGTCCTCGTCGGAATAAATCACCCGCGCCTCGGGATGCCGCGCGATTTCCAGCGCGACCCAGGCGAGCGCATTTTCCGCCATCGCATCATCCTGGTCGAGCAAGGCGCACCATTCGCCGGTAGCGATTTCCAGCGCGGAATTGGACGCGGCCGAGATGTGACCATTCGTTAGACGAAAGGTCAGCTTGATCCGCGCATCTCCATCCGCGAAGCGCTGCAAGATTGGCCGAACTTCGGAATTGGTCGAAGCGTCGTCCGCGAGACAAAGCTCCCAATCTTCGTAACTCTGTCCGCGCACCGATTCGATGGCCGCTTCGAGTTGCGCCGGTTCGGGATTGTAAACCGGCATGAGAATCGAAATCCGCGGACGCGCCGGAAGCGCACGCAGTCGACGTCGCATTTCGATCCGATCGCCCGGCGACGTCGTGTCGTAGCGCGCGATCCAGTTTTCATATTCGCTTCGCGGCGCGCGCGTGCGCATCGTCCGGTCGATCGCGCGCGCGAAGCGCTCGCCGAATTTATCGAGAGTAAAATGGCGACGAAACGTTCGCTGGCCGCTCGCGCTCAAAGTTGCGCGCGCATCCGCGTCGTTGACACAATCGCCGATCGCGCGTGCCAGACTCGCGGAGTCGTTAGGCGGAACGAGCCGTCCGTTCATTCCGTCGCGCAACCATTCCGAAATTCCTCCGGTGTCCGTGCTGATCAAAGTTTTGCCAAGTGCCATCGCCTCAAGAATTGAGATCGGCATCGTCTCATCGCGCGACGAGCAAAGCAGAACGTCCGCATCCGCGATTAGTTGCAGCGACGCCGCGTGATCCAGCGCCGCGCCGAACTCCACATTCTGCAACTCGGAAGCGCGCGCCTTGATTCCATCGAGAAACGAAGGATCGAGCGCGCGGCCCGCCATAACGAAACGACTTCGGGCGCGGATCTCCGAGGAAAGTTCTCGCACCGCGTCGACTAAAATATCCTGCCCTTTGCGCAGCTCATAACTTCCGAGCGTGACAAACTTCACAACTTCGCTTCGCCCCGGTGCGGGCGCGGTGATTGTCGGCTCCGGAATTCCGTACGGAATCACTTCAACTTCCGTGCGCGCGATGTCCGAATAAATGCGCGCGGTCGTCGCCGTCGGCGTCACGAGCAAATTTGCCAGCGGCAAAGTCGGACCGAGTTGCGAAATTTTTCCGATCAAATCGAACGCAACCAGCGTTTCGTGCAGATACCAAATCACCGGCACGCGCGCCCCGTGACTCGCGCGCACGATCGGCCAACTCGCCAGCGTATTCGCGATCACGAGATCGAAGCCGAGGACCAATTCGTTGAGCTTCGCGCGCGACAGATCAGTCAGGAAAGTTTCGTCCGTGCGGACTTCCACTCCACGTGTTTGCAACAACTCGGAAATCGGCCCGGGCTCAGGCGCGGCTACGGTGATGGCATAGCCGTGATTCCGCAGCCAATCCGCGAGATAAAAGAGAGCGAGCGGCGCGCCGCTTAGCGTGGTCTCGTGCGAAAATAAAAGCAGCCGCGGACTGGCGGTTGCCCGCTGCGGCTCGTCCGACTCACGCACCGGTGGAATGGCTTAAGGCGACGCTCGACGAGGCGCGCGACTCGCCGGATTCGATCACTTCCTGCAACAACTTTTCAAAATCATTCGCGAATCGTTCGAAGGTAAAATGCTTCTCGTATTCGCTGCGCGCGTTGCGTTGGAGTCGCGCGAGAAGTTGCGGCTCGCGCACCAGCCTCGCGATCGCTGCCGCCAGCGCATCCGCATCCCCCGGCGGGAAAAACAAACCGCCTTGCTCATTCGTTAGGCTCTCGGAAACAACGCCGACCGACGTGCTCAGAATCGGTTTCCCGAGCGCGAGCGCTTCCATCAAAATAAGCGGACCAGTTTCATCAAACGAACAACTCATCATCACATCCGCCGCGCGGATTAATTCGAGCGCCGCGGTGTGCGGAACGCTCTCGCGATAAATGAGTTGCACATATTCCGTGGCCGCGGTTTCGATCTGCCGAGCAATCGGTTCGTCGTGCGATCGACCGACAATTTGAAAGCGCGCGCGTTGCAAAACATCCGCCGGCAATTTCCGCAGAGCCTCCAAAAAAACGAGTTGTCCTTTGCGCTGCTCGATCGTGCCAAGCAAAAGGAAATTTATCGGCGCATCCGTTTTATCCGCCGCGGATAACTCGTTAGGCAAACCAGGATCCGGAATGCCGTAAGTTAGGACACAGATCGGCCGCTCCGTGAACGGTTGATAAACTTGCGCGCTGACCGTGTCGGGCGTGACGATTAAATCCGAAACTTTCAGCGCCTGACGCAACTCAGGATCTTCCCCCAGATAATGCTCGGCTACGCGACCTTCGTGAATCCACCAAAGATTTGGAATGCGCGCCGGCGCGACCGCGCGCACAATCGCCGCGCCAAAGATTGTGCTCGCGATCACGCAATCGAACTCGCGCGCAAAATCGACGAACGACGGATGCTCTTTCGTGATCAGCGGATCGGCGATGACGGAGACGCCTGCTTCGACAAAGTTTTCCCGGACCGGACCATCTTCCGGCGACATGAGCACAACGAAATATCCGCGCGCGCGACACCACTTCGCGATGTTCAGCAAGATCAGCGGCGCGCCGCTCCAGCTCAGATCGTGCGAGACAAAAAGCAGCGCGCGGCCGTTGTCATTTTTGGACTCGTTAGGCAAATCGGCCGCCCACATTCTGATCGGCGCCGGCGAATCGGCGTAAAGCCAATCGCGCATCTCATCGGTGAAATAAGGATCACGGCAGCTGTAAGCCGCCCAGCGTTTTAAGAAATAAACCGAAACCTTCTCGACCGGCTTCGTTTCTTCTTCCGCCTCGATCGCGCCGATCGAGGCGTGGCCGCGATGAATCATGGTCGTGAAGGGCGTGTAAACGCAGCGCATCCCGGCTTCGCGCACTTTGAAAGAAAGATCGAGATCGGAATGTGCGATCGGCGTATTGACCGCGTCGAACTGTCCGACCGCAAAAAAATCATCGCGCCGCATCGCCAGACAAGCCGCTGACAATGCGGACACATCGCGCATCGACTGCGCGAAGTTCGAATGAATCGTCGAGTCGAAAGGTTCCTGATGCGCCGCCGTTCCAACCAATCCGCGCACGCCCGTGACCAGGCCGGCATGCTGAATTCTTCCCGTCGCATAAAGCAACTTCGGCGCGACCGCGCCCACCTCCGGATTCTCCAGCGGCTCGATCAAATCCTGAATCCAATCGGCCTGCCCGCTCTCGACGTCATCATTGAAAAAGATCAAACGCGATCCGCGCGCAGCCCGCGCGCCCGCGTTGCATTTGTCGGAAAAGTTGAACGGTTTGTCGTAGCAAACGAAGCGCACCGGCGGCGCTTGTCGCGTAGGTGATTCGAGCGTTTCGGCCAGCGCACTATTCGTCACCAGAATGATTTCGTAATCAGGATAAACGGTCGCCTGCGGCAAATGCTCGATGCACGCGCGCGCGCGTTCTTCCGAATCGGTCGGAATGATGATCGAGACTTTCGGCAACTCCTGAATCTTCAAGCGCGCGCGATTCGCGGCCGGGTATTCCAGAATTTCTGCGCGCAATCCACGGCGCTTCATCGCCTCATCGAGCGCGGCCAGGTTGCTCGCGCGGGCTTCCGGTTTTCCACCGGCCGAACCAGACAAAGGATGCTCGCGCCAATGATAAACCACATGCGGGACGTGGCAGATTTCTCGCGCCTGCTCCGTTGCGCGCAGCGCGAAATCGTAATCCTGCGAGAGATCGAATTTTTTTCGAAACCCGCCGAGCCGTTCCATCAACTCGCGCCGATACGCGGTCAGATGCCCGAGATACATGAAGGAAAGAAGATATTCCGGGCTCCATTCCGGTTTGAAAAATGGCGAATGCCGCTGGCCGTCCGCGTCGAGTCGATCTTCGTCGCTATAAAAAACATCGGCTTCATGATGCGCCCCAATCGCGCGCGCCATTTCGTAAAGCGCGAAGGGTGCGAGCAGGTCGTCCTGGTCGATGCAAGCGACGAACTCGCCGCTGCCTAACGACAAAGCGCGGTTGGTATTTTCGGCGATCCCGAGATTCTGCGGAAGGAATTCAATTCGCAAACGCGGTTCCTTTTCCTGCCAGCGTTTTAGCGATTCCTTCGCGGCCTCATCGGAGCTTCCGTCCGCGACGCAGACTTCGAAATTCTCGTAAGTTTGCGCGGCCAGCGATGCGAAAAGTTCGTCGAGGAAACCGACCGGCGGATTGAAAGTCGGCAAAAGTAAACTGATCGTCGGACAGTAATCCCACGACTTGCTCGCGCGACGTTGCTCTTCGAGCGCATCCCCATCCGGTTCGTGTTTTGCGATCCAGGCGGGATAACGATCAACCGGCGCGAGCGGCTCTGTTTTTTTCTGCGAGACCGACAACGGCTCCGGTTTTGAACGACTGAGATTGGCCGGAATGCGTCGAAGTTCGCGCAAAATTCTTTCCGGAAACGAGCGCTTCGGTTTCTTCTCGCCAAAGCAGCGACCGCCTTTTCGGCAGGCGTTCTTCGCCGCTGCGAGCGTTTGTTTTTGCTGCGCGAGCTGCTTCTTCAGTTTCCGGTTTTCACTGCTCAACGCCTCGCTTTTGCTGACCCATTGCTTCAACTGCTCGGTCTGCGTGTCCATGATCAGTTGCGCTTTCATCCGATCGCGATGCAGTTCGGCGAAGGCCGGCCGCTCGGCGATTTCGCGCGCCTGATCGTCCATCACTTCCTGCGCCTGCCAGCGATCCGCGACCAAGCTGTCGAGCCAGATCTGGCGCAACTCGAGCGCGGCATTTTTTCGTTCCGCTTTCGATGCGCGACTCTCGGCCTCCATCCGGCGCGCATTCGCTTCGTAAAACGCCGTCAGCTCCGCGCGATCTTCCGTCGAACCGAAAATCAGCGCGCCTAACGAGTCATTTTTCGCAATCTCCTTCGACAAATTAACAACGCCCAATCCGATGCCTGCGGGAAATTCCGCGCGCAGATGGTCGGTAAAAATTTCTTCGAAGGCCACTGGGATCGAGTCGGTCCGCTGAAGATTTAGACCGTGCCAAAGAACCAGCGCATTCGCCGACAACTTCGGCCGCCAGGCGATGAGTTCCGCGCGCGCTTTTTCCGCGGAATCGCAATCATCGAGCAGCAGAAGATCAACCGAACCGTCAGCTTCGCGGCCCGCGACCGTGACCGCGTCGCCCGCAACCAGCGTTGTTAGGCTGTGATAAAACTCGTCGGATTCCGCGACGGCCTTTTGCCAGGTGGCATCGTCGTCCGCATTTTCGCCGGGAAGGTCGCGACGAATCGTTAGGCAATGAAAGCCGAGATCACGCTCGCGATTGATCTGACAAAAAGTGAAGTGCGGTTGCCCGTCGCCAAAACCCAGGAGCACAATCTTCGTCGGCCTGCGCAATGCCGCGAGATCACAGAGGAGCGGCAGATGAAACCGAGAGACGCCGCCGTTATAAAACTTCGGCTGAAAACGGAGACTCGGGAGTTCAAGAAACATGCGCAGCGGATCGACTAATCGAAGCCACAATTAGTCATCGTCACCGGCGCGCGAAGCAAGTTCTCGCGCTGACTTTCCGCGCGAGGCGAACTAATTTGCGCCGATGACGGAGACCGATCTGCTCGCCTTGCCCTCGCGCGATTTTGCGCCGCGCATCTATGGGGTCGGCGCTTGGACGGACAATCTTCATTTCGCTTACGATCTCATCGCGCTTCTGCGTCCGCGGCTTTTCGTCGAGCTCGGGACGGATCGCGGCGAAAGTTATTTCGCGTTCTGCCAATCGGTTGCGGAAAATAATACCGGCACGCACTGCGTGGCGATCGATACCTGGCGCGGCGACAGCCACGTGGGCGGCTACGACGAAACCACCTTCGACGAAATCGCGCAGCATAATCAGGAACATTACGCCGTCTTCTCCGAGACGATGCGGTCGACTTTCGACGACGCGCGTCCGACTTTTGACGAAGGCTCGATCGATCTGCTGCATCTCGACGGCTGGCACACGGAAGAAGCGGTCCGTCACGATCTCGAAAGCTGGCTGCCGAAATTGCGCGCTGGTGGGATTTTGCTCATGCACGATGTCAACGTTCGCGCGCGGGGCTTCGGTGTTTGGAAGGTTTGGGATGAACTGACGCAACGTGGGCGCGCGCATATTTTTCTCGAAGGCCCAGGCCTCGGTGTTTGGCAAAAGCCGCCTGCGGAAGAGTTGCCCACGCCCCTGGAAAATTTGCTCGCTGGGTCGCCTGATGTCGCCGCGCCGGTGATCGATTATTACCGCGCGCAGGCGCAAGCGATGCATGCGCGCATCGCACGTCACTGGCGGGATGGTTCGATCCGTCAGACGGCGGCGGCGCATCAAACGGCCATCCAAATTTTCCACACACGCGATGGCAATCATCGCGAAGAAGATTCCGTCTTTGGTCGCGTCGGTCACGAAAGCTGGAGAGCAATATCGATTCCTCTCCCGCCGGGCGCGGGCGCGGCGCCGTTGCGCGTGGATTTTCTGAGCGCCTTCACCATCATCGACATCGCCTCGATTCGCCTAACGAATGGAAGCGCAACTGCGCTGAACCTGGCCGAGCCGGCAGCATTCGAGAGCGTCCAAGTCGCGGGCGACGCCGCGCGCGAACCGCATCCGCGATTCCTCCGCATCCGTGTCACCGGCGTGGATCCGCAACTGCATCTTCCCGCGATCGACCTGCCTGCGGACAAGGACTCGTGGCAAGTCATCCTTCGCTTTCGCATCTCCGCGGGCGATGCTCCGCCTAACGAGAAGTAGGCGTCGAGCGATACGAACTTTCCACTCGCGCCGCCACGTCGCGATAACCGTAATCGACCTCGTAAATTTGCTTCATGCTCGCGATCGAGCTGGCGGCGTCGCCCATCTGTTCGTAGACCAGCCCGAGGTTGTAGGTGATCTCCTTTTTCATCGCGTCCATTGAGAGAATTTCGCGCGCCGCTTCTTCTAATTGCTTCACCGCCAAATCGAGCATGCCCAGTTCCTGGTAGCATTTGCCTAACAAGTTCATCGCCTTCAGCCGCGCGTTTGGATTCTGACGGGCGCGCTGCAATTCCGGGAGCGCTTCGCGATAGTTGCCGGCGTTGACCAGATGTTCGCCCAACTCAAAACGCAATTGCAGATCGGTCGGATTTCGCGCCGAGCGTTTGCGCGCTTCGTCGATGGAAATGCCCGCGCGCGCTTTTTTTGCCGCCGCCAAAGCCTCCGCGTGCGCGGCGTAGTTTTCGTCGGCCGATTCGTGCTCGCCCAAAAAACGTTCGTGCTCCGCGATCTCCTGTTCGGAACGTTTCATCCCGAGGTCGGAAACTTTCCGGAGCAGACCGGCATCCGTTCCACTCGTTAGGTCGGCCGCGTATTGAAACCAGGCGATCGCACTTTCGAAGTCTTCCTTTTGCTCATGCAACTGCCCGAGATTGCGCGCGTGATCGACATTTTCCGGCTCGGCCTGATGTCGCTGATAGCTCTCGGCGATCTGTTGGTCTAACGAATCGCCGGTCAGCGCCATTCGGCTTTGTTGTTCGAGCGAAGTCGCCAGCTCTTTGTCTTTGATTAAATCGCGATAACTTTCCGCCTGCTGCCAGCCGCCCTTCTTCATCGACGAGCGCGCGGAAGCTTCTTTGCCCAGGCGCAAAGCGTCAGGATCGGTCGGATCCACGACGGAAATGCGATTGTAAATTTCCACCTCGAGTTCGTTTTCACCGAGGTCGTGATAGAGCCGGGCCAACTCGCGCAGCGTCTTCACCTCGCGCGGTTTTTCCTCGAGCAAAGTTTGCAGCGCGAGCACCCCGATTTCCGGCCAGCCCGCGGCCACCGCCGCTTCTTTCAGAAGCATGTTGGCCGGCCGATTATACGGCTCGTCTTCCAATACTTTTTCCACCAGCTCAACCGCGCGTTTCGGATCTTTCTTCAACTCGCGCTGCGCCTTCATCACCCCAATCGAGGCGGTCGAGACATTGAAGAATTTCTTCTTCTCCGCTTTCGCTTTCGTCGTTTCCGTTCGGCGCAAAAGTTGCCGGCCCGTGAGAAATTCCGGCTCCTGTTTCAGGATTCCCTGCAAAAGCGAAATGGCGTAACCGAAGTTCCTCAGCTCGACCGCCGCGACCGCTTTCAGCCACAGTCCGCGCTGCGATTCGCTCAGCTCTTTCTCGGTCTTAACCGGCATAAGCGTTCACAATAAATCCATCTGCGGTTTCTGCGCCGTCGGCATCGCAGTCTTGCTGCGCTTGCGTTTCGGCGCGTGCTCCGTTGCGCCGTTGGGTTTCTCCAAATGCGCGAGAATATCCTTGGCGCGTTGCAAAATTTCCTTTGGCAAACCGGCCAGGCGCGCGACCTGGATCCCGTAACTTTTGTCCGCGCCGCCGGGCACAATTTTGCGCAGAAAAATAATCTGCTCGTTCCATTCGCGCACGGCCACGTTGTAATTACACACGCCGCTTCGCTCCTCCGCCAGCTTCGTCAGCTCGTGATAATGCGTCGCGAAAAGCGTCCGAGCCTTGATCGTGTCATGCAAGAATTCCGCCACGCTCCAGGCGATGGAAAGGCCATCGAAAGTGGACGTGCCGCGCCCGATCTCATCCAGAATAACGAGACTGCGCGCGCTCGCGTTGTTCACGATGTTGGCCGTCTCATTCATCTCGACCATGAAAGTCGATTGTCCGCGCGAAAGATCGTCATTCGCACCGACGCGCGTGAAAATGCGATCGACCAAACCGATTTCCGCGCTCGCCGCCGGGACGAAGCTGCCGATTTGCGACATCAAAACAATCAGCGCCACCTGCCGAATGTAAGTCGATTTGCCGGCCATGTTCGGACCGGTGATGATGGCCAGGCGCACTTTCTCGCCGTCGAGCGACGTGTCGTTAGGCACGAACTTTTCTTCCGCCAGATTTTGATCCAAAACCGGATGCCGGCCGTCGCGGATGACCAGCCGCAGCGAATCATTCAGAACCGGTCGCGCATAATTATAAAGCCGCGCCGTCTCCGCTAATCCGCAAAGCGCATCGAGGGTCGCGATGGCCGCCGCCGTGGTCTGAATCGGAGCGATTTCTCGCAGCGTTTCATCGCGCAGTTTTTGGAAAAGCTGATACTCGAGCTGACGCGAGCGCTCGTCCGCGCCGAGAATCTGCGCTTCGATTTCCTTCAGCTCCGGCGTGATGAAACGCTCGCCGCCGACCGTGGTTTGCTTGCGCGTGTAATGCGGCGGCACGGAGGCGAGATTCGATTTCGTGATCTCGATGAAGTAACCAAAAACCGAATTGAAGCGCACTTTGAGCGACTTGATTCCGCTTTGTGCGATTTCGCGTTCCTGCAATTGGCCGATCCAATTTTTTCCCTCGCGCGAGGCGCGTCGCAATTCGTCGAGATCCGCATCGAAACCATCCGCGAAAATGCCGCCGTCCTTCAAAACGAAGGGCGGATCTTCCACCAGCGCGCGCGTCAGCGTTGCGAGCAGATCCGGCATTTCGTGCATCTCGCTTTCCAACTGCGACGCGAATGAGCAATCAGCCGAAGTTCTTTGTTTGCCAAACTCCGTTCGCTCGATCAATCGCCGCAATTCGCTTTTGAGCTGCGGCATTTGCTCGAGCGAATTGCGCAGCGCCACCAGGTCGCGCGCGTTTCCCGAGACCTGGCTCAAGCGGCCAATCGCGCGCTCGATATCGCGGACCGATTTCAGTGCCGCGCGCAACGCTGCCAAGACTTCCGGTTCCGCGAGCAACTCAGCGATCATTTGCTGGCGGCGCTGCAACTTCGCGACCTCACGCAACGGCTGCAGAATCCAAGCGCGCAATTTTCGCCCGCCCATCGGGGTGACCGTTCGATCGAGCGCGCCGAGTAAACTGGTGTCGCGCGCGCCGCGCGATGCGACCAATTCCAAATTCGCCTGCGTCGCCAAATCAAGCACGACATGCGCGCCGGAAACATCGCAGCGCAGCGAAGTAAGATGATCGATCTTTCGCCGCAGTTGGTGCTTCAGGTAATGGACGATCGCCCCCGCGGCCGCGACTGCCGCCGGCATCTCCGCGCAACCAAATCCATCGAGCGATTTGACGCCGAAATGTTCGCACAAAATGAAAGCGGCCTGCTCCGACAAGAACGCATAACTGTCATGCGCGAGCGCGTTTTCATTATCGCGAAAAACATCTTGTTGCTGCTCGCTGATCAGCAATTCCGCCGGCGCCACGCGCGCTAGTTCATCTTGTAGAGCCTGGCTCGTGGGAGTTTGCAGAAGTCGAAATTCGCCCGTGCTCAAATCGGCATAAGCGAGGCCGTAGACATCGCCGTCGCGATAAATGGCGCCGAGATAATTCGCGCGTTTCGATTCCAGCAAATCGAGTTCGCTGACTGTGCCGGCGGTGATGATTTGCGTGATCTCACGATTGACGATTTTGCCCGGCTGCGGCTCGCTTGTTTGATCGCAAACCGCGATGCGCCGGCCGGCTTTGATCAACTTCGCGATGTAATTTTGCGCGGCGTGATAAGGCATGCCGCACATCGGCACGCCGTTGCGTTTGGTCAGCGCGAGATTGAGCAGCGCGGAAGCGTCCTTCGCGTCCTCGAAGAACAATTCATAAAAATCGCCGAGGCGAAAAAGCAGCAGCGTGTCCGCCGGCACACTGGCCCGGAGCCGCTGATACTGCTGCATCATCGGCGTGAGTGATTCCGACATTCCGCAAAGTTTCGAATCGGACCCGCCGAAACGCGAGTTTCTAATTCGGCGCTGTAATCGCTTCCGACGACAACTCGTTAGTCGACAATCCGCACACCTTCCATGGCAGTGCGCGCTCTGAACAGCTCGCTCAATCGCAGCGTCATCGGCCCGACCTTGCCATTACCGATCGCGCGGTCATCGACTTTCGTAACCGCAGCCAATTCGCCCATCGTTCCGGTGCAAAAAACTTCGTCGGCCGCGTAGATGTCGTTAGGCAAAAGGTCCGCTTCTTTGCACGGAATTTGATTAGCCGCGCAAATTTCCAGGACGGTCGCGCGCGTAATTCCTTCCGGACAAGCGCGCACAAAACTGGTCGCAACTTCGCCGCCCCGAAAAATAAAAACATGCGTGGCATTCGTCTCTGCGACGAAGCCCCGCGCATCGAGCATGAGCGCATCGTCCGCGCCAGCGTTGTTCGCTTCGACCTTGGCCAGGATCGAATTCAGCAAATTGGCGTGATGAATTTTCGGATCGAGAATCTCCGGCGGCGGCCGGCGAATGTTGCTGATGATCAGCGCCAGGCCGGTCTTCGCATAAACCGGCGCTTTGTGTTCCGCGAGCACGATGAGAGTCGGGCCGCTACGATTGAGCCGCGGATCCATCCCGGAAGTGATCTTTACTCCGCGGCTGAGCGTTAGACGAATATGCACGCCATCGCGCATCTGATTCGCCGCGAGCGTGCGTTTGATTTCTTCGATGATTTTTTCGCGCGGAGGAATTTCCTTGAAGGACAAAGCGCGCGCCGATCGCTCGAGGCGATCGAGATGCTCGTGCAACTTGAAGATGCGCCCATCATACAAACGCAAACCTTCCCAGACCGCGTCGCCGCCTTGCACCGCGGAATCGAATGGACTGATCCCGGCCTGATCGCGATGCATGAGCTGCCCGTTGATGTTGATCAAAAGATCGCGATTTCTCTCGTTAAATTGCTGAAGCATTTTTGAAAACTAGCGCAGGCGATGTTCGCGAAGTTGATCGTACATCTGCGCGCACTCGGCATGCACCGAGCGCAATCGCTCCGGCAGTTCCTCTTCTCGCGCGCGATATGGTTGGAACGAAGTCGATTTCTCCACCTCGGCATACCAGTATTTCGCCCAAACCCCGTCCGTCGCGCGACGTCCGGCGGGCCACGACAACATCGCATCGCTAAAATCCACGCCGATCGCTTCGCACAAAAGCGTCAGGATTCGCCGCGGATTTTCTAGAACGTCGCGCGCATCGATCACCGGCGGAACGGCCGCCGTGCGCGTTCGCACCCATTGAAAAATCTCCAGCTGCTGCGGAAAACCCAGATCAAGCGCGGACGGCTCGTGGTTCTTTTTCATATAGGACGCGATCACCTCCGCAGGATCGCGAATCAGGAAACAATTCGTTAGGCCGGTGAGCCATTCCCGGTCGATTTGCGGGAGAAGATGATGCGTCATCTGCTTTTGGTAAAAGATGCGCTTGCCGTCCGGGACAGCACTCGTTAGGCGCGCAATCACTTTGCGCCAATCACTTTCATCGTGCGCGATCACCTCGCCCGCGCCGGGATGATCGGCCTTCGTTTCCCGCAAATAAAAAGCGTAGAACGGCTCGTCGATGACCAAGGTGTCAGGCCGATTTTCCCAAGCGCGCATGAGCGCGGTGGAGATGTTCCGCGGCCCGGACCACATGGCGATTCGAATTCCATCGTTCATTCGTGCGACGGTTTGGTTTAGGCTAAGCGATGGCGCAGTTTCCCGAACAGCAATCGACCGGCGGTTCGTTCGAACGACAGGAAGATGCTTTTCGCGATTGGGTCCGGCGCGACGGTTCGACCGACTTTCCGGCCGAAGCCAAACGTTATCATCTTTACGTTTCGCTCGCCTGTCCGTGGGCCCATCGCACGATTATTATGCGAAAGCTGAAAGGCTTGGAAGAAGCGATCGGCATGACCGTGGTCGATCCGATTCGCGATGAACGCGGTTGGGCTTTTCGCAACGGGCCGGGTTATACGAAAGATCCGATCAACGGCTTCGAATTTCTCAGCCAGGCTCATCGCGCGAGCGATCCCGCCTATGCCGGCCGTGTGACTGTGCCGGTGCTTTGGGACAAACAGAGCAAACGTATCGTCAGCAACTCCGACGACGATATCCTGCGAATGTTGAACAGCGAATTCCGGGACTTAGCGGCCAGTGATTACGATTTTGTTCCCGAAGATCTGCGTTACGAAATCGACGCGCTGAACAAACATATCTACGAGCGCGTGAACAACGGTGTTTATCTCGCCGGTTTCGCCACGCGGCAACGCGCCTACGAAGTCGCGGCTCGCGAGTTATTCGAAACACTCGACGAACTCGATCGCCGCCTCGCTTCGCAACGTTACTTGTTAGGCAACCGCCTCACCGAAACGGACTGGCGCTTGTTTTCCAACCTTGATCCGCTTCGACGCTGTTTATCACGGCCACTTCAAATGCAATCTGCGGCGTATTGTTGATTACCAAAATCTCTGGCCCTATCTGCGCGATCTCTATCAAAACGACGGAATCGCGGCGACGGTCAACTTCGATCACATCAAGCGTCATTATTACATGACGCACGATGAGATTAATCCGACGCGCATCGTACCGATCGGGCCCGCGTTGGATCTGGACACGCCGCACGGCCGCGGGTAGTGGGTAAATTTTTCGCGACAAGTCGAAGCGATAAGCCATCGTGCAACCGCTAGAATGAAGGCAACAACAAAGTCTAACGACACCAGGCTTTTGCTTGTCTTCGGATTCCTTGCGATCCTGATTCGGCTCGTTTTCTGGGCTTACACGCATCGAGTCTGGGAGGACTCGCTCATTGCGATCCTCCACGCGCGGAACGCCGTGCGAGGCCTTGGCCTGACACACTTCAAATTGCACGAGGGCCCGGTTGACGGTTTCACCAGCCCTCTCGGTATCCTCATTCCGCTCCTCGGAGAATTTGTCCATCTCGGCTGGGGCTTAAACGCTACTCGCATCACCTCGCTTGTGGCGGCTTTTGGGACAATTTACTTCGCGATACGGCTAAACCGGGCTTACCCGGGGCTGCAATTACCTTCCTACGCCGTCATGATGTTCGCCGGCTTTCTAGCTTTCGAACACCACCAAATCCTTTGGGGAATGGCCGGAATGGAAACACAGTTAGCTACTTTCGTCCTCTTATTCGCTTTCTTCTGTTACCAATCAGATCGGCCTTATCGAATGGGGATGGCGCTTGCCCTTGTTCTCTATATCAGACCCGATTTTGTCTTCGCCGTCTGCATCATCGGCTGCGGTTTGCTCTATCGCGCGATTACTCAAAAGAAACCCGGAACGATTACGATTCCCGTGGTTACCTCGGTTTTGCTCTATCTCCCTTGGGTCCTATTTGTTTCCCTTTACTACGGAAGCCCCATTCCAAACACCATCCGCGCCAAAGCCGGCTTTGGTCTTTGGTGGCGTGGCGGCCATAGCTTTGCCGAAATCGCCCACGGCGCTATGGACCGAATGAACGATTGGTTATTCGCCAGCCTCGGACCTAGCTATGCCGGGAACGGAACCGGCTTCCTGCCCCTTTGGGACCACGGCGTGGTCGCGAAAGTAATCGTAACTCTGTTATTTATTGGAGTCATCTTCGCCGTCATCAAGAAGCAGCGCGACCTACTCTTGCTTTATGTGACTCTCTTTACTTATTGGCTCTACTATATCTTCGCGGTTCCTGGGATGTTCGGCTGGTATGTGGTGCCGTTCTCCGCTCTAACAATTATCCTTGCCGCCAAAGGGTTGCGCGATTTACTGGCGAGCGTTTTTCCGGCAGACGCCGCCACTCGCGTTGGCTGGGTTGTCAGTGCCAGCTATCTGCTGATCATGGTCTCCATTCTGCCTATTACCTTTACCGGCGAGAAGCACGTCCAGGAATTGATCGAAGGTCCGGTGCGCATTGCCATCGGTAAATATCTTAAGTCCCACAGTCCGCCCGATGCCACGATCGGAGGGGAACCTCTCGGTTATGTTGGTTACTACTCGGAACGTAACTATATCGATTTCCCTGGTCTGACCAGTCGCCGCAGCGTTGACTTTCTAACACAAAACGGTGTTGGCATGAACAAACTCTTTGCCGAGTTTAAACCCGACTATCTCGTCCTTCGAAAACGGGAGAGTGATTGGTTCGCCCAATCAGCCTTTGACGGTTATTGGTTTACGCAAGAGTACGTCTTGGTAAGGCAGTTTGATGTTCCTGAGAGTGACCGCGCCAGGATTTTATATGCGAGCAATAACGTGGATCTCGATTTCGGCCTTTGGCAGCGGAAAGAAGCTTATCGCGTGCAACCATGGCTGGACTTTGATCTGTGGCCTAAAAATCCGACTTTGTTGTCTGTTGATGTGACTTTAACTAACTGGATTCGAATAACCCGGGAGAATCAAATCCTGCCACGGAATCGACCGGCGTATAGCTCGTACGTAACCGCCGATGCGGATACTGGGAAGATTGTTATGAAGGCTACGGTCCAGCCCGGCGTCGAAGTAATCGCCGTGCCAGTATTCACAGGACCTGTCACAAGCAAACTGATTCTTACCGTGCAAGATGAGGATAGCGGGCGACAAATTGCCGCTTTGTCGCCTATGCCGGTGATTTATACGCGTTGGAAAGCCTGGCTTATCACTTTGCCTCCCAGTGGAAAAGAGAGGCATCTGGCTTTCGTCGGCGAAGACCAAGGTGCGGAATGGGGGGAATGGCTAGCTATAGGTGAACCCGAAATTTTGCCTCAATTCCCACGGCCGCTTAATCATAACTCTCCGCATAAGCGCTGACCTCGCGGTCTTGCAGTTAAACGATGTCTCCGTTGATTTGACGCCTCTGCTCGCCTCGGAGCGCGCGAGGTGATTCGACGATTCCGCTATAACGCGCCGCGTGAAAGCGCTAAATATCCAGCGTGCAACAGAACGACGATTACGTGCTCAGAGTGCTTGAGGACATCGGGCTCGTCTCTGGGTCGCAGATCGAACGGGCGCGTTCGCGTCTGAATGGCGGCGGCACGGTCGTCGAGGCCTTGGTGCGGGAAGGCATCGTCTCCGGAACCGAGATCTCGCGCGCGCTCGCGACGCAGGCGCATATGGATTGGATCGATCTTTCCACGCGTCTGATTCCGCCCGATGTCATCGAGCAAATTCGCGCAGAAGAAGCGCGGCGTTTCAAAGTAATCCCGGTCGGTTTTGGCGAAACCGGATTGATCGTGGCGGTGAGCGATCCGCTCGATATCGACACCATCGACAGCCTGAGTTTTCTCCTGCAGCGCGAGATCGAGTTGGTTTGCAGCAGCCCGGAAAAAATTCGCGAGGCGCTGATCAAATATTACGGCACGGCCGATGAAGCATCCGACGTTTTGCAGGAACGTCTCGGGGACGACATCGATCTCGGTCTCGAAATAACCGAAGGCGGCCAGCTCGATTCCGGCAACGAAGCGGATGCGCCGATCATTCGCCTGGTCTCGATGTTGTTGATCGAAGCGCATCGCCTCGGCGCGAGCGATGTGCACCTCGAGCCGCTCGATAAGAAATTCCGCGTCCGTTTCCGCATCGACGGTGTGCTCCAGGAAATGCAGGCGCCGCCAAAACGTTTGCAATCGTCCATCGTCAGCCGGTTGAAAATCATGACCGGCTCGATGAGCATCGCGGAGAAGCGCCTGCCCCAGGATGGGCGCATTCAGGTAAAGATCGCGCGCAAATCGATCGACCTGCGCGTCTCGACCATTCCGACGAATCACGGCGAAAGCGTGGTCATGCGATTGCTCGACAAATCGAGCCTGATGCTTGGTTTGCCGGAGCTCGGATTTCTCAGCGACGACCAGGAAACATTCGAGCGTTTGTTACGTTTGCCCGATGGCATTCTGCTGGTGACCGGTCCGACCGGTTCCGGAAAAACGAGCACGCTTTACGCCTGCTTGAATTACATGAACAAGCCCGACCGCAAGATCATTACGGTCGAGGAGCCGATCGAATATCAGATGACCGGCATCAATCAGGTCCAGGTCAACGCGGACATCGGCATGACTTTTCCGGCTGCGCTTCGCTCCATTTTGCGGCAGGCGCCGAACATCATCATGATCGGCGAAATTCGCGATTTGGAGACGGCCTCGATCGCGACCAACGCCAGTCTGACCGGCCATCTCGTCTTCAGCACGCTGCACACAAACGACGCGCCTTCCGCGGTCGCGCGTTTGGTCGACATCGGCATGCAACCGTTCCTGGTTGCGTCCTCCGTCCGCGCGATCATGGCGCAACGACTCGTTAGGCGCTTGTGCGCGCACTGCAAACAACCGGGCGAATTGAGCGAAACCGAACTGCGCGCGCTTCGTCTCGAAGCATCGCAGATGGGCGCGGCGCAGATCATGCGGCCGGTCGGCTGCGATCATTGCCGCGGGACCGGTTATCGCGGGCGCATGGGCATCTTTGAAATCTTCGTCATCGACGACGACGTACGGCACATGATCAACAACAAGAATTCGACTCTGCATTTGCGGCAAAAAGCGCGCGAGCTCGGCATGCGCACTTTGCGCGAAGACGGCGTGCGCAAAGTACTCGGCGGCCTAACGAGTGCTGATGAAGTGATCTCGATCACCCTGGGAGACGCGAATTAAATGAAGAGGCGTTTGGACACGGCCATTTTGGCTGTGCGGCTCGTGGGCTTTCAGCCCGCGGTTACGGCGTCGCGAAAAACACAACGACCGGGCAGAATGCCCGTTGGCCACACAGCCAGAATGACTGTGTTCCGTTATGAATAACAACCAGGTCGCTGAGTTATTTCTCGAGCAGCGCGCCTTTCAGCCGTCGCAACTCGACGACGTCCTGCAGGAAGCGAATCTCAACGGCAAGACGCTCGCGCAAACGATGGTCGATAACGGCTTGCTCGACGAAAACGGCTTTTACCAAATGATCGCCGACTCGTTAGGCACGGAATTCGTCCCGCTCGATGGCGGCGAGATCGCGCCGGAAATATTGCGGTTGATTCCCGGGGGGCTGGCCCGTTTGCATCGCGCTCTGCCACTCGGCCAAAGCCAGGAAGGCATCACGGTGGCGTTGATCGATCCGCTCGATTTGCGCGCGGCCGAAGATCTCCGGTTTACGCTCGGAAAAGATATCCACGTGGTGGTCGCGCCGACCGAGCAGATCGAGGAACGGATCAAGCGCTACTACGGGAGCGACACCTCCAGCATGGAGGAAATCCTCAAGCAACTCGGCGAAACCGGCGAGCTCCTGACTTTGCGCGGCGACGCGGCTGGCGCTTCCGAAGTGGAGGCGGAAGCAAACGCGACGCCGATCATTCGCTTCGTCGATCTCATTTTGTTTCAGGCGATTCAGGATCGCGCGAGCGACATTCATTTCGAGCCCTTCGAGCACGAATTCAAAATTCGTTATCGCGTGGACGGCGCGCTTTATGAGATGGCGCCGCCGCCGCGCCATCTCGCTCTGCCGGTGATCTCGCGGGTGAAGGTGATGGCGAATTTGAACATCGCGGAGCGCCGTCTGCCACAGGATGGCCGCATCCAAAAAAATATCGCGGGCCGCGTGGTCGACATGCGCGTCTCGACTTTGCCGACGCAATTTGGCGAAAGCGTCGTCCTGCGCGTGCTCGATCGCTCGAATGTAAATCTCGATCTCGAAGCGCTCGGCATGCCCGATTACATCCACGATTACATCATCGAGGTGATCAATCGGCCGAACGGAATCTTCATCGTGACCGGTCCGACCGGATCAGGAAAAACGACCACGCTTTATTCCTGTTTGCGCAAAATCAACACGATCGATTCCAAGTTACTGACTGCGGAAGAGCCGGTCGAATACGATCTCGAAGGCATCGTGCAGGTGCCGGTGAATGAGGCAATCGGTCTGACTTTCGCGCGCATCCTGCGAGCGTTTTTGCGACAGGATCCGGACCGCATCATGGTCGGCGAAACGCGCGACATCGAGACCGCGCAAATCGCCATTCAAGCATCGCTCACCGGCCATCTCGTCTTCACCACTTTGCACACGAATGACGCGCCCGGCGCAGTTACGCGCATGATCGATATGGGCGTGGAACCATTTCTGATTTCCTCCACGCTCGAAGCGGTCCTCGGGCAGCGATTGCTCCGCAGCATCTGCGCGAATTGCCGCACGACCTATCAGCCGAGTCAGATTTTTCTCGATCAACTTGGGCTCGATCGCCGCGACATCGGCGAGAAGAATTTCTACTACGGCAATGGCTGCGACGCTTGCAACAACACCGGCTACAAAGGGCGAAAAGGCATTTACGAGTTGATGAAAATCAGCGACCCGATTCGCGAATTGATCAACGAGCGCGCGCCGACCGTGGTCTTGAAACAGAAAGCGGTCGAGCTCGGCATGGTCACGCTGCGGCAGGACGGTTTGCGCAGCATTTTCGATGGCGATACCACGATCGAAGAAGTCTTGAAATACACCTAGCGCGCTCGCCGAGCCGCCGATTTGCAAGGGAAACTCGACAGCAATTCAGCCGGCGATATTCTCGGCCTTGGTTCATATGCCTCGTTACACTTACGTAGCTCTTGATGCCCGCGGGCAGGAATCGACCGGGCTGGTCGATGCGCATTCGACGAACGAAGCGATCGGGCAATTGCGTCAGGCCGGATATTTTCCGACGAACGTTTTCGAGGAAGGCAAAGGCACCACGCAGGAAAAGAAGGCGGTAAAACAGAAAACGAGAGCCATCCGCGCGGCCGCGCCGGCCAAGAAAAAAAAAGGCGCCGGCGGCATCGTTCTCTTCGAACGCAAAACGATTAAGCCAAAGGTGATGATGATTTTCACCAGGCAACTCGCGACCTTGATCGACTCCGGCCTGCCACTTTTGCGCGCGCTGACCGTGCTCGAAAAACAGGAGCGCGATAAAGTTTTGCAGAAGACCATCGGCAATCTTTCCGAAGCGGTGCAAAGCGGAAACACCTTTTCCGAAGGCCTCTCGCATCATCCGAGAATCTTCAACGATCTCTACGTGAACATGGTTCGCGCGGGCGAAGTGGGCGGTGTGCTCGAGCTGGTTTTGACGCGTCTGGCCGAGTTCCAGGAGAAGGCGCAGAAGATCAAAAACAAAGTCGTGGCCGCGATGGTCTATCCGATCATCGTGATGTTTCTCGCGGTTGCGATCATGGCTTTTCTGCTCGTCTTCATCGTGCCGAAGTTCGAGCAAATTTTTAAGGACATGCTCGGCGACAAACCACTTCCCGGCATCACGCTCTTCGTCATCGGTGTGAGCAACGCAGTCAAAAATCATTATGGCCTAATCCTTTTCGCGATCGTTTTTCTCGTCGTCGGCATGAAGTTGTTAAGTCGAACTGCCGGCGGACGCGTCGCGCTCGATCGATTCAAATTACGCCTCCCGCTTTTCGGCGATCTCTTGCGCAAGACCGCGATCTCGCGTTTTTCACGCACCCTCGGCACGCTCGTGACCAGCGGCGTGCCGATTTTGCAGGCACTCAACATCACGCGCGAAACCGCTGGCAACACCATCATCGCCGGCGCCATTTCGCAGGTGCACGACAGTGTGAAAGAAGGCGAATCGATCGTGCAACCGCTGGAGGCGAGCGGCGCGTTCCCGCCCATGGTCATCAGCATGATCGATGTCGGCGAAGAGACCGGACAATTGCCCGAGATGCTTTTGAAAATCGCCGAAGTCTACGACGACGAAGTGGACAATTCGCGCGCGGGCCTGACCTCGATGCTCGAGCCGATCATGATTGTTTTTCTCGCGCTCGTCGTCGGCACCATCGTCATCGCGCTCTTCATGCCGCTGATCAGCATCATCAGCGGATTGCAACAGCAAACGTGAGGACGCGGAGTCTCTGGGGAGCGCACGCGACTCGCGTGCTGGCGAGGCGACCCGGCGGGCGAACTTTTTCCTTCTCGTCATGCACCCGGTCGCAAGATGGTTTCGGCGGGCCGCCGAAATCAACACGCGAGTCGCGTGCGTTCCCCGGACTGCGTGCCTTCACCGTCGTGGAGTTGCTCATCGTCATGGCGATCATCATCGTCCTGGCCGGTTTGATTCTCGCGACTTCCGGTTACGTCCAAAAAAAAGGCGCGCGCTCCCGCGCCGAAGCAGAGATCGCGGCGATGTCGGCGGCCTTGGAAAGTTACAAGGCGGACAACGGAATTTACCCACAAAGTCCCACACTCGATGCGAAGATTAACTACTACCCCTACGCTGGTGACAAAGCTGCGTATGAGGCTGCTTCGCAAATTTTATATGTCGCGCTAACAGGTGATGAGGATCGCAACCGCACGAAAGGAGCTAACGAGTTGGGGAAAACTTACTTCAACTTTAAATCGAATATGTTGAGTCCGACTGATCAAAGTAACCCTGTCACAGCGATCCGGGACCCATTCGGAAACAGCTATGGATATTCGACAGCCAATACGGTTTCTTCAACAAACGGCTATAATCCGACATTCGATCTTTGGTCGTCGTCCGGCGAAAAAGACGTCAACGAGACAGAGACCACCTATCTCGCCAATTGGATCAAAAACTGGTAACCGCTCGTTAGGCCTTGGTGTCGACCACGATGACGACGCGGCGGTTCGAGCGTTGCCGTGCGATTTCCGCCTGTTCTTCCGGGCTGCCGGTGGCCGGGATAATTCCTCGCGGCGCGATCAAAAACTTTGTCGCGCCGTAACCGCGCGCTTCGATTTGCCCGGGGTTAATGCCCATCGCTTGCACGAGATATTCCTTCACGCCGTCCGCGCGGCGCTGGCTGAGCTCGCGATTGTAATCGGGCGAGCCTAACGAGTCCGTGTAGCCTTCGACATGGAAAATCGCCTTCGGGTTGCGCTTGATTAGAACCCCGAGCTTTTGCAATTGCTCGACCGCGCCCTGTTCCAGTTCCGCGCTGTCGTAACCGAACAACTGGTCGTTAGGCATGCGAATCGCCGTGCCGGAGCCGAGCGGTCCTTTTTGCGTGAGCAGGGAATCGAGATCGCTAAAACCGGGCGCGCGTCCACGATTCGGACCGGCGCTGTCATCAGGCAATTTATTGAAAACATTCGGGCGCTTGATCGTTGTGCTCGTGGCTAATTCCGTGCCGGTCAGCGCCGGCTGCGGACGGCCGGAGACCGCGGAATCGCTCAGCATGGATTGCTCGCGCGTCGCATTCGGGCTCTTCGATAAAACCTGCGCGGTGCTGCGCTCGATCTCGTTCATGATCGAGGTCGCGTTGTTCGGATCGACCTTTGGTTGGTCGGGCAAAACATCGCTCGTATCGTCCGGCACCGCCGTGCTCGCGTGCACTTCTTCGAGCAGCTTATCGAAAGATTTTTTCTCGTCCGGCAACTGCACATCGGTTTTATCCGGCTCCGGTTTTGCGGCCTGCTGCGTCTGATCCATGCTCGCTTTATCGAGCGACTTGAGGTCGACATTTTTTACTTTGAAAGTCGCGGTTTGTTCGGCGGGTTTGATCGCCGCGTCGAATCCCTGAAACCGCGTCCGATAAAAATAAGCGCAAAGCGCGGCGTGCAGCAGCAGCGAGATGACCAGCCCGAGAAGGAGCCAGTTCCGCTGTTTGCTGCCGGACCAGATCGCATCGTCGTCGAAATCGGGCGGAGGCGGGACAGGTTGCGCTCTCATGGTTGCGGGAAAACGAACCGGCAGCGCGTCGCCATTGTCAACTCGAGGCGGCGAGCGTGTTCGAAGAACGCGTCCGTTCGATAAACGCTTGCGCCGCCTGGCGGACATCATCGGCCACGGTCGCTTCCGGCCTAACGAACTTCGGAGTGAACCACGGAAACAAACCGATCAGGTCGTGCGTGACCAGGATTTGCCCATCGCAACTTTCTCCCGACCCGATGCCGATCGTCGGAATCGTGATCGCCGCGGAAATTTGTCGGGCGGTCTCGGCCGCGACGATTTCCAAAACCACGGCAAACGCGCCGGCCTCCTCGACCGCGCGGGCATCGCGCAAAAGAATCTCCGCTTCGGCGGGCGTGCGGCCTTTTAGTTTGTAGCCGCCCTCTTCGCGCACGCTTTGCGGGAGCATGCCGATGTGCCCCACCAGTGGAATGCCTTCGCGCACGATCGCTTCGATTTGTGCGACATGACTGATGCCGCCTTCCAGTTTCACCGCCTGCGCGCCCGCGGCGACCAGCGCGCGCGCGCTTTCGACGGCCTGCTCGGGCGTTGCGTAAGTGTGAATCGGAAGATCGGCCACGAGCAACGCGCGCTGCACCGCGCGTGCGACCGCGCGCGTATGGTGCAGCATCATCTCGAGCGTAACTTCCGTCGTGTCCTTGAACCCGAGAACGACCATGCCTAACGAGTCGCCGACCAGAATGACATCGATGCCCGCTTCATCGAGCAAGCGCGCCGTCGGGTAATCGTAAGCGGTTAGCGCGGAAATTTTTTCGCCGCGCCGTTTCTTTTCGCGAAAATCTTCCATCGCGCGAGACGCTACCACTCCGAGGTAATCCGCACCAACGGCGTTGTTTTTGGCACGCGCCGTAAAAGCTCGGCCACGTTTTCGGATTCGTTAGGCAAAATCAGCTCCGGCCGAATTTCCGCGAGCGGTTCGAGCACGAATTGGCGCCCGGTCATTCGCGGATGCGGCAACTGCAACTCGGTCTTCGCGGAGCCAGCGTCGCCAAAATAAAGAAGATCGAGATCGAGTGTGCGCGAAGCATTTCGCTCGTGCGCCAGCGGCCGGCCGAGGTCGTTTTCGATCTGGCGCAGTTCGCGCAAAAGCTCTTCCGCGCGACCGGCGTATTCGATTTCGATCACCGCGTTCAGGAATTTCGCCGCGTCCGGCGGGCAATCGATCGGTTCCGTTTCGTAGACAGACGACGCCAGCAACGGCTCTCCGACGGCAGGCAAATTTCTCACGCGCGCGCGCGCCGCTTCCAAGTTCGCCAGTCGATCGCCAAGATTCGAACCGAAGGCGATGCCCGCTTTCATCGGCTAGAACCCGAGAACGTCTTCCATATTATAAAGTCCGGCCGGCTGGCCGACGATCCAGCGCGCCGCGCGCAACGCGCCCAAGGCAAAAGTCGCGCGGCTGGAAGCTTTATGCGTGAGCTCGAGGCGCTCGCCTTCGGTCGCGAAGAGGACGGTGTGATCGCCCACGACATCGCCTGCGCGAATGGCGTGAATGCCGATTTCATTCCGCGGTCGTTCGCCGACCAAACCTTCGCGACCGTGCGCGAGATTTTTCTCCTCAACGCCGCGAACTTCGCGCGCGATCTGCGCCAGTCGTTTGGCCGTTCCGCTCGGCGCATCTTTTTTTAATCGATGATGCGTTTCGACGATTTCGATATCGAAGGAATCGCCCAGCAGTTCCGCGGCTTTTCGCGTTAACCAAAAGAGCGCGTTCACGCCGATGCTGAAATTGGGCGCGAGCAAAACCGGAATCGATTTCGCCGTTTCTTCGATCAATTGCTTTTGCGCGGCGGACTGTCCGGTCGTGCCAATGACCAGCGGTTTCGCATTCGTTAGGCAAACCGCGCAATTTCGTTCGGTCGCGGAAGCCTGAGTAAAATCGATCACGACTTCGCAGTCGCCGATCGAATCTTCCAGCGCATCGCCGGCCTCGCAACGCGCCGCGATCACGGTGTCATTCCGCGCTGCGGCCGCCGTCTCGATCGCTTGTCCCATTCGTCCGGCCGCGCCGATGAGCAACACACGCGTCGCCTTCATGACGCCTCGAAGGCCGCGAGTGTTTGCCGAAATTTCTGCTCGTTCGCCGGTGTCATTTCGCAGAGCGGCAAACGCACTTCGCTCGACATCAAGCCGCGCCAGGAGAGCGCTGTTTTCACCGGCACCGGATTTGGTTCGATGAAAAGATCTTTGAACAAACCGCCCAGGCGACCATGCAGACGTTGCGCTTCGCCGATATTTCCGCTCTCGAATGCGCGGACCAGTGCGCAGATTTCCGCGGGCAAGAGATTGGAGGCCACGCTCACGACACCGACCGCGCCGACCGCCATGAAAGGAAGTGTCAAACCGTCGTCGCCGCTGAGAATGGTGAACTCGTTAGGCAAAATTCGCCGCAGCTCGGCCACGCGATCGACGCTGCCGCTCGCCTCTTTGATCGAGACAATGTTGCGGCACTCGTTAGCCAAACGCCGCACCGTTTCCGCGCCGATATCGACGCCGCAACGGCCGGGAATATTGTAAAGCATGATCGGCAGTTTGGTCGCCTGCGCGATGGCGGCGAAGTGCCGAAACAGTCCTTCCTGGCTCGGCTTGTTGTAGTACGGTGCGACGATGAGCGCGCCGTCGACGCCCATTTTTTCGGCGGCGTTCGTGGCCGCGATTGCTTCGGCGGTGGAATACGAACCGGTGCCCGCGAGCACTTTGCAGCGACCTCTCGCAAACTCGATCGCCAGGCGAATGACTTGCTCGCGTTCCTCGTGTGAAAGGGTCGGGCTTTCGCCGGTGGTTCCGACGGCGATGATGCCGTGAATACCGGCGGCGATCTGGCCCTCGATTAATTTTTCAAACGCGGCCACGTCGATTTTGCCATCGCGAAATGGCGTGACCAGGGCGGTGTAGGTGCCGCGAAACATTAGCTAAATTTCAACGTCGCCTTCGAAAACAAAATCGGCCGGCCCGCTAAGTGTGACCTCGGAAAATTCGTCGCCTTTCCGAACGAAGCCGACTTCAAGCTCGTCGCCGCCCTTTACGAGAACACCGATCGGGCCGCTCACATTTTCCGTCGCGGCAAAGATGAGCGCGCTCGCGACCACGCCGGTTCCGCAGGCGAGCGTTTCATCTTCGACGCCGCGTTCGTAAGTGCGGATGGCGATGCTGCGTTCGCCGCGCTTCTCGAGAAAATTCACATTGGCGCCGCGCGGCGCGAATTTTTCGTGATGACGCAAAGCCGCGCCGCGCGCACGGACATCGACTTGCGCGAGATCTTTCACCGGCACAACCACGTGCGGCACGCCGCTATCGACGTAGTGACAACGAAAATTTTCCGGCCCGAGCGCGATCTGCAGATCGAGTTGTAAATCTTTCGGCTGGCTCATTTGCAAGGTGACGCTTTCGCCTTGTAACGCGGCCGCGATCACGCCCGCGGGCGTTTCAAATGAAACCTTGGGCCGTTCGCCCGCGACGCGATTCGTGAAACGCGCAAAGCAACGCGCGCCGTTCCCGCACATTTCCGCTTCGCCGCCATCGGCGTTGTAGTAACGCATGCGAAAATCCGCGCCGTTCGTTGCGGGTTCGATCAATAAAATTCCGTCCGCGCCGATGCCGCGATGCCGGTCGCAGAGTTGCGCAATCTGCGCGCGCTCGAGACGAAGATTGCCTGCGCGATTATCGAGCAGAACGAAGTCGTTGCCCGCGCCGTTCATCTTCGTGAAATGCAGTTTCGGCATGAAAGTTTTTAACACAGGAGATCGTTCGCGCAATCTCTCCGCTTCCTGGCCTAACGACTGCTGAACTTCCGCGCCGCTAGTGCTTCGGCGCTCGGACCGTGCCGGTTTCGACAGCGTTGCGGCGCTCGGTGACGATGCGATTCGCGGTCTCTTCTACCATCTGCTCGAGGAGCATTCGCAAATGCGTTCCCTGCCGATAATCAGCCGGCGCAATGTGCTTCACGCGGTCGGCGTGCGTGGAAAGTTGATAGCATTTTTTGAAACCGGCGCGCGCCGGATCGTTCGGATTATAAACCGCGATCGCTTCGCCGCCGTTCTTGCGCATGACGGTGAAACAGGGCACGTCGGTCGGTCCATCGCCGATGTAAATCATGTGCGGAAAGGGAATCGGCCGAATATCCGCATCCATGTGATCGTTCACGTCCTGCGACATATCGAGCAGGCCTTTGTTGATGCGGAAAAGGTATTGCGTCTTCTGCGTGTGACTGATGACGCGCTTCGGAAAAGTGATCCGGCCTTCCTGATCTTCCGCAAATTCGCAACCGAAAATCGCGCGTACGAACGGCGCCAATCGACTGCCCTCGATCAAGACCTTCATCCCGGAAGAGATGATGTAATGCTCGACCGCGATCCCGTGAGCAACGTGTTCTTCCGTGAGCAAAACATTCGCGAATTCCTCGAACATCTCAGGCAGACCTTGATAAAAATTGAGCTTCCCGCCTAACGACTTCAGCTCCGCGTTCGTCGGACGATCCATCCCAAGCGTGTCGAGCAGAACCTTCATATAAGCGAGCTCGTTGTCGTAACCATCCTCCGCCACGAGCTGCGAACAACGCCGCCAAAAGCTGTCCTTATTAATCCCGAAAGCCGGGAACACGACCTCGTCCTGCATGTAACTCGGACTGAGCGTCTGATCGTAATCGTAAACGATCGCGATGGTATTTTGCGAAGCGGACATACCGGTTAGTTGTTCTGACAGAATGAACGGAATCGACAAAATGTTCCTGCAATCATCCGGTTAATTTTGTTCATTCTCTCGAAATCATTTTCGCGTCCCATTTAAAAAGGAAACGAAATCGGCAAAGAGCGATCCGTAATTTTCGCCGCGTTCCGGATGATATTGCACAGCGAGCGCGAAGGGATAATTCGTTAGGCGCATTTGCTCGATGATGTCGTCGGTCGCGCACCACGCTTCCACCGCGCAGCCATCGGCCAGGCGATCGATCGCCTGATGATGCGAACTGTTTACATGCGCGAAACGATGCGCGGCGGCGCGATCCGACCGCAGCGGTTGCACGTCGTGATCGCGCATCTCGGGCGCATCGTGACCACGGATATCGAGCTTCAAAGTTCCACCGAGCCCGACATTAAAAACCTGGAGGCCTTTGCAGATGGCGAGGATCGGCAGATCGCGCGCGATCGCATCCTTCAGCGCCTTGAATTCCCAAGCGTCACGCGCGGGATCGTTATCCGACTCGATGACCGTGGGGTCGGGAATTTCCTGGCGAAGAAATTCCGGCGAAATATCCGCGCCGCCGGTCAACAACAAACCTTGCGTCTGCGCGAGATCGACGGCGCTACCGCCGGCCGCGTTGCACAATTGCACCTCGGGATGCGGTGCGAAGGCGCGGCGAAAGAACGATTCGTCCTTCGGCCGAATCCAACTGGCAACGTTAGGCATCGCGGAGTTTGCTGCCCATGGTTCGGATTGTAAATGGTCGCGGGCACGAATGGCCGCGCCGGTAACTACAAGCCCATCAACTCGCGCACGTATTTCACCGGCGGGCTGCCGTAAGAGATGACTTCGTCGTTGTATTTTTTGAGATCGAATTTGTCGCCGAGCTTTTTCTTCGCGCTCGCGCGCAAATCGAGATGCTCGGTTGTGCCGATGAAATAGGTCGAGAGTTGCGTGGAAGAAAGGCGTGCACGTTTCCATTTTGCGACCGCTTCACCTTCCTGCTGAAAACCTTCCTTCATCATGAGATCGAGCGCTTCCTGTTCGCTCATATTTGCGGCATGAATACTTTGATCGAGGATGGCGTTGCAGATAACGCGCAGGCGCATTTTCAATTGCTCCATCTTCACTTCCGGTCCGCCATAACCGGACTCGACCATCATCTGCTCGCCGTAAACGGCCCAGCCTTCGATGAAGCTGCCGCTCTGGAAAATCGCCCTAACGAGTGTCGGCGCTTTGAAGCGATTCGCGTGCGTTAATTGCAAAAAATGCCCCGGCATTGCCTCGTGGTCGGTCAGATCTTTGACCATGAAGTTGTTGTATTCGCGAAAGAAGGAATCCACGCGTTCCTTCTGCCAATCGGACGGCGTGGGCGCGATCGCATAAAAGGTCTCGCCATTTTTTTCCAGCGGGCCGGGCGAATCGCAATAGGCGATGCTCTGGCCCCGTTTGAATTCCGGCATGACGATGATCTGCAGCGGCTGGTCGAAAACGGTTACGAGATTTTTCTCGCGCACGAAGTCGGTCGATTGCCGCAAAGTTTTCTGCGCGTAACCGACGATGGTCTCATTGGTCGGATGCTCTTCGGCCAGTTTATCGAGCACGGCGTTGGTGACTTTCTTCTTGTCGCCTAACGAGTTCTTGTCCGCGTCCGGGAAATATCTTTTGTAGAGCGGAAGCGCGGTTTCATAGATGGCGGTTTGCGTCGCGGCAAGGTCGGCGCGCGCGCGGCGCATGATTTCCTCCATCGACAAATCAGACGAAAGCGAGAAGTGAAGTTTCTTACGGAATCGTTCCGCGCCGATGCGAAAATCGCCGTCGGACCGTGGCAGCAGATCGGTCTGCAACCACTTCTTGTAATCTTCCAAGGCCTTGGCCGTCGCTTCCTGCACCGGCGCCAAGTCTTTTTTCATTTGCGGCGCGCGCTCCAGCACCGGGCTGAGGCCTTCGCGGACAAATGAGATCGCGCCCTGCGTCTGTTCGATCGCGGTCTCGGTGTAAATTTTCGGCGCGTGCTGTAGGTTGGCCTTCGCTTGCGCGATCACTTTCGGAAAGCCTTCCATGCGCTTGCGAATGTTCGGAATGCGCTCGGCCGGCGGCGCGAACTCGCGCGCGATCAAAAGGTAAATGCTGTTCGCGAGGCTCTGGTTATAAGCGAGCGGATTCCAATCCGCTTCCTTCATCTCCTCGAGATCGAAAATTTCGCCTTCGACGTTTTCTTTCAGGATGCGGAAGTCGACGTTGTTCGGACCGGTCAAATCGGCCGCGCCTGTGAATTCATTCAGCTTGGCCAGAAAAGCTTTCTGCTTGGACAACAGGTTCGCGCGCGCTTCCGCGGAATAATCGGAGAGCTTGTCGTCGAAACGATGATCGCCTAAAGCGGTCGCGCCTTCTGGATTGTTCGCCAGCCGATCTTCGATGTAATCGTGCGCCATTTGCTGGAATTCATCGTCGGCTGGCGTGGCCTGCGAATTTGACCAGGCGAGGAAACTGGTGAGCGCGACCAGAGCGAGTGGAATCTTCATGGCACGGAGGCTACGAAGAAGTGGCGGCGATTTACAGGATTACTTGGATGTCGCGAAGTTTCGGCGTTTCTTTGCGAAAATATGAAACCGGTCACGCGACGCGAAGCGACCCGAATGATTGCCGGAACCGCGGCCGGCCTGCTTGTTTCAAAATCGATCCGCGCGGAAGAGAAAGGCGGCATGTTGCAACGACCCATTCCATCGACCGGCGAAATGTTGCCGGTGATCGGGCTCGGCACCTCGCGCGTTTTTGATGTCGGTTCGTCCGCGGCAGAACGGCTGCCGCTGGAAGAGGTGCTCGCGACTTTGGTCAAGAACGGCGGGAAGCTGGTCGATACCGCGACCATGTATGGACGCGCGGAAAGTGTGATCGGTGAAATCGTAGCGAAACTGAAACTGCGCGATTCTCTTTTTCTCGCGACCAAGGTCTGGACGACCGGCCGCGAAGCTGGAATTCAATCGATGGAGCACTCGTTAGACCTCCTCGGGAGCAAGAAGCTCGATTTGATTCAGGTGCATAATCTGGTCGATACCGCGACGCAGCTCGCGACTTTGCGCGAGTGGAAGAAGGAAGGCCGCGTGCGTTACATCGGGATCACGCATTACACCGAAAGCAGCCAGGCAGAAGTGGCGCGGGTTTTGGAAAAAGAGCCGGTCGATTTCGTGCAGATCAATTATTCGATCATGGAGCGCGAGGCGGAGAAACGCGTGCTGCCGGTGGCGAAAGATCGTGGCGTGGCCGTGATCGTGAATCGCCCGTTAGGCCGCGGCGATTTGTTCGATCGTGTCCGCGGGAAAACGCTGCCCGCCTGGGCGGCGGAATTCGATTGCCGGAGCTGGGCGCAATTTTTCCTGAAGTGGATCGTGGCCAATCCGATCGTGACCTGCGCGATTCCGGCTACCGGGAAAGCCGGGCACATGGAAGACGACTTGTTAGGCGGGGTGGGGCGTTTGCCTAACGAGGAGTTGCGGCAGCGGATGGTGGAGCTGGTCGCGGGTTTCTAATTACGGAGCGACCCAATCCGCGACCGATTAAGTAGGCGTGCCGGCGGCGAGGAGCGGTTCGGTCACCCGTTCGTCCTGCGATTGCAGATACGTTTGTTCGCGATAGCGGCGGGCAACGAAAATATAAATGATCGCCGTTCCGAGCATGAGCAAAGTGAAGAAGCGGAAGTAAGCGGCGTGTTCCATTGGAATTCCGTGACGGCGAAGGAAGGGAATCACAAGCAAGTTCAGGAGCGCGACGAATTCATTCCCGGCGAACACGACCAGGAGCCAAAGCGCCATAACCGCGCTCTTCATCTTGTTCGGCGCCTGAGTGTAGGAGAACTCAAGGCCGGTGATCGAGACCATCGCCTCGCCCGCGGTCAAAATAATGTAAGCCAAAATCTGCCACCAGACCGTCGGCGTCGCGCCGCCGTCGATTTGAATTTGAATCCACCAAATGACCGCGAACGAAAGCGCGGTCAGGAAAAGTCCGATGCCGATTTTACGCAACGGCGTCAGCGGGAAGAAGCGGCTGATGAAGGGGTAAAGTCCGTAATTAAAAAGAGGAATGAAGGCGAGAATGAAGAGACCGTTTACGACGTTGACCTGCTCGGCCAAGAGATGCCAGTTCCCAAAAACTTGCAGATTCATTTTTTGCGCCTGCAAGGTCCACTCGCCGCCGGCGCTTTGATCCCAGAGGGCCCAGAAGATGATGACGAAAAGGTAGACGACGCCCAGTCGGCCGAGTGCGCTCAGCCCTTCTTTGCTGGTGAATTGCTTAAAGAAATCCGATCGGCCGGGCGGAATGTGGACGAACTTTTTGCGGCCCAGCCAGAAAACGACCGTCGCGAGGAACATAAAGATTCCCGGCAATCCGAAGGCGTAGTGAGGTCCCCATTTCGGGTTGTCCAAGAGTATAGGGCAAAGATAAATCGAGAAGGCAGAGCCGGCATTGATCGAAAAATAAAACCAGCCGAAAACTTTTGAGAGTAAGTGCTTGTTCGATTCTCCGAATTGGTCGCCGACATTGGCAGAGACGCACGGTTTGATTCCGCCGGCACCGAACGAGATCAGGATTAATCCAAGAAAAAGACCGAGCCGCGTATCATCAAGCGCGAGCGAAAGATGACCGAGACAGTAGACGATCGAGAGGTAAAGGATGGTTCGATATTTCCCGAGAAATCCATCCGCCACGACCGCGCCGAGCAACGGCAGAAAATAAACCGCGGCGACAAATTGGTGGAACCAGCCTTGGGCCTGAGTCTCATCCATGACCGAGAGATGGCCGCTGCGATCGAGCAAATATTTCGTCATGAAGACGATCAGGATCGAGCGCATACCGTAGAAGGAAAAACGCTCGGCCGCTTCGTTCCCGATGATGAACGGGACTCCCGGCGGCATCGTGCTGATGTTCGGCGGCGTCGTGGCGTATTTGTGCTTGGCCATGCGGAAGATCGCTAGCGAGGTGTGCTTTCGGGGAAAAATTGCGCAGCCGTCGGAGCCGGCGTCACGTGCGAAGTGGTCGTCCGCGGCTGATCTTCGCCGTTCAGGCCTGCATGTGGATGATCGGCTGCGCCCGATTCGACATGTTCGATAGGCAATTCATCCGGATGATGCCGCTCGCAAGAGCAGAAGAAAATAAGTGAAACAGCGGCGGAGACGACGGCGATTTCGCGGAAGAACAAACGCATTCGAGGCACAGTATTCATCCGTGATAATTCGCAGCAAGCTCAATCGCCGAGCGCGCCGCAGTGAGCAAACGTCGAATGTGTTAAACGGCGAACTCCTGATCCTCACGCGACCGCCGAAGAACCGCGCGCGAATTTATTGAGACTGCGACGGAGGAAGAATGTAAACTTCGACCAAGCCGACACCCGTCGTGTCATTTTTCCCTCGCACGATCGTCGTGTAATTACCGGGTCTTAACGTCGCCACAAGCGCGGATTCTTTGTCGTTAGTCGGTACGACTCCCGTGGCTTCGATCGCAGCTTGCTGGTCGCTTTTCCAGTCGTCGTTGCTCTGGAATAGATTCCCGTTGCCATCGTGCAATTCGAGCGTCGGATCCTGCAAGGCGCCGGTCACACCGGCCTGTGTGAGACTAGGACCGATCGCACGAACCAGGACCGTGCCATCGGTGCCGTCGCTTGCGGAGATGACGTTGCGCGCTTCGACCGTGTTACCGCCAATAAGGTTGGCACTAGCTCCAGAGGTAAGAATGATCCCGCCCAGGTTAGCCACGGCAGTATTGCCGGCCGCGTCCGTGCCGATGAAGTTCCCGACGATTTGATTGTCATGTGCGCTTAGGTTGAGGACAATGCCGACGCCGGCGCCGTTCCCATTGGTATCTTCGTTAGAGTTGCCGGAGATGATGTTGTCGCTGATGATACTGTTACGCACGTTCTGGCCGCTTAACAGGACCCCGCCTAATCCATTGTAGACAGCTGTCTGGCCATCTTCACCCAGGCCGATGAAGTTGTTACTAATGGTGTTGTCATGGGTTTGGTCGATGGACGGGTCTGAACTTTGGATAGTAACTCCGAATTGATCGTTGCCTGAGATGATATTGCCCTCTTCGCTGGCAGAGCCACCAATCAAATTGTTCGGCGCATCGGTAATGGCCACGCCAAATTGCTGGTTCCGGGTACCGTAGTTGCGTGGGAACCGGCTGTTGCCGTCCAAGCCTGGACCGATGAAGTTGCCTTGAACCTTATTGTTTGTCGGGAACAAGTTGTTCAGCGCGATAATCTCTACGCCGGTGGTGGCATCGCCTGAAATGCGGTTCGCTAAGGCTGCTGATGCGCCGCCGATAGTGTTATTATTCGCGTTACCGACAACCGCAACATTGTTCACGCCATTCCCGAGGGAACCGTTTCCCGTGGCGGTGATGCCGATGAGATTGCCGGCCACAACATTGTTGTCGGCGGGAGTAGAGCTATTTCCAATAAGGAGAATGCCCGAGGTGTTGTTACCGCAGATAATATTACCAGCCCCAGTTCCTGTATTCGAAGCCGAGCCACCAATGGTATTGCCATTCGATCCTACGATAATTCCAGAGCCCTGTGTGCGAAGGCCATTGGTGCTGCCCTCAAAATTCCTAGGCAGACCGATGAGATTCCCGCTGACCGTGTTGTTCGGCGCGTCGGCGAAAATCTCCACTCCGGCGTCAACATTGGCGAGAATAACATTTTGATCAGCCGGGCTGGATCCGCCGATAAGATTCAAGCTAGAATTACTCATAGTAATACCGATGCTGGTATTACCCGCAGGGTTACCACTCGGGTCTGTTCCAAGAAAGCAGGCGGAGACTACGTTCCGGTTATTGTCACGCAACAGAATGCCCGTGTTGAAGTTGTGAATAGAGAAACCTTTGATGAGTGAGTTGCCTCCGCTTAGACTTAGCCCGATCGCGCTTGCGCCGGCCGCAGTGCCATTGAGCTCGATCAGCGGCGTGCCCGAATAACCGCTTTGCGAAGTGGCATCGAGCGTAACCTGCGCGGTGATAACCGGGAGCGGCGACGCGGGCGAGATGCTATGCACGCCGGTGCCAGGAATATTGAACGTGATCGCATTAGTTCCGCCTCGCGCGTTGGCATACTGGATAGCGGCGCGCAGAGTAATCTGCTGGCCCGGCGTCGTGAGATCGACATCTGGCGGATCGCCGTCTGCTGCCGCATTCGGTTCATCGCCCGTGGTGTTAACGGCCAACGTTTGTTCATCCTCAAGCAAGAAGCTCGGACCGAAGTCGCCGTTGAATCCGG
>CAXSCV010000007.1:0-12368 GCA_964235895.1 uncultured Chthoniobacterales bacterium
TCCTTTTCTTCATCGTGGTGGTGGCGGCTTTCGGGATCATGAACACGCTCATCACGGTGACGGTGCAGAAGACGCGCGAGATCGGAATTATGAAAGCGATCGGCGCAAATACCTGGCAAATCATCTGGGTTTTCCTCGCGCAAGGAATGGTTGTGGGAATGATCGGCACGCTCTCCGGCCTCGGCGCGGGGATGCTGCTCATTCGCTATCGCAATGAGTTCAGTCACTGGCTGGCCTCGACGTTCGGGATCGAAGTCTTCCCGCGACAGGTCTACCAATTCTCGCAGATTCCCGCTGAAGTGGTGCCGGGCGATGTCGCGAAAATTTGCGTGATCGCGTTCATCATTTGTTCGCTGGCGGCGCTCCTGCCGGCTTATCGCGCGGCGCGGAAAGATCCGGTGGAAGCGTTGCGCTTCGAGTAAATCGCGCGCGGGCGATTACTCGTTAGGCTGCGCGGCCGCTTCTTTTTTCGGCTGCCGCTTCAGAAGCGTGATCTGCTTGATGCGCGCGGAATCATTCGGGCTCCAGGTCGCGACGTCGGGATCGTCCTTGAAGGCGTTGTGCACGATGCGGCGCTCGTAGGAGTTCATCGGCTCGAGCTGCATCGAGCGACCGCTGATGCGCACGCGCTCGGCCAATTCGCGGACGCGCTGGATGATTTTGTCTTCGCGCATGGAGCGATAATGCTCGCAGTCGACGATGACTTTTTCGGCTTCGCGATCGTTCGATTGGATGAGCCGGTTGAGCAAAAATTGGAAGGCCTCCAGCGTTTCGCCCTCGTGGCCGATGACGCGCGCGCTTTCCTCGGTATAAATCTGCAAGGTGGCGTTCCCGCCTTCGCTGCGCGTCTCGTCGATCTCCGCGACGAAGCCGAGGTAACCGAGCATTGTGTCGAGCGTTTCCTTCGGCGTCATGGTCGTCCTTTTTTCGCGCGTTTTCCTGCTGGCTGGATCGTTTCCAGCACCGGCGCCGGCTGTCTTTGGTTATGCCAAAGCTGCAGAATCGTGAACAGGTTTTGCGTGGTGTAATACAATGCCAGCGCCGCGGCGAAATTGTAGCAGAAAACCAAAAAAATCAGCGGCATGAACATCATCACACGCTGCTGCGTGCTGTCGCCGGTCTTCGGCGTCATGCGCATGAGCCAGACGTTGGTCGCGCCCATGAGCAGCGGCAAAATATTGATCGGGAAACCAAGACCAGGGAGATGCGCGACGGTGTCGGGTTGCGAGAGATCATGTACCCAAAGGAAGGAGGCGTTTCGCAATTCCGCCGCCTGCCCGAGCATGCTGAACAAACCGAAGAAGATGGGAATCTGAATGGCCATCGGCAAGCAACCGCCGACCGGATTCACGCCATTCTCTTTATAGAGTTTCATGACCTCCGAATTCATCTTCGTCGGGTCGTCTTTGTACTTGTCCTTGATCGCCTGCATCTTCGGCGCGAGCGCGGACATGCGGCGCATCGATTTGTTCGCGGTGTTTTGCAGCGGCCAGAGAATCGCTTTCACGCACGCGGTCAGGAGGATGATGGCGAAGCCGTAACTGCGCACCCAGCCGTGCAGGAGATTGAGAAAATTCAGCAGCGCCTGGCTGATTAATTTGAAGATGCCGAAGTTCATGATCTCGGCTTCGTCGTGCGAAAGTTTCGCGAGGCGATGATAGAGTTTCGGCCCGGCGTAAATTTGGAAACGCAAGGTGCTGGTCTGTCCGGGTTGCAATTGGAAACCGGGTAAGCCCATTGCGCCTTCGATGCCGGCGAACGTTTCGGTTTCGGAATGCTTCATCTCGAAACGGCGCGCCCACATCTCAGGGGATTTCACGCTCAGCGGCGTGAGGATGGTGGTGAAGAATTGGCTACTCATCGCGCCCCATTCGGCGCCGTTCACTTTCTCCTGAAAAATCGCCTGCGCGGGCCGCTTCTCCACCCCGACCAGCGGATACTTTTGCGCATTGAACCAACTCACATCGGTCGATTTCGCTTTGCCATCAATGCACCAAACCAAGCGTGTGTATGCGGGCAGATCGCGCGGATGAAGCGGCAAGCTGGAGCCGAGCCCGACGAAGTAGCCGGCGTTCTTGTAAACGGCAGGCCCCTTGTTCCGAAACTCGACTTCCATTTCCGCGAGGTAATTGTCCTTTTTGCTATCGGTCGGCGGAAAGAAGAAGCGTTTGGTGATCGCCAGGCCCTGCGGCGCGGCCTGTTCCATTTGCACGCTCCCGTCCGGCTGGCGCGCCATGGTGAATTCCGGCAAAGCCGGCGCGGCGGGCTGCTCCATGAGCGCGCCGATCGGAAGTCGATCGGGCGAATTTAAAGCGATAAAGTTCTGCCCGTTTTCGCCCTTGTGATGCAGGAGGCGCGCCTCGCTGATGCCTCCGCCACGATTCGTTAGGCGCAACTCGATGTCGTCGTTCGCGAGCGTTTCGATTTTCTCTTCGTAGGACGCAACCGGCGCAACCGGCGGTGTGGTGTTCGTTGGCGAAACGCCCACCGGCGCCGTCGTCGGCTGATTGTTCAGCGGTGCGAAAGTGCCCGCTGGCGAAGCGCCTGGCGCAGGCGCGATCTCAGGCGTGGGCGATGCGGCCGCCGCGACGATCGGCACTCGCGCCGGCGGATGCGTCGTCATATAAACCTGCCAACCGATAAGCCCAAGCACGCAAAGCGTAACGGCAATCCATGCTTGTCGATCCATAGACCTCTGCGCGCCGCCTATTCACAAACGCAAGCATTGCGTGGCGCGTTCTGCGCGACGGGCGGGACCGGATCGTAACCTTGCCCGCCCCACGGCTGGCAACGGCCGAGTCGTCGCAGACCCAGCCAGCCTCCCTGGAGCAATCCATGCCGTTCGACAGCCTCGAGAAAATATTGCGAACAGGTCGGTTGAAATCGGCAACCGCCGCCCGGTCCGGTCGCCCAGGAGAGCAGCGGCGAGAGCGTCCATTGATACGCGCGAATCAAAAATCGGACGAGCCGGAGCATGAGGGCGCTAGAATAAAAGCGCGCTTTGCCAGACGCAACCACTCATCTTCCAGGGCGCGATAACTGGCGCGCGCGGCAGCCGGGCGCGCGATGAGGACGAGCCAGATTCCGTCGCGCAAAGCATGTTGATGATGGCGAACGATTTCGCGCACGCGCCGGCGCACGCGATTGCGCACGACTGCGCCGCCGATGCGTTTCGAGGTGACGAAACCCGCGCGGAAATTACCTGATTCGCCGGGGGAAAACTTGAGCACGCCGAGAATCATCAGCGCGCCTCGCGCAGTCTCGCCCTCGTTTTTTACGCGTGAAAACTCAGCGGGAAGCGTGAGCCGTTGCGCTTTGCCGAAGCGCAACGCGGGAGAGCCGGATTCGTTAGTCACATTCCTTACTTACCCGTCCGCGAGGAATCTGACGATCCGTACAGCGAAAAGTCTTCCCGCAGCGACGCCGCGGGAAGACTTCGCAAAGATTAAATCGCGCCTTACGGAGTAGGCGAAGCTTCTGTCGAAGATTCAGGCGTCGAAGCAGTCGCTGGCGTCATCTCCGCGGCCGGCGTCATGGTGGTCGTGGTCGTGGTGCTGCTGGAGCTGCTCATGCTGCTCTCAGGAGTCGAGGCCGGGGTCGGATTCACGATGGTGGTGTTGGTCTCCGTTGACGAAGTCATGGGCGACGCGGTCGGCGACGCAGCGGGGGAAACGGTTTCAGTTTTTTGTTCACACGCCGCGAAAAGTGCGGCGCACGCCAGGATGCAAATGTATTTGGTCATATGTTTGTAGGATTGCCTGTCAAAGGACAAAGCTGAATCGAAAGCGCAAGCTTTTTCGGCCTTGCCGCGCATTTTCTTGGCCTGCTTAACACGGCGCTTCGTACTGCATGCCGTGCGCTTCCGCGACCGCGTGTTGGGTTAATTTTCCATCGCGCGTGTTGATCCCGCCGAGCAGAGCCGGTTGCTTTTTGCAGGCACCTTCCAAGCCGAGATCGGCCAGCAATTCCACATAACGCGCAGTCGCGTTACTCAAAGCCTGCGTAGAAGTCCGCGCATAAGCGCCCGGCATATTCGCCACGCAGTAATGCGTCACTTCCTCCTCGACGTAAATCGGATCGTGATGTGTCGTGGCACGCGAAGTCTCCGCGCAACCGCCTTGATCGATCGCGATGTCGACAAAAACGCTTCCCGGTTTCATCACCTTCAACATTTCGCGCGTGATCAATTTCGGCGCCTTCGCTCCCGGCACCAGGACCGCGCCGATCAACAAGTCGGTCGTCGGCAGCAACTCGGTCAGATTCGCTTCGTTCGAGTAAAGCGTCTTCAAATTCGGCAGGGTCAAATCGAGGAAACGCATCCGCTCGCCGTCCACTTCCAAAATGGTCACGTCCGCTTTCAATCCCATCGCCATGCGCGCGGCATTCACCCCGGAAGTGCCACCGCCGATGACGACCACGTTTCCCGGCAAAACACCCGGGACGCCGCCTAACAAGACGCCGTTTCCGCCATTGTGTTTCGCTAAATAATACGCGCCCATCACCACCGACATGCGGCCAGCGATCTCACTCATCGGCTCCAACAACGGGAGCTTGTTCCCGACTTGAATCGTCTCATAGGCAACGGCGGTTACGCCTGATTGCAGAAGCGCCTCGGTCAGCGGCCGGCTCGCCGCCAGATGCAAATAGGTGAACAAAATTTGCCCCTGCCGCAGCAATCCATATTCGGCCTTCAGCGGTTCTTTCACTTTCACGATCATCTCCGCCTGCCGAAACAACTCTTCCGCCGTGTCGATGATTTTCGCGCCGACCGCGGTGTAAGCTTCGTCGGCAAAACCCGAGCCGACTCCCGCGTTTTTCTGCACGAGCACAGTGTGGCCGCGGCGGGTGAGAGTCGATGCGGTCGCGGGCACGAGGCCGACGCGATGCTCCTGGGCTTTAATTTCTTTCGGAACGCCGATGATCATGCCGGAAGTGAAGAGGGACGAGCGGCGAGTGACAAGCGATCTTTTCTCGCAAAAGCCGCGGCGCAGATTTCGTTAATTTAACGACGGATCGTCCGGCGCCGCCGCGAGCATTTTGTACCAAGGCCCGAGACCGCGCATGATCTCAAACCAAAGCTTCGGCAACTTATCCGGCCGCAACGCCGCGCGGTTCGGCTTCTGCAGAATCCAGGAATTCTGTTTCATCTCCGCTTCCAATTGTCCCGCGCCCCACCCGGCGTAACCGACAAACGCGCAGATCGATGTCGGGTCAGCATCCGCGCGTTCATGCGCTTCGTCGACGCCGACATTGTGATTGAGCCGCAAACCGTTCGCGTCTTCCCATTCGAAGGCCGCAAACATCAGCTGATTTTTCCCGACCGGTCCGCCCAAAAAAACCGGCACATCGGCCAGGCCTTCCGGCGGAATTTCTCCGACCAAATCCGAAACCTGTTTATCGAGCGGCCGATTCAAAATCACGCCCATCGCTCCGTCCTCCGGATCGTGCGCGGAAATGAACAAAACCGCGCGGCGAAAATTGGGATCGAGCATGTTCGGATGCGCGACCAGCAACGACCCTGTAAAATCCTGCGGCGCTTCCTTCCCTCGTTGGCGCATGAAAAACTAAAATGCCCATAACAGTCCGGCGCAAGTGCGAGCTTGTCCGCGCGCAGATTGACCACTCGTTAGGCCAAAGCGAGCAAGCGTTGGTCGCGCAATTCGAAGACCGGTCCGCTGAATTCGCCTTCCCGCCACTGCATCGAAGTCGCCGTGACCAACTTCTGCGCGCCACTAGGCAGCGCGGCAAGAAGTGCATTGCGGCGCGCGGGATCGAGCTCCCCGAAAACATCGTCGATCAAAAGTAGCGGCAACGTTTCCTGCTCGGCCGCGAAGACGCGCGCTTGCGCAATTTTCAAGGCCAGCGCAACCGTTCGTTGCTGGCCTTCAGAAGCGAATTGCGCCGCCGCCATGCCGTCGACCAGCAGCGAAATATCGTCGCGATGCGGACCGACGACCGTTTGCCGCAGCCGCAATTCCTGCGCGCTCGATCGTCGCAAATCATCGGCAAAATCCGCGCCGTTTCCCGGCGCATATCTGATAGCCAGCGCTTCACGCGAATCGCTGATTTCGCGATACGCTTCCGCGGCCAACGGCGCCAGCCGATCAACCAAACGAGCTCGCATGGCGGATAATTTTTCGCCGTGCTCGAGCAACGGGGCGTCGTAGGCGGCCAGCTCGCGCGGCTTCGCTTGCGGCGACTTCAGGAGCGCATTGCGCGAACGGAGCGCGCGCTCGTAAGCGCGCAAAGTCTGGCGATAGGCGGCTTCAATTTGCGCGCCGAGAAAATCCAGAAAACGCCGGCGCGCCTCCGATCCGCCGCGCACCAACTCGATGTCGGTATTGGCCAAAGAAACCACGCGCGCCAAGCGCAAATATTCGTTCGCGCTCTTCTGCTCGATGTCGTCGAAGGACAATTTCCGACGCAACGCACTGTAGCGAAATTCCAGCCGATGCTCGTCCCAGCGGCCGGTCACGCCTAACGACTTCTGGCCGATCCGCGGGAGCGGCGCGAGGGACGAGCTGCGCTGCGACTGCAAACGCAGCAGCACACAAGCACCTTCGAGAATCGAAGTTTTCCCCTGCCCGTTTTGTCCGAGAAAAAAATTAAAGCCCGGCCCGAAATCGACCCGCAGCGCTTCGAAGCAGCGAAAATTCCGCAGCTGCAATTCGGTCAGCATGTTCTCGTTAGGCTCTCGTTAGGCCAAACATTCGCGCAAGCCTGACTAAAGATGGAGCAAGGCGAGGCGGCTGGTCATTTCCGAACCGATTCGCTCCGCGTGAAAATATTTTCCGCTGATCGGCGTGATGTCGCCCGGAGTCAGGCCGACAGCCGCGGCGATAAAGTTATGATTGCAAAAAACGCCATTGGTCGCATCGAGCCCGACCCAGCCCGCGCCCGGCAAAAACACTTCTGTCCATGCATGCAAGGATCCCTCCGCGCGCTTCGATTCCGCTTCGTTCTCGCGCAGATATCCGCTGACCAAACGCGCCGCTAACCCCGACGCTCGCAAAATTTCCGCCAGCAAAACGGCCACATCGCGACAGGCGCCGCGCCCGCGCTGCAACGTTTCCTGCGGACTCAGAGCCGCGCCTTCCTCGCGCCTTTCGTAGCCGATGCATTCGTGCAACGCGCGCAGCAGCGCGACCAACATGCTGACAGTGCCGGCGCGTTCGCGCGCGGGCGGCATCCAATTTGGAATGTGCAATTCGCCACCGCTTTGCCGTTGCAAATACGGCGCGAGCAGCGGCGCGATTTCTTCGTCGTAAAGAAACGGCATTTCCACCGCGTCGCTCTCGAGGATGAAATTGAACGCATCCATTTCCTCCAACTCGAGATCGATCTCGATATCGAAACGCAACTCGCTCAGCCGCGCGGAAAAAAAACAGGACGCGACCACGTTGTCGAAAACATCGCGCGCGAAGCGGATCGACGCTTCGCCATTGACCGAAAAATCCCAGCGCCGCACGCGGCAAAAGCGATTTGTCCGCGGAAATAATCGCACATCGTGCGGCGAAAAACCGACAGGTTCGCCATAGCGATAAATGGATTCATAACGCAGACCGAGCTTCACTTTTTGAGCTTAAATCATTCCGGGGCACTCGTCCTGCTAGATAGGAGAAATTGGTTGCGACGGCGGAGAAGCTCGCGTAGTTCGTCCGCAAGTTTTGGAAGATTGTTCTGGGGGGAACAGCCGCCCTTCGCGTCCTTCGGGCGCGGGGGGCGGTACTTTTTTGTCGCATTGCATGAACGCTGATTTTCCTCATCGCGAGCGCAGATTTTCCTGGGCACTCGCCTTCACCCTCATCTTCCTCGTTCTCGCCGCGCTGCTTGCATTTCTTTTTTGGCGCGTTGAATCGTGGCCGCTCCGAACTGCGCAACAAACCACCGCGGAACTTGAGCGTGTTGGCAAAAAAGTGCGCGACGCTTTTGTCGCGATCGCGCAGTTGCAACCGCGCGTCACGATCAAGAATCGCGTTTATTTCGAGGAAACTTTGCCGGTGGCGGAGCTGGCCATTCTCTCGCGCAAAACCGAAGTTGAGCATGAGTTCGAACACACCTGGGCCGGGAGCACGAAGCGCGTGAAATTGCACGGCAGTTACAATGTGAAAGCCGGTTTCGATTTGCGCGATCACCTCAGCGTCGACGTGCGTGAAAAGGAAATCGCCGTGGAAATTCCGCATGCAAAAATACTCGGCGTCGAACAGGAAAACGTGGAAGTGCTCGAATACCAAAACGGTCTTTGGAACCGGATTTCAGCGGAAGATTTGCAGAACGAAATGACGCTCCTGCCGAAGCTGGCGCGCGAGAAAGCGGAAGCCGCTGGCCTAACGAGTGATGCGGAAGTGGCCTTGCAAAAACAATTGCAGGAACGAATCGGCGCAGACCGCCCGGTGCATTTGAATTTCCCTTCGGCGCCGGCGGCGAAAATGTAGCGCTGCTCGACTAAAGCCAGCGCGCCAGTCGCTCTTTCAATTCCGGCGTCAACTCCACGCCCAGATCCGCGCCCGCCGCCAGGCGCAAGGTTTCGCCGCCGGCCCGCTGCATGAGCAAATGCACTGGCTGCGTGCCGGGCGAAGTCGCGAGCAGTTCTCGAACTTGCTGTAACTCCGAGCTACTCGCGCTCGGCGAAAAATGGAGCGTGATCGCGGCCACGCCATTCGTGGTCGGCGCATTTGCCGTCGACGCGGTTAGCACCTTCGCTCTCTGCGCAGTCGCGCGCACGGCGTCGTCGCGTTTATCGAGCGTGCCTTGCACGGCGATCACTTTCCCGAGCACCAACGCCTCGGAAATTTTCACATAAACTTCATTCCACAAAACTACTTCGAGCGAGCCGCTCAGATCTTCCAGCCAGACGACCGCGAAGGGTTTGCCTTCCTTCTTCGTGAACTTGCGCTCGACCTGCGTGATCGCGCCGGCAATGCGAAAAGTCGCGCGATCGACGAACTCGCCTAACGAGACAATGCTCTGGTAATTTCCGGACGCGAGCACGCTCGCATAAGCGTCGAGCGGATGCCCGGTCACATAAAAACCGAGCAGCTCTTTTTCGTAGGACATCGCTTCGTGTTGCGTCCATTCCGGCACGCGCCGGAAACTCGATTTCGCGACCGGCGCCGGCATTTCGTCGAAGAGCGAAACCTGTCCGCTGGCGCGATCTTTGTGCGATTCAGCCGCCGCGGCGAGCGACTCGTCGATGCAGGCGAAAATCTCCGCGCGGCCGCGTTTCAGAAAATCAAACGCGCCCGCTTTCACGAGGCTTTCCAACATCTTGCGATTGGCGATGCGCGAGTCCAGCCGGCGGCAAAAATCTTCCAGAGAAGTGAAGCCGCCGCCGTTTTCGCGTTCACGAATGGCGGCTTGCATTGCGCTCTCGCCGACATTCTTGATCGCGGCCAAACCATAGCGAATGGAAGTCGCATTTTCCGGAGTAAACTTGAGCGCGCTGCGGTTTACATCCGGCGGTAAAATCGGAACGCCCATGCGTTTGCATTCGCCGACGAAAACGGAAATTTTCTCGGTGTTATTGATTTCGTTGCTGAGCAATCCGGCCATGAACTCGACCGGATAATTCGCCTTCAAATATGCCGTTTGATAACTGATCAAACCGTAGGCCGCACTGTGACTTTTGTTGAATCCGTAACCGGCGAATTTCTCCAGCAAATCGAAAATCGAACTCGCCTTTTTCTCGGCGATCTTATTCGTCTCCGCGCAGCCTTTGATGAAGTTGGCGCGTTCTTTCGCCATCTTCTCGCGATCCTTTTTTCCCATGGCGCGCCGAAGCAAATCGGCTTGGCCTAACGAGTAACCGGCCAGCAAACTGGCCGCGGCCATGACCTGCTCCTGATAGATCATAACGCCGTAGGTTTCGGCGCAAACGTCCTCGAGCAACGGATGCTCGTACTTGATCTTGGTCACGCCCTTCTTGCGCTTCACATAATCGGGAATGAGCTCCATCGGGCCTGGCCGATAAAGCGCGATCAAGGCGATGATGTCTTCGATGCGCGCGATGTCGAAATTCTTGCAAAGGCTGGTCATACCGCCGGATTCCAATTGGAAAACGCCGATGGTCTCGCCGCGGTTAAGCAGGGCGAAGGTCGCGTGGTTATCGAGAGGAATTTTGCCGATGGAAAAATCCGGCTCGCGTTGCCGAATGAGCGCGACGGTGTCTTCGATCACAGTCAGCGTTTTCAGCCCGAGAAAATCCATCTTCAGCATGCCGAGATCGTTCAGCGGCCCCATGGCAAACTGGCTGATCACATCGGTGCCTTTGCTGTCGCGGCAGAGCGGCACGTATTCGGATAAGTCGCGGTCGCCGATGACCACGCCAGCCGCATGCACGCCGGCGTTGCGCGACAAACCTTCCAGCACAGTGGCGTATTCCCAGAGCTGTTTCGTGGCCGGCTCGTTCGCGATCGCTCTCTTTAAATCGGGCGTTTTTTCCGCGGCGGAAGCGAGCGTGATGTTCAACTCGTTAGGGATCATTTTCGCGATTCGATCCGCTTCGCCGTAACTCAAACCGATCACACGACCGACATCGCGCACCACACTTTTCGCCTTCAGTTTTCCGAAAGTGATGATCTGCGAAACACGGCGCTCGCCGTATTTTTGGCGAACGTATTCGAGCACTTCACCGCGGCGCGCTTCGCAAAAATCCACGTCGATATCCGGCGGCGAAACGCGTTCCGGATTGAGAAAACGCTCGAAGAGCAAATTGAATTGCAGCGGATCGATGTCGGTAATCCCGAGGACAAACGCGACCATCGAACCGGCCGCGGAACCGCGTCCCGGGCCGACCGGAATTCCGCGCTGTTTCGCGAAGTGAATGAAATCCCAAACGATGAGGAAGTAGCTGACGAATCCGGTTTTCTCGAGGACATCGAGCTCGTAATCCAGGCGCTTGATCAGCTCCGAATCGGTCCGCTCGCCATAGCGCTCGTGCAGACCTTTGTAACAAAGTTCGCGCAGATAACCTTCGCGCGTTTTCCCTTCGGGCACGGTGTATTCGGGATACTTCGATTTGTTGAATTCGAGCTCGAGATTGCAACGCTCGGCGATCGCGACCGTGTTCGTAATCGCGCTCGGATGATCCGGAAAAAGCGCGCGCATTTCGTCGGCGGATTTGAAATATAATTCCGGCACGTAACGCATGCGGCGTTCGTCGTGCACCATCTTGCCGGTGCCGATGCAAATCATCACGTCGTGCGCTTCGTGATGCGCGCGTTCGAGAAAATGCACGTCGTTCGCCGCGACCAAACCGAAGCCGAATTCCTTCGCCAGCGACGGCAGGGCGGCATTGCATTTTTGTTGCGCTTCGATGCCGTGATCATGCAGTTCGAGAAAGAAATTTTCCGCGCCAAGGATATCGCGAAAGGTCGCGGCGCTTTCGCGCGCCTTGGCCATATTGTCGGACTGGATGGCCATGTTGATCTCGCCCTTCAAACATCCGCTCATGCCGATGAGGCCGGCGGAATGTTGCGCGAGAAGTTCCTTGTCGATGCGCGGCTTGTAATGGAAGCCGTCGAGGTGCGCGGTCGAGACGAGTTTGACCAGATTTTGGTAACCGATTTCGTCCTTCGCCAGGAGCGTGAAATGATAAGCCGCGTCGCGCTGATTATTCGGCCGGTCTTTGATCGAACCGGGCGCCATGTAAACCTCGCAGCCGACGATCGGCTTGATGCCCGCGCGCTTCGCCTCCTGATAAAATTCAATCGCGCCGTAGAGATTCCCGTGATCGGTAATCGCCACCGCCGGCATGCGAAATTCCTTCGCTTTTTTCATCAGCTCCTTGATCCGAATGGCGCCATCGAGCAGCGAATATTCGGTGTGCAGATGAAGATGAACGAAGGAGTCGGCAGGCATGCGAGCCGCAGTATAAACTCGCGTTGATCAGCGGCAAGAATTCGACCTGCGCGCGCGAGAGAATTGAGAGTTGCGCGAGCCGCGCGGCATTGTTAAGACAGCGCGTGCCGCTGACAACTTCGCGCGCCGACTAAATCCCCCAAACCCACTCCCCATCCGACATGAAAAAACTCGAAGCGATCATCAAGCCGTTCAAACTCGAGGAAGTGAAAGAAGCGCTCGCCGAACTCGGCATCGAGGGCATGACCGTCACGGAAGTGAAAGGCTTCGGACGACAAAAAGGGCACACGGAAATTTATCGCGGCAGCGAATACACGGTCGATTTTTTGCCGAAGGTGAAAATCGAAATCGTCCTGGCCGATGAGATGGTCGAGAAGGCGGTGCAGATCGTGGTCGGCGCGGCCAAGACCGGTAAAATCGGCGACGGAAAAGTTTTCGTTTTGCCGGTGGAACACGCGGTCCGCATCCGCACGGAAGAGATCGGCGAGAAAGCCGTTTAAGAAACTTGC
>CAXSCV010000007.1:12378-68295 GCA_964235895.1 uncultured Chthoniobacterales bacterium
GCGCCGCCCGGTTTCCTCCACGCTCCACTCATTCGGCGGAGCGTCGCCGGCTATTGGCGCAACGCCGCAAATTATTTCGCCTAACGAATGGTTTCCAAACTCAACAACGCATCATTCCCATGGCTAAAGACAAAAAATCCGCATCCGACGTCAGCAAAATGATCAAGGACCACGAGGTTAAACTCGTCGATTTCAAATTCACCGATTTGCCCGGCAGCTGGCAGCATTTCACCACTACGCTGACTGAATATAACGAGGAGATTTTCACCGAAGGTCTCGGCTTCGATGGCTCGAGCATTCGCGGTTGGCGCGCGATCAATGCCAGCGACATGCTGGTAATTCCCGATCCGGCGACGGCTTGGATCGATCCGTTCAACGCCGAGCCGACACTGAGTTTAATCTGCACCATCGTCGACCCGATCACGCGCGAACCGTACGATCGCGACCCGCGCGGCGTGGCGGAAAAAGCGGAAGCGTATTTGCAAAGCACCGGCATTGCCGATGTCGCCTCCTTCGGGCCGGAAGCGGAATTTTTTATCTTCGACGAAGTCCGCTTCAATTACACCGGCAACTCCTCGTTCCATCTGGTCGACAGCTCGGAAGGTCATTGGAACAGCGGCAAGGAAGAGTTCCCGAATCTCGGCTACAAAATTCGCGCGAAGGAAGGTTACTTCCCGGTTTCACCGGCCGATACGCAACAGGACATCCGCAATGAAATGTGTCTCGAGTTGGAGAAAGCCGCTATCCCGATCGAGCGCCAGCATCACGAAGTGGCGACGGCCGGGCAGGCGGAAATCGACATCCGTTTCGCGCCCATGAAACAGATGGGCGATTACATGCAGTACTATAAGTACATCATTCGCAACGTGGCCAAGAAGCATGGCAAGACGGTCACCTTCATGCCGAAGCCGATCTTCGGCGACAACGGTTCCGGCATGCACACGCACATGTCGCTGTGGAAAGACGGGAAACCGCTTTTCGCGGGCAACAGCTACGCCGGGCTGAGCGAGATGGCGCTCTTTTTCATCGGAGGAATTTTGCGCCACGCGCCCGCGCTCACTTGCCTAACGAATCCAACCACGAACAGTTACAAGCGGCTCGTGCCCGGCTTCGAAGCGCCGGTTAATCTCGCTTACTCCGCGCGCAATCGTTCCGCGGCCATTCGCATTCCGACTTATTCGGCGAATCCGAAATCGAAGCGCATCGAATTCCGGACGCCTGATCCGGCGGCCAATCCCTATCTCGCTTTCTCCGCGCTTCTGCTGGCCGGTCTCGATGGAATTCAGAACCGCATCGATCCCGGCGATCCGCTCGACAAAAATCTTTACGAACTGCCGCCGGAAGAATTGGCGCAAGTGCCGAGCGTGCCGGACTCGCTCAGCGGCGCGATCAAAGCGCTTGAGGCCGATCACCAGTTCTTGCTGAAAGGCGATGTCTTTAACGCGGACTTCGTGCGCAATTGGATCGAGATGAAGCAAAAGGAATACGACGCGTTGCGTTTGCGTCCGCATCCTTATGAATTCGCGATGTACTTCGATGTCTAAACGCGAACGCGCGCGCCGCGATCTTTCTGTTGTGCCGGCACGCTCTACGCTATCTTTTCGCTCATGAAACCGTTGCGTTTTCTTCTCGGCGCCTGCGCGCTCGCCGCCTGTTTTTCCTCAGCCCACGCTTCCTCCCGCGATCCGCTGGCGCCGCGCGATTCGTGGGGCTTGTTGCACCAGGATTCGGAGTTGAACGAGACCGATTACGCGCATCGCGAGCCGTGCCGTTTTTTTTATTATTCGAAAACGCGGCAGACGGTCGCGGCTGATCCGGCTTACGTCGGCGCCCTGCAATCCGCACTGAAACGGAACGGTTATTATTGCGGGCCGATCGACGGCGCTTATTCCGACGACGTGACGGATGCGATCGCGCGGCTTCAAAAAGCGCACGCGATGCGGGTGAATGGCGCGCTCACTGTGGCGGTGCGGCGCGTTCTGTTTTTGCCATAAACGCGACGGCCGTTGCGCCGTGAATTGCCTTGCAAGTTACGGTCGCGGCCTGATCTTCGAGGCAAGCTTATGATCTTCCTTGCCTTCCTTAACATCGGCGGACAGGAACTGATCCTTCTGCTCCTCATCATCCTCGTGCTCTTCGGCGCGAAGAAATTGCCCGAGCTCGCGCGCGGCATGGGTCAGGCGATGAAAGAATTCCAGAAAGCGAAAGACGAATTCACCGACGAGCTGCATTCGGCCGGTAAAACTAACGTCGCGACCACGCCCGAAGTACGGCCTGCTCCGGCTGCGTTGCCGCGAATTGAAAGCGCCGCCGGCGAAACAGTCGTTAGGCCGGAGCAGCCTATCGAAGTGGTCGAGCCCGACGGTACTTCGCGGCCGATCTAAGCGATTCGCGCGGCTCATTTTCCCGCGAACGCCGGGTTGACTTCACAGTCGCTTGCGACACCTTCGCGGCTCCCCCATGGCCGACCCCGATCTCCGCACTCGCATCAAAGAAATGCTGGTGAAAAATTTGATGCTCCAAACCACCGCGGATCAAATCGGTGATGATCTTCCTCTCTTCGGTGCTGGCGGGCTCGGGCTTGATTCCATCGATGCGCTCGAGTTGGTCGTGAGCATGGAAAAAACTTTCGGCGTCGGCGTGCCGAATTCCGAAGTCGCGGGCACAGCGCTTCGCACGGTCAACACCATCCACGATTACATTCTGGAAAAGCAGGCCGCGCAGTAAACGCGGGCCGCTTCATTCGGACAAATTGATCGCGTCGATCAATTGCCGAAATCTTCCGAAGTTTCGCCGATGCGGTTGCATGATCAGCCGCGGCAAATCCCAAATGGCCGGCTCGTTTTTTTCCTGTCGCAACGCCGTGCCTTGCACGATCTGGCCGCCACGAATGATGTCGGCAAATTTGTGATTCAATTCCGCGACCGCGGCCGCGCTCAACGGTCGCGTTAATCGAATGACCAGTTGGTCGCCGACCCAGCGCGCCGATTGATACACGCTGTAGAAATGCGTGATCTCGCGCACTGCTTCCTCGGCGTTATGCACGATCTTGAAGAGGAAAAAATCTTCCGCGCTGATCAATCCGAACTTGAACAAATGATCGGTCAAAAATTTTAGCCACGTCTCCCAATAAGTTCCCTGAGGCGAATCGACCATCACCACCGGAATGATCCGCGCCTTGCCCGTTTGCATGAGCGTCAGCACTTCGAAGCCTTCATCCATCGTGCCGAAACCGCCGGGAAAAAGCGCGAGCGCGTGCGTCTCCTTCACGAAGTTGAGTTTGCGCGTGAAGAAGTAATTGAAATTAATCAGCTTCGGATCGCCTTCGATTGTTTCGTTCGCGCGCTGCTCGAACGGCAGGCGGATGTTTAATCCGAAGCTGTGCTCGCGCCCGGCGCCGCGTTGCGCCGCGCCCATGATTCCGTCGCCGCCGCCGGTGATGACCATGTAATTTTGCGCGACCATTTGGCGCGCGAATTCTTCGGCCACTTGATAATCCGGCGCGCTCGGCGAGGTGCGCGCCGAACCAAAGACGCACACCTTCCGAAATTCCCGATAACCAGAAAAAACTTTCGCCGCGTAACGCATTTCCTTGAGCGAGCGGTTCATCAATTTCAGATCCGCCGTGCCCATCTGGTCGCGCGCCATTTTCAGCGCGGTCATGATCATTTCCTCGACCAGCTCGGGCGATTTTTCCGCGCCCCAATCCGCGACCAATTTTCGAATTCGCTCGTCCCATTCCGGCCCGAGCGTCGATTGACGGCGGATCGGTTGCGCGTGCGTTGTCCCGGCGGTGAAATCTTCCACAACGTTAACCTTAGCGGGAAGCAGACCGGCCCGCCCAAAAAAATCCCGGAACACAGGTTTTTAACCTGTGCGGCCACCGGGCATTCCTGCCCGGTGTTTTTCGCGGGCTGTGGACCACCAGGCTAAAAGCCTGGCAGCCGCACAGGTTAAAAACCTGTGTTCCGGACTTCGAGCAAGTCCGCCAGGATGCGCTCGATGTGACGGATCGGCAGCGAGCAATGGCCGGCGTTCTCGACTAATTGCAGCCGGCAATTTTGAAAACGCGGCGCAAGCGTTTCCGCCAGATGATAAGAGAAAGTGCGATCCTTTGTGCCGTGCCACAACCGCACCGGCGCGCGAATTTCCTCCAACGCAAAACCCCACGGTCGCGCGTAAATTTCCGCATCGGCGATCACGCCTTCGACCGAAGTTCGCCAGGCTTGTCGCGAGCTCTCGAAGCACGACTCGAACGCCTGTGAATCGCGCAAAACTTCCGCGTCCATTCTTTGCAACGCGAGCAGCAGGAGCGGACGAAATCGAATCGGCATTTTCGCCGCGGCGAACGGACGCGCTAAACGAAACATCGCGCGCATAAATCCCGGTCGGCGCGCATGAATTTTCAGCATCCAACGATAGAGCCGAAGCAAGCCCGCGTGATCTTGCAGCTCCGAAATCGGCGGCGCGCCACTCACAATCGCCACCGCATCGACGACCTCCGGTATTGCCCACGCCGTGACGTACGCATACGGAGCGCCGCCCGAAATCGCGAGCAGCCGCAATTTGTCGACGCGCAAATGCGACATCAGCGCGCGCACCGCCACCGGCCAATGAAGCAACGTGCGATCACGTTGAAACGATGAGCCGCTGATCCCCGGACGATCCGGTGAAATAATGCGCACGCCGAGTTTTGCGGCCGCGGCGTCGGTCAGTTGCGCCATCGAACGCGAGCTCGGCCAGCCGTGACAAAACAAAACAGGCAGGCCGCGCGCGTCTCCGTATTCCTCAAAGGCAATCTGCCCGCCATCCGGCAGCGTCAGCCGCTCGCCTTGCTTCATGCGGGCAATCTAGCGCGCGCTGCAAATGGCGCTTATGTTTGCGCGGCGGACGCGCTCATTTCATGCGCACAACCAGCGTCCGCTTCGTATTATTCATATGAACGAAAATTCCCAACCCGGCTTCGGTAAAATTTCCGTCCACGGCAACGGTGTTGGCGCACCTACGCCAGAGTCGGTCGAGCAACGCGCGCGCGAAATTGCACTGATCGACGAGCGCAATCCCGATGAATTCACCGATGCGGATTGGGATCAGGCGCGCAAGGAATTGCTCGGGGTCGAGATCACCGCGCCGGCCGAAGACACTAACGAAGTGGCCGATGCCATGAGCGATCGCGATGGCATTCCGGATGAATCCGGCCACCGCGTCTCGCGCGCTGGTTTAGACGAAGACGAAAATCTTGGGGCGCAGCTCGTGACTGACGGAATAGAAGAGGCCGCGCACGATCAAATGGTAGAAGCAGCGAAGGAAGATCAACAACAGGAAGGCTAAATTTGAGTGCGTCGAATGTATTAAGCGCGCCGCCATCGGCACGCGGCGGAGTGGAATCGGATCGTTCCGCGAGCAGGGAAAATTTGATCGCGCGTTTTCGGAAGGTGCGCGATTTCAGCACGCGTCTTTGCCGCGGTTTGCAGCCGGAAGATTTCGTCGTGCAATCGATGCCCGACGTCAGTCCGACGAAATGGCACCTCGCGCACACCACCTGGTTTTTCGAAACCTTCGTCGTCAAACAATGGATGACCGGCTACGTCCCGGCAGTTCCGGAATATGCCTTCCTCTTTAACTCCTATTACAACGCCGCCGGCAGCATGCATCGGCGAGATCTGCGCGGTCTCATCTCGCGCCCGACCGTCGCCGAAACGAAACGCTTCCGCGCACAGGTCGACGAATGCGTGCTCAAGCTGCTCGAAGACGCGGACGACGCGCTCTTCGCCGAAATGGAACCGATCGTTATTCTCGGCATTCACCACGAGCAGCAGCATCAGGAATTGCTCGTGACCGACATCAAACACGTCTTCGCGCAAAACCCGCTCTTCCCCGTTTTCGAAAAAGCGACCGCTTTGCCTAACGAGTCAAAACTCGTGCCGCCACGCTTCCTCGAGTTTGAGGAGAAGACACTTCTTATCGGCCATGAGGGCGCGGAATTTTCCTACGATAACGAGAGCCCGCGCCATCGCGCGCTCGTCGGCGCTTTTGCCATGGCGGACCGGCCTGTGACTAATGGCGAGTATCTCGCCTTCATCGAAGATCGCGGCTACGCCCGCTCGGAATTTTGGCTCTCGTTAGGCTGGACCACCGTGCAGGAACAGCGCTGGGACGCGCCCCTTTATTGGACGAAACGCGACGGCGTTTGGTGGAATTTCACCCTCTCCGGTTTCCGCCCGGTCAACCAATCCGAGCCGGTCACGCACGTCAGTTATTTCGAAGCCGATGCGTTCGCGAATTGGTCCGCTGCGCGTTTGCCGACCGAGTTCGAGTGGGAACGCGCCGCGCAAAATCTCCCGATGGAAGGAAACTTCGTCGACACCGGGAATTTTCATCCACAGCCCGCCTCTCCTTCTTCAGTGAACGCGGGCCTGCAACAAATGTTCGGCGATGTCTGGGAATGGACGCGCAGTTCTTATTCGCCTTATCCCGGCTATCGAGCCGCCGCCGGCGCGCTCGGCGAATACAACGGCAAGTTCATGTGCAACCAATACGTCCTGCGCGGCGGTTCGTGCGCGACCTCTCAGGATCACATTCGCCTGACTTATCGGAATTTTTTCCAACCGGAAAAACGCTGGCAGTTCACCGGCATTCGTCTCGCGCGCGATCCCGCATGAGCCGCGCTCTCGCCGGCGTCGCGGTGCTCGATCTCGAGCCGGCCGCTTCCGATTTTCTCGCCGAAGCGATCGCCGGTTTGTCCGCCTCGCCGCGCACTTTGCCGTCGAAATTTTTCTACGACGAACACGGCTCCGATCTCTTCCTCGAAATCTGCGAGCTGCCGGAATATTACGTCACGCGCACTGAGACCAGCATCCTGCAAAAGCACGCGCGCGAGATGGCGGAGTCGATCGGCGCGAACGCGGAGCTCGTCGGTTTCGGCACCGGCGCCGGCGTGAAGACGCGCATGTTACTCGATCAATTGGAGAATCCGATCGCTTACGTGCCTGTCGATATTTCGCGCGAACATTTGATCGAATCCGCCAACGCGCTCAGCCTCGAAATGCCTGCGCTGGAAATTCTGCCAGTCTGCGCGGATTACCTGCAGCCGATCGAATTGCCCACGCCTTCGCGCACGCCCGATCACGTCGCGGTTTATTTTCCCGGCTCGACCATTGGCAATCTCGAACCCGAAGTGGCGCGCGATTTTCTTCGTCGGGTTTGCCGTTTGTGCGGCCGCAGCGGGGGATTGATCATCGGCGTCGATCTGCAAAAACCGCGCGACATTTTAGAAGCCGCCTACAACGACAGCGCCGGCGTGACCGCCGCCTTTAATCTCAATCTGCTCGTTAGGGCAAATCGCGAGCTCGGCGCGGATTTCGCGATCGATCGCTGGCGGCATCTCGCTGTTTACAATCAATCGCTCGGCCGAATCGAGATGCATTTGCTGAGCGAAGGCGCGCAGACCGTTCATCTGGGCGATCGCGAATTTCATTTCGCCGACGGCGAAAAAATCATCACCGAATATTCCTATAAACACACCCGCGCAGGTTTCGCCGCGCTAGCCGCTTCCGCCGGTTTTCAGCTCTCGCGCACCTGGACCGATCCGCGCGAGATGTTTGCTGTTTTCCATTTCGTGACCCGGGCATAATCGCGCTCTTGAGCGCGATCGTCCAACTTGTCGGCGTCGAAAAAAAATACGGCAACACGGTCGCGCTTCACCGGACAGATCTGGAATTCGAGCGCGGAAAAACGACGGTGCTGATTGGTCCGAGCGGTTGCGGCAAATCGACTCTTCTGCGTTTGATCATTCACCTGCTCGTGCCGGACGCGGGTGAAATTTCCTTTAACGGCGAGCAGATTACGCCGTCGAACATCGCGCAACTTCGGCGCCGCATCGGTTACGTCATTCAGGATGGCGGATTATTTCCGCATCTGACCGCGCGCGGAAATGTCCTGCTCATGTCGCGCCATCTCGGCCGGGCGGACGAGGAATCGGAGAAGCGACTCGCGGAATTGTGCGCGCTCACGCGTTTTCCGCGCGAAGCGTTGGCGCGTTATCCGTCCGAGCTTTCCGGAGGACAACGCCAGCGCGTCAGCCTCATGCGCGCGCTCGCCCTCTCGCCCGAGCTCCTCTTGCTCGACGAACCTTTAGGCGCGCTCGATCCACTCGTTAGGGCAGGATTACAAAGAGAGCTAAAGGAAATTTTTCAACGTCTGCAACAAACCGCGATTCTCGTCACGCACGACCTCGCCGAAGCCGCCTACCTGGGTGATCGCATCGTCCTCATGAACGAAGGCCGCGTCGTTCAAGAAGGCGCTCTCGCCGAGTTGCGCGAACAACCTGCGAACCCATTCGTCACCGAATTCATCAACGCGCAACGGAGCCTAGCCTTCTCGTGAAGCAAATTTCCAAACCCGCCGTAACGGACGCGAAGCAACGGCCGGGCTTTCAAAATCAGAAAAGGAGGAAGTGGTCGCGTCTCGGCTTTCTTTCCTGGTTTGCTGGCTTTCAAATTCTTCTTCTTCCTTCCCTTGCGAGAGCCGAACCGATCGTCGTCGGTTCGAAAAAATTTACCGAATCTTACGTTCTTGCCGAGATCGCCAAACACTCGTTAGGCGAGGCCGGCTTCACCGCCGAGCATCGGCAGGGCATGGGCGGCACGATCATTCTTTGGCAGGCGCTCCGCACTGGACAGATCAGCGTTTATCCCGAATACACCGGCACGATCGCCGAGGAAATTCTCAAGCGCCCCGGTTCGCTCGCACTGGAGGATTTGCGCGCTGCGCTCGCACCGGATGGCGTTGGAATTTCCCATGAGCTCGGATTCAACAACACGTATGCGCTGGTCATGCGCCGCGATTTCGCCACCGCGCACCGCATCGCAAAAATCAGCGACCTGCGTTCGCATTCGGATTTGAAATTCGGTCTCACCCATGAGTTTCTCGATCGGCAAGACGGCTGGCACCCGCTCTCTGCGCGCTACCAACTTGCCCCGCCAGATATCAAAGGCATCGATCACGGCCTCGGCTACGATGCGCTCCGTAACGGCGACATCGATGTGAAGGATGCCTATTCGACCGACGCAAAAATCGGCGAATACAACCTCATCGCGCTCGAGGACGACCTCGGTTTTTTCCCGCAATACAAAGCCGTTTTTCTTTATCGTTTGTCGCTCCCCGCCGGCGCGATTTCGGCGCTGCAAAAAATCGCCGGAACCATCGACGAGCAACGAATGATCCGCCTGAACGCGGAGGCTGAGCGGACCAAAAATTATGCGCGCGCCGCCGCCTTTTATTTTGGCGACGAGGGCTCGCAAGTCTCCGAAAGCCTTGCGCACAAAATTTTGCGTTGGACCGCGCGCCATCTGCAGCTCGCCGGAATTTCTTTGCTCCTTTCCGTGATCATCGGCGTCCCGCTCGGCATTGTTGCCAGCCGTGGCGGCGCCATCGGGCACATCATCCTCGCGCTCACCAGCGCCGTGCAAACCATCCCATCACTCGCCCTGCTCGCGCTCCTCGTGCCGGTCCCGTTCTTTGGCATCAGTGCCCGCACCGCCATCGCCGCGCTTTTCCTCTACGGTCTGCTCCCGATCGTCCGCAACACCGCGACCGCTTTGCAAAACATCGCGCCCTCCATCCGCGAATCCGCCATCGCGCTCGGCCTAACGAGTAGTGCGCGGCTCCGCCAAATCTATTTACCGATCGCTTCGCGCACCATCCTCGCCGGCATCAAAACCAGCGCCGTTATCAACATCGGCACCGCCACCCTCGCCGCCCTCATCGGCGCCGGCGGATTGGGCGAACCAATTCTGAGCGGCCTGAACCTAAACGATCACGCCACCATCCTCGAAGGCGCCATCCCCGCCGCCGTCCTCGCGCTCCTCGTGCAATGGTCCTTCGACTTGTTAGACCGTTTCCTCATCCCGAAAGGGCTTCGACTTTAGAGAAGACGAGTTCAACAAAAAGAACGTGTTATTAGGCAAAACGGGGCGGAGCAAGGACTCAGCCGCATCGACGGCGAAAGACCTCGGCAACGGGTTGTTGGTGAACCATTCGTTAGGCTCAACCAAGCGGAATCGCTCATAACATCGATCGCCGTTTTAGTGAGATTGCATTCTCCGACGCGGCGCGGCTAACCTCCGCCATGTCTACATTTCTCGCGTGCGCGCGCCGCTGCGGCCTCACCAGCCTTCTGTCGATCGGGTTCCTCGCCACCGCTTTCGCCGATGAAGGCATGTGGCTTTTCAACAAACCGCCGCTCGATCAATTAAAAGAAAAATACAACTTCGAGCCGACGCCGCAGTGGCTCGAGCATTTGCAGAAAGCGAGCGTGCGCTTCAACTCCGGTGGGAGCGGCTCGTTCATCTCCGCCGACGGCCTCGTCATCACCAATCATCACGTCGGCCTCGATACCCTTCAGAAAATCTCGAGCGAGAAAAATAATTACGTGCGCGATGGCTTCTACGCCAAGACGCGCGCGCAAGAACCAAAGGCGACCGATCTCGAGTTGAACGTGCTCATGTCGATCGAAGATGTGACTGCGCGCGTGACCTCGGCGGTTCAATCCGAGATGTCGCCCGATGATGCCGCGAAAGCACGCGCGAACGCGATTGCCGCGATCGAAAAGGAAAGCAAAGACGCGACTGGTTTGCGCTCCGACGTGATCACGCTTTACCAGGGCGGCGTTTATAATTTGTATCGCTACAAACGTTACGACGATGTGCGTTTGGTCTTCGCGCCGGAAGAGCAGATTGCATTTTACGGAGGCGACCCGGACAACTTCGAGTATCCGCGCTTCGATCTCGATATCTGTATTTTCCGCGCCTACGAAAATGGGCAGCCGGCGAAGATCGAGCATTTTCTAAAATGGAATACGAAAGGCCCGAGCGATGGCGAGTTAACCTTCGTGAGCGGAAATCCGGGCCGGACCGATCGCCAATTGACGACCAGCGAACTGGCTGAAACCCGCGACGAGGAGGTGCCGTATCTCCTGAGCCTCTTCAATCGCCGCGAAGTGTTCCTCGATGCCTTCGCCAAGCGCAGTTTTGAAAACGCGCGGCGCGTGCAGGAGGACATCCGCGGTGTGGAAAATAATCGCAAACGCTACGACGGCTATCTGGCCGCGCTGCTCGATCCGGAAATTTGGAGAGACATCGAAGAACGCGAAAACAAACTGCGCGCCTCAAACATAGGCAGCGCGGGATTTGCGGGAACGCTGGCCGCCTTCGATCGCATCAAACAAGCGCAGGATGCGACGGCCAAAGTCCTGCCGGTTTATCATTACTTCGAAACGGTCCGCGGAAAACAGGGTGCGAGTTATCGCGCGCCGCGCGCTTTTTACAGCACGCTCTTCAAGTATGCGCGCCGCGTTTTGCGGGCGGGCGATGAACGCCCGAAACCGAATGGCGAACGGTTTCCCGAGTTTCGCGAGAGCAACCGTGAATCGCTCGAGCTCGATCTCTTTTCGAGCGAGCCGGTCCACGAAGATGTCGAGCAAGCGACCCTGACCGATTCGCTTACCGACATGTCCACGCGCTTCGGCGTGGATGATCCGCTCGTGCAAAAAGTGCTCGCGGGGAAATCGCCGGTCGCGCGCGCGGCCGAGCTGGTCAAAGGCACGAAGCTCAAAGAGGTCGCGTTCCGCAAACAAATGTTCGAAGGCGGCGCGGCTGCCGTTTCCGCAGCAAACGATCCGATGATCGAACTCGCGCGGCTGGTCGACGGTCCGGCGCGCGATGCGCGCAAAGTCTGGGAAGCGCAGGACGAAATCAAACAACAGGCCTACGCCGAGATCGCCAAAGCGCGCTTCGCGCTCGAAGGCACGAGCAACTATCCCGACGCCACTTTCACGCTCCGCTTATCTTACGGACCGTTGCGTGGTTACGAAGAAAACGGGCAGCAAATTCCCTCGCTGACAAAAATCGCCGGCCTGTACCAGCGCGCCGCCGAACACAACAATCAGCCGCCGTTCGATCTGCCGAAGCGCTGGATCGACCGCAAAGCCAAACTCAATCTCAGCACGCCCTTCAACTTCGTTTCCACGGCCGACATCATCGGTGGAAACAGCGGCAGCCCGGTGGTGAACAAAGCGAACGAATTCGTCGGGATCATTTTTGATGGCAACATCCAGTCGTTAGCTCTCGACTGCATCTTCAGCGAAAAGCAGGCGCGCGCGGTCAGTGTTGATTCGGCCGCGATCAGCGAAGCGTTACGAAAAGTCTACGACGTGCCCGCGCTGGCCGATGAAATCGAAGGCGTGAAAAAATAGGACGGACAGAATTTACAGAAGGAACAAAATTCGGATTTTTGAATCCTGAATAGTCCTGTTAATCCTGTCTGCGTTTAGAGTTCTTTCAGCAGCTTCTTCCAACGCGTCCACGCATCGTCGCGCGCTTTTTTATTCGCTTCGTGATTCGCATCCGTGCTTTCGGGCGCTTCGCCGTCGCGCATGAAACCATGACCCGCGCCTTTGTAGATCACCGGTTCGTATTTCTTGCCGGCAGCTTTCATTAACTCTTCCCCCTTCGGGATCGTCGCGTCGACGCGCTCGTCCTTCTCGCCGTAGAATCCGTAAATTGGGCAGGCGATGTTCGCGATCAATGCCGGCTTATCTTCCGTCGTTCCGTAGAACGAATACGCGGCCCTGAGTTTCGTATTCAAACCGGCGTAGGCGAACGACCACCCGCCGCCCCAACAAAAGCCGCATTCGGCCAGGGTCCCGTTCGCGGCGGGAATCTTCGCGGCGAAATCCGCGGTCGCATTCAAGTCGGCCACGACTTGCTCGTTAGGCAAAGCCGAGATCGCTTTGCGCGCGCCGTCGACGTCGGCAAAAGTTTGGCCGCTCAACAAATCGGGCGCGATCGCGATGACACCGTTCTCCGCCAGTTGATCGCATACGCCGCGGACCCAATCCGTTAGGCCGAAAATTTCGTGAATGACCAGCACGACCGGCGCCTTTTCTTTCCGCTCCGGGTAAACGACGAAGGCGTTGATTTTTCGATCGCCCGATTGGAAATGAACCCACTCGCCGTGGCGCGGCGAATTATTCAGCCGCGCTTTGGCCCATTCCTGCGCGACCGCGTTGCGCGCGCTGAAACAAAATGCCGCAAGCAGAATGACCGCGCCGATCGCGAAGGAGTGGCGCCTCATTAAATAGTGCGGGCGACGCGCGCCGGCCCTCCGATTTCATCCGACGGAACACGGTGTCCGAAGATCATGGCATCGAGGCTCCAGCGGCCGCCGCCACGCGTGAAGATGTAGAGAAAGACGAAGCAATAAACGACCGCGAGCTCGCCTTTGTTGACGATCGGAAAAAAACCATTCGGGAAATGCGCCATGAAATACGCCACTGCCATGAAACCGCTGGCCAGAAATGCGGCCGGCCGTGTGAAGAGTCCGAACGCGATCAGAAATCCGCCGACCAGCTCGATGATGCCCGCGACCAGGATCAACCCGTGCGCGCCACCTTTGCCGCCAAACATGCCGAGAAGTTTTTGCGCGCCGTGACAGGCAAACATCAGCCCGACGATTAACCGCAGAAGCGCGTAGACGTAACCTGAATATTTTTCGATGGAAGAATTCACAGCGGCAGGCTGCGCGATCACGAAGCGTTGTGTCAAGATTGGCCTCGGGCTGCGCAATCGGCGATCTGCGCTTCGCTGAACGTCTGTTCGCGACGATTGTCGAAGACCGTTCCACGCACGACTGCCTATGACGCACCTCTTTCGCCGCCTTCTTTTTCTCTGCGCTCTCGCCAACGCGCCGCTGCTCTGCGCGAAAACTGCGCCGCCCGCTCCGCACGCCTTGCCCTTTGCGCAGGAAGGAAGCGATCTCACGCCCGAATCCGCCGCGCACTTCGGCACGCTCGCGAATGGTTTGCGTTACGTCGTCATGCCGAATCACGAACCGAAAGGCCGCGCCTCTTTGCGGCTTCTCGTCCTGGCCGGTTCGCTGCAAGAAACCGATGAGCAACGCGGCCTCGCGCATTTCCTCGAGCACATGGCTTTCAACGGCAGCGAACATTATGCGCCCGGCACGCTCGTGGAATTTTTCCAGCGCATGGGCATGAGTTTTGGCGGCGACACCAACGCGAACACTTCTTTCGAGCGCACCGTTTACATGCTCGAACTCGCGCATGCCGATGACGCGACCCTGGCCGAAGGACTGCGCGTTTTTCGCGATGACGCTGGCGGACTTTTGCTGACCAAAGATGAAATCAATCGCGAACGCGGCGTCATCCTTTCGGAGAAACGCGTGAGCGATTCCGTCTCGTATCGCACTTTTGTGGCGGAGTTTGAAGCCATGCTCGGCACGACGCGGCTTCCCCGGCGTTTGCCGATCGGCGAACCGGAGGTGATCACAAAAGCGCAACGCGAACGCTTCCTCGATTTTTGGAACACCTGGTATCGCCCGGAGAAAATGGTCGTGGTCGCGGTCGGCGATTTCGCCGATCCCGCGGCGGTCGAGAAAATGATCGGCGATGCTTTTGGCAATTTGACTGCGCGGGCACCGGCTCGGCCCGATCCCTCGTTAGGCAAACTGGCCGACTTCAAAGGTGTCCGCGCCATCTTTCACCCGGAACCGGAAGCGCCCGCAACTGCGATTTCCCTAACGAGTATTTCCCCGCTCACGCCCGAGCCGGATAACGCTGCCCGGCAGATCAAGCGCCTGCCGCGCATCCTCGCGCTGGCCATGCTCAATCGCCGTTTCAATATTCTGGCGAAGAAAGAAGACGCGCCCTTTACCTCCGCGAACGCGACTGTCTCCGAGCAATTCGATTTCATGCGCGGAGCCGATCTCGACATCAGTTGCAAACCGGAACAATGGAAAGCCGCGCTCGCCGTCGGCGAAGAGGAATTGCGGCGCGCGCTCCAGTATGGATTCACGCCCGCCGAATTAAGCGAAGCCGCGGCCAACGTCTCTAACCAACTCAAGCAGGCGGTAAAAACTGCCAGCACGCGCCACTCCAATAAACTCGCCGACGAAATCGTGCAGAGCGTTTTGAGCAAAGAAGTCTTCACGCCGCCGAGTGAGGATCTCGCGCTCCTCCAACCAGCGCTGGAAAAAATTACGCCGGCCGATTGTTTGGCTGCTTTGCGCGAAGATTATTCCGCGCCGGGTAAGTTCGTCATGGTCACGGGCAACGCCAAAATTCCCGGAAATGCGCCGGCGGCGATCGCCGCTGCTTATGATCAGGCGCATAGGGTTGCGCTCTCCGCGCCGGATGCCGACGAGCAAAGCGCGTGGGCTTACACCTCCTTCGGCGCGCCGGGCGAAATTGCCAAACGCGAACACATCGCCGACCTCGATCTCGACCTGATTACATTCAAAAATGGTGTGCGGCTCGACTTGAAAAAAACTGATTTCGCCGCGGATCGCATTTCTCTGAGCGCACGGATTGGAGACGGCGCCATCACCGAACCGACGAACGAGCGCGGCTTAAGTGAGCTGACCGGCAGCACCTTTATCGCGGGCGGTCTCGGCCAGCATAGCGTCGACGATTTGCGCAAACTTCTTGCTGGAAAAAATGTCGGCTGGCACTTCACGCCCGAAGCAGACACGTTTCGTTTCACCGGCGGCACCACGCCCGATGATCTCCTGCTCGATCTCCAACTTCTGGCCGCGCATTTGACTGATCCCGGTTATCGACCGGAAGCGTTGCGGGTCGCGCGGAAAGGCATCGAGCAATTATATCTGTCGTTCAAACACACCGCCGCCGGTCCGCTCTCGCGCGACATCGCCAATCTTCTGGTCAGCGGCGATCCGCGTTTCGGCATGCCCGCGGAAGACGTCATGCTCGCGCGCAACCTCCAGGAAGAGAAGGCCTGGCTGGCGCCGCAATTTGCACACGGAGCGCTGGAAGTCGCACTCGTCGGCGACTTCGATATCGAGGCTGCGATCGCTGCCGCCGCGCAAACCATCGGCGCGCTTCCGCCGCGCGAAACAAAACCTGCGCTCGATGATTTAAAGAAAGTCGAGTTCCCGTCCGAGCCGTTCGCGAAAAATTACGCGATCGATTCCGAGATCCCGAAAGGTTCGCCCCTGCTCTATTGGCCGACCGATGATGGGCGCGATATTCACCGCGCGCGCCGGCTGAATTTGCTCGCGTCCATTCTGAACGATCGGCTGCGGGTGAAAGTCCGCGAGGACATCGGAGGCACCTACAGTCCGCAGGCTGGAAGTAACGCGGGCGACACTTTTCCCGGCTACGGCTACCTCTTCGCGAGCATCGATGTCGACCCGGCCATGGCCGCGAAAATGTCCGAGTTGGTCATCGGTTTGGCGGACGATCTCTCGAAGAATGGCGTGACCGAGGACGAGTTGAATCGCGCGCGCCAACCGCTTCTAACCGCGCTCCAGGAATCATTGCGCAACAACGGTTACTGGCTCGCGGCGGTGCTCTCGCGCGCGCAGGAAAAGCCGGAAGTGCTCGACTGGGCGCGCAACCGCATGGCGGATACACAAAGCATCACGACCGCGGAGTTGAGCGAATTGGCAAAAAAATATCTCGGCCGAAACCGCGTCTCGCGGGCGACCATTTTGCCGGAAAAGAAAACGCAGGTGGCCGCAACGAAATCGCCTAACGAGAAGTAGCGCGTTGCATCTCTCGCGCTCGCGCGGGAGCGTGCGGGATGGAGGCGCGCGTCGGATGCTCGGGCTGGTTCTACTGGCATTGGCGCGGACTTTTTTATCCGGAGACGGAACGGACCGATCGCTGGTTCAAGCACTACACGTCGAACTTTTCGACCGTGGAACTAAACGCGCCGTTCTATAAATGGCCCAAGCTCGCGACCGCAAAAAGCTGGCGCCGCAACGCGCCTGATGACTTCCGTTATTCGGTAAAAGTAAATCGCCTGATCACGCACGAAATGCGGCTCGTGCGCACGCGCATGTTGGTCGAGGAATTTTACCGCTTCGCCGAAATCCTTGGGCCAAAGCTCGGCTGCTTTCTTTTTCAATTTCCGCCGAGTTATCGCTATACCGCCTCGCGTTTGCAAAGTCTCGTTAGGCAACTTGATCCGCAATATCGGAACGCGGTCGAGTTTCGGCATAGCAGTTGGTGGCGCGACTCCGTTTATCGTCGCTTCGAGGAACGCGGTCTCATTTTTTGTACGGTCAGCGCGCCGCGTTTGCCAGACGAACTCATTCGCACCGGCGATGTCATTTACGCGCGCTTGCATGGACGAAGCCGCTGGTATCGGCACGATTATTCCGACGAGGAACTGGATCTTTGGGCGCACAAAATTGCCGAAAGCGGCGCGCGCGAAGCGTGGATTTATTTCGATAACGATCGCGATGCCTTCGCGATTAAGAACGCGCGCGCGCTGATTTCGCGATTGAACAAAATGGGCGTGAACGCGCAGTGAGCGGCGAGCGCATCGTCGTGGCCGGCGGCGGTGCGGCCGGCTTCTTCGCGGCCATCGCCTGCGCGCAGGCGCGTGGAGAACGCGAGGTCATTCTTCTCGAACGCACTTCGCAATTTCTCAGCAAAGTGCGCATCTCCGGCGGCGGACGTTGCAACGTTACGCATGCGGCTTCGGATGCGCGCAGCTTCAGCGCGCGCTATCCGCGCGGCGAACGCGCCTTGATCGGCGCACTCCATCGCTTCTCGCCCGAAGATACGATCGCCTGGTTTGAGCGGCATGGAGTTCGTCTGAAAACCGAGGCCGACGGCCGCATGTTTCCAGTCACTGATTCTTCGGGAACGGTGATCGATTGCCTCATGTTCGAAGCGAAAGCGGCCGGCGTTCGGCTTTTCACGCGAAAGGGAATCGAGCGCGCATCGCACAAAGCGAACGGCGGTTTCGATCTCGAGCTTTCCGACGGAAGCACAATGAGCTGCGACCGATTGTTGCTGGCAACAGGCGGCGCGCGCTCGGCCAGCGGAGCGGAAATCGCGCGGTCGTTAGGCCACAAAATCGAGCCGCCGGTTCCATCGCTCTTTTCCTTTCATGTGGCGACGCCGTGGTTGCGCTTGCTACCGGGCGTTTCGGTGGACAACGTCGAGCTGAGCGTTGCTGGCAGGAAATTGCGCGAACGCGGTCCGCTATTGATCACCCATCAGGGCGTGAGCGGTCCGGCTGTGCTGCGCCTTTCCGCCTGGGGCGCGCGCGTGCTGGCGGAATGCGATTATAAATTTCCGCTGACCGTCAACTGGCTGCCGGAGATGTCGGAAGAAGCGGTGGCCGAGAAATTGCGTGCGCGGCGTTTGTCACAACCGAAGAAGCGCGTGGCCAGCGCGCCGATCGTTCCGCTGCCGGCGCGGCTTTGGGAACAACTGGTCCACGTGGCCGAGATTTCGCCTGAGACGATCTGGACAAATCTCTCGCGCCCGCACGCGCAAGCACTCGTTAGGCTGCTCACGCGCACCGAACTGCCGGTCGAGGGCCAGTCGCTGAACAAAGACGAATTCGTCACCTGCGGCGGCGTGCGCTTGCAGGAAGTCGACTTCAAAACCATGGAAAGTCGGCTTGTGCCTCGTCTTTACTTCGCGGGCGAGTTGCTCGATATCGACGGCATCACTGGCGGCTTTAATTTTCAATCGGCCTGGACGACGGGCTGGATCGCCGGGCACGCCATGACCGAGGCCGCGATATGAAACTCAACGACTCGTTAGGCGAAGCGATCGCAGAGGTGCGCCAGGTTTACGCGGAGCTGGCCGCTCGGCCGATCTCGCGTAACTGCAGCGGGCTGGCGGAATGCTGCCGGTTCAAGCTCACCGGCTTGACGCCATATTTGACCAAAGGCGAGGCGCTACTCGCAGCGAAAGCGTGGCGCGCGACTGGGCGCAAAAACTTGCCGGAAAGCACTGATGGAAGATGCCCGATGCTCGACCCGGCTACTTCGCGCTGTCTCATTTATCAGGATCGGCCGTTCGGTTGTCGTACGCATTTTTGCGCCGCGGCGGGCGGACCATACGCGCGTCGGGAAGTGCTGGATTTGATTCGAAGATTGGAAGCGATCGATGTCTCGTTAGGCGGAGACGGTCCGCGCAAACTCGGCGTTGCGGTCCGCTCAGCCCTGGCGCAGCAATAATCCGGGGAGCGCACGCTTTCAGCGTGCTGGTGATCGCATTCCGCGATCACGAACTTTTGTTGTCCGAATAATCGGCGGAGAGCCACGCGCGGACGAAAGTTCGTTTCGGCAAAATGCCGAAACCAGCACGCTGGAAGCGTGCGCTCCCCGGAGCCGGCTAGCCAGCCTAACGAGTGCTGAGGCTCAGTGCGCGGCGATCGGCCCGGCGGGTTTCTTCACTTTCTTGAAAAGGAAAACGAGCGGCGCACAGACCAGGCAGACGAGCGCGAAGGTGCGGAAATTATTCACGTAACTGATGAGCGAGGCCTGCTGCTGGAGGATTCCGTAAAGGACGCGCGGCGTTTCTTTCATCGCCTGCCAATCGCCCACGCGATGCGCCAGCCCGGCTTGGATGAGCGCGAACTGATGTTGAAAGGCCGGGTTGTAACGCGACATCCGCGGGGCGAGCAAGGCCTGGTTGGTTTGCGCATTGCGCGCGACCAAGGGGGTGATCATGGCGATGCCGACGCTTCCGCCGACGTTGCGCATGAGATTGTAAATGCCGCTGGCGTTGCCGATCTGATCCTGCGCCAGCGTGCCCATGGCGGAAGTGGTTAGGGGAACAAAAATCAAACTGATCGCGAGTCCGCTAATGACCACGGGCACGACCACGCTTTTCATCGAGATGCTGAGATTGATGCTGGAGAAGAGCCAACAGGAATAAGCGAGCAGGAGAAAGCCGGTCAGAATCAAAAGACGATTGCTGATTTTCCCAACCAGACGCCCGACGAGAATGGTCATGCACAAGGCGCCGATTCCACGCGGGCTCATCGCGATCCCGGCATCGAGCGCGGTGTAATGAAGCAGGTTTTGCATGAACAACGGCAGGATCGCGGTCGTGCCGTAAAGGAGCGCGCCTAACAAGAGGATGAGGCCCGCGCCGACGGCGAAGTTGCGATTTTTTAAAACGCGCAAATCGACGATCGGATGCGCGGTGGTCAGTTCGTGCGTGACGAATGCGATGAAGGCGGCCACGGAAAGGACCGCGCAAATGACGATGGAGTGGTTGCTAAACCAATCGAGCTCCTGGCCTTTATCGAGCACGAATTGCAGCGTGGCCAGCCAGAGACTGAGGAAACCGAAGCCGAGATAATCGATGTTGGCCGCGGAGATTCGTTTCAAATAGGGCGGGTCCTCGATCAGCGCGTTCGCTAACAAAACCGCACCAAGACCGATCGGCAGGTTGACGTAAAAAATCCAGCGCCAGGAATAATTGTCCGTGATCCAACCGCCGAGCGTCGGCCCGAGAATCGGCGCCACGACCACGCCCATGGCGAAGACGGCCATGGCCGCGCCGCGTTTCGCCGGCGGAAAACTCTCGAGCAAAACCGCCTGCGAGATCGGCTGCAACGCGCCGCCAGCCGCGCCTTGCAGGACGCGCGCGAGAATCAAAAACCCGAGGCTGCCCGCCATTCCGCACAGGGCGGAGGCGAGTGTGAAAAGCCCGATGCAACAAATGAGAAAACGCTTCCGGCCGAAGAGTTGACCGAGCCAATTGGTCGCCGGAAGAATGATCGCATTCGCCACCAGATAACTCGTTAGGACCCAGGTCGCTTCGTCAGTCGTGGCGGAAAGATTGCCAGCGATGTGAGGCAAAGAAACGTTCGCGACCGAGGTGTCGAGCACCTCCATGAAAGTGGCGAGCATGACCGCAACCGCGATCAGCCAAGGGTTGTGACTCGGACGCCAATTCGCGACCGCCTGCGCTGGAGGAGTTGCCGCCATTTACCGCGCCCGATTAATCCGGCCAATCCAAAACGCCGCGCCGATAAGGACGGCGAGGGCGGCGACGATGGCAATGATCGCGACCACGATACCACTCGTTAGGCCAGATTTGATTCGCACATCCGGCTCGACCGACATGCCAGGCCCGAGCACCTGTTGCACGTCCGGTTGTTCGTCGAGGAGAATTTTCACCGGGACGCGCTGGACCACTTTGACGTAATTGCCGGTGGCGTTTTCTGGCGGGAGCAGGCTGAAACGCGCGCCGCTGCCCGCCTGAATGCTGTCGACGTGCCCGTGCAATTCGCGATCGGGATAAGCATCGACGCTCACGCTCGCGGGTTGACCCGGACGCATCGCAGTCAATTGCGTTTCCTTGAAATTCGCCGTCACCCAAAGCTGCGGCGGAACAAGGGCGAGCAAGTTTTGCCCGACCTGCACATACGCGCCCGGCTCGACCGCTTTATTGGTCACGCGACCATCCGAAGGCGCGGTGATTTTCGCATAGGAAGCCGATAGTTCGGACGCTTTCAGCGCGGCTTCGGCCTGCGCCATTTCCGCGGCTGCCGCGCTCACTTGCACGTGCGCCGATTCCGCCTGCTTCTCCGATTCCTTCAAATACGCGGCCGCGGCTTCCATCTGTTTCCGCTTCGAATCGAGCGTGGCTTCGGAGGATTTGGTGTCGATCGATGAATGCTCGTAGTCCTGTTTCGAAATCGCGCCGCTTGCGATGAGATCTTGGTTGCGTGCGAGGTCGCCTTTCGCTTTGGCCGAATCCGCGGCCGCCGCATTCGCGCTCGCCGCCGCCGCTTCGTAGCCCGCGTGCAAAGTTTGCAAATGCGCGTCGGCCTGTTCCGCCGCCATTTGCGAAGTGCGTTCTTTGGCACGCGCGACATCGAGGCCAGCCCGCTGTTGCGCGACGATGACCTGCGCATCCGCCGGATCGATTTCCACCAGCAGATCGCCCTTCTTCACCTGCTCGTTATCCTTCACATGGACGGCGGTCACGCGGCCGGAAATCTTCGGCGCAATCGCGACGATGTGCGCGTCGACGAAAGCGTCATCGGTCGTCTCGTGCGTGAGGCTGTGAAAAAGCGCGAGCGATCCGTAGGCGATGCCAATGATCAGGACGAGCGCGAGAGCAAGGATCACGACCGGGCGTTGCAGCCAGCCGCGCTTTTTTGCGGCGAGCGGTTCCGCGGCTTTTTCCGGTGGCGATTCTCGCCTAACGAAAGGTTGTTCGCGCCGCGGCGGCGTGATCACTGGAGGTTGTTCGATTTCTTCAAGCTGCACGTTTGAGTTTTCCCTTCATTTCTGTTTCGCCCTGCTTCAATCCGGCCGCGCAAAAATCGATAATCCGATGGAGCACGCGCTCCTGCCCGCTGAGTTGGCAGCGCCCATTCGAGGACCATTCGAGGACGTGCGCATTTGCCACCGTGTGCAGGAAAACACCGTGCGCGAAATGCAAACGCCAATGGACTTCGTCGCTGGAGAGATGCGGCAGAGCGCGCTTCATCGCGGCGTGGAAGCGGAGATTTTTCTCGGCGAATTCTTCCTGCACGAGCGGCTGCAAATAAGCGCCCGGTTCGGCCAGACATTGCGAGAGCAGCCGGATAAAGTAGCGGCCGCCTTTCGCGCCGCGCGCGATCAATTCAAGCGCTGGCCGGAAGAGCGCCTCGAGGATCTTTTCGATCGGTAACGGCCGGTCCCGGTCTTCCGCCTCGAACGAATTCAGCAGCCCCACCCGCTCGGCATTCAAAGGCAGCATCCGTCGACTGAGCACGGCGAGGATGAGCGCGTTCTTCGAAGCGAAATGATAATTGACCGCGCCAAGATTGGCCTTCGCTTCCGCGGTAATGGCGCGGAGCGAAGTCGCCTTGAATCCCCGGGCGGCAAACAAACGCTCCGCCGCGTTGAGGATTGCCACCTTGGTCAGGTGAAGTTGCTCCGACTCTGTCTTCAAGGTTGATAGAATAATTCAAACGTTTGTATGAATCAAGGGACGCGTTGGAAACTTTTTCGCGCAGGCTGACCTAGTAACGTTTCGAAGACGAACGCACTCTGGAATGAAATTCGGCCTAACGAATCTTGCCTGATGAATCAACGCGCCGCCCCAGCTCTCGTTCCTCTACGAGAGGGAACTAGCAGCGGTGCGGGGCAAACGGACGGCCAGCGTTCTCATCGTTGTTGTGACAGCGCCGAGTGGTTGGAGAATTGGATTACGCAGATGCGGCGCGCGTATCGGCGCGCAGCGGACATCGATATCTCCCATACTTGTCATCCTGAGCCGCGAAGACGGCGAAGGGCCTCGCCATCTGCTAGGGCGCACTCAAAACAGTGCGTCTTCCACAGCCGCCATCGCGTTGTGAACGAACCTCGCGAAACCAGAACGCCACGTGAATGGGAGAGATCCTTCGCCGTCTTCGCGGCTCAGGATGACACCTGTGGCCGGTGGTTTTTCGGTGGCCTAAGCATGCACCGCATTGCGGAGTTGCCGATGAAGAAGCTCCGCATCACTGAGAAGCGAGCAGGACCAGGCCCGGATTACCATTAAGCTGCTTTTTTGTGGTGATGCTTTGCAGCGCGTTTGGAGTTCACTTTCGCCGCATTCTTTTTCGCCTTTCCGCCCTTCGACTGTGCGAGGCTCTGCTGTAGAACCGCGACCAAATCGATGACCTTGGTCGACTCCCGTTTCTCCTTGGGCTTGTCCTCGATTTCCTTCCCGCCCGCTTCCACTTTTTCCTCGATCACTTCGAGCAACGCTTCGCGATAATCATCGTGATATTTTTGCGGATCCCACTTCGCGGTCATGCTCTCCACGAGCGCTTTCGCCATGTCCATTTCGCGTTTTCCGGGCGCAGCTTTCTTGGGCACGTTCAGCTTCTCCGCATCCGAGAGCTCCTCGGCGAAATGCATTAACTCCAAGACGAGCGCGTGCTTGGTCGCTTTTACACCGGCGAGATATTGCCGGGTTTTGATAACTACTTTTGCGATGCCGACTTTCTTTCCGTCGGCCAAAGCTTCGCGCAGCAAAATGTAAGCTTTATCGCCGCCTTTTTGCGGTTCGAGATAGTACGGCTTGTAGAAAAACATCGGATCGATTTCATCGACGTCGACGAAATCCTGGATGTCGACCGTCTGCGTCGCTTCCAAATCCACTCGTTGAAAATCCTTCTCGCCAAGGATGACGAATTTCCCTTTTTCGTATTCGTAACCTTTGACGATTTCACCCCACGGCACTTCTTTGCCGTCCTTCTCCGCGACGCGTTTGTAATTCACCGGGCTGTGATCGCTCCCGCGCAGGAGGCGAAACTTTAGCTCCTCCCGCCGCGTCGCCGGATAAAGGGCGATCGGAATATTCACGAGACCGAAACTGATACTGCCTTTCCAAATTGCGCGCATGACAAAAGAGTATTCGCGCGGCGGAGGCAATTCGCGTTGCCCGGGTTAAGCTGCCCGATGCGAACGAAACGCAGCCTGCGCGGAAAAATCGCGGGCCTTCTCTATCGCGCGTTCACCAAGCGCCGGCCCGCGCTTACGCCCGAGGGACTGGCGCGACAGACGCGGCGGATCATGGGATTGCCTCGTCCGTTGAGGATCGCGTGGAGCTGGCGACACGGCATTCGCATCGATCAAGTGCAACGCGCCGGCGTGCGCTGCGAACGTCTGCGCTGGCGGGAGGCGAATCGCGCAACGCTCTTTTACTTGCATGGCGGCGGCTATCTTTCCTGCTCGCCGCAAACCCATCGCCCGAACACGGTGACTCTGTCGCGCTTGCTCAAAGCGGAAGCCTGCGTGCCCGATTATCGTCTCGCGCCCGAGCACCCTTTCCCGGCCGCGCTCGATGATGTCTTCGCAATCTATCGAACGCTCTGTGAAACGACCGCAGCCGACCGGATCGTTTTTGCCGGCGACTCCGCGGGGGGCGGGCTGGCCATTGCGCTCGCCATCCGCGCGCGCGACGAAGGCTTTCCGCTGCCTTCATCCATCGTGACTTTTTCGCCGTGGGTCGACCTTACAGCCGGTCGTGAGCCGCAATTGCGCGCGCGCGAACATCTCGACGACATGTTTTATGCCGAAAGTTTCGCGGCCTACGCGCAGGCCTACTTGCAGGGAACCGACCCGCGTAATCCGCTCGCCTCGCCGCTCTTCGCCGAGCTGGGAAAGTTGCCGCCTCTCCTGATTGAAGTGAGCGAGACCGAGATGTTGTGCGCAGAAGCGGCGCAACTGCGCGAGCGTTGGGCGAACGCTGGAAACGTGGTCAGGTTAAATATTTCCGCCGGGATGCCGCACGGTTGGCAGGAAGTGACCCCGGTGGTCCCGGAAGCGCGTGAATCCCTCGCCCGCGCGGCGGAGTTCGCAGAAACGTTTTTGCCTAACGAGTAGTTACATCTGGTCCAGCTTGGCTTCCTCATCGAGGACGCGCTGGGCCTGCTCGAAAATGGCGCGTGCTTCTTCCGGCGAATTTCCTACGGCGGTCAAACCCAGCAGACCTGTCGTGCCGAGCGCACTGAGCATGTGAAAGACAATGCCGGTTTGCCGGACCTGGCCGAAATGTAATTCCCGCCTAACGACCAGATCGAACAAGTCGTTAGGCGAATAGCCGCGATATTTCGGTGATTGCACGTGATCGCTCGCGACCAGAAATTTCTTCTGGCCATTTGGCGCGGTGAAAATGCCGGTCTCGGAATCGTAGGCGCCGCCGGTGAGAAATTGCAGAGTGAGAAACGGATGAGTGGTGCCGCCTTTGCGCAGGTTCACCTCGATTGCATACAGCTCCCAAGGCGCGGATCCGCGCGCGCGCGTGGTCACGAAATCGAGCGCAAACCGTCCGATGACACCGGCCTGCGCGAGACGCGCGCCGACCTTTCCGGCTTCGCGACTGATCTCGACTGCGTAGGCCGGATCGGCTGGAAAAATGCAGCCGAGATAACTTTGTCCACTGGGGCCTCCGAGCATTTGATCGTGGGTGGAAAGCAACTCGACCTGCCCGAGCGGCGTGACCCGCAATTGCACGCTCGGGCTGCGCACTTCTTGCGCGCCGACGCCCACGCGTTCTTCGACAATTCCGCCGCGTTCGCGGAATTTTCCGAAGTAATCCTCGAAGGTCATCCCGTCCATTTCGAAACGCATCGCGCGCACACGTTCCGCGATCGACTGCTCGTTAGCCGAAGCCAGCTCGCTCAAATCGACCAGCGCGTTCCCTTCACCAGAAACCCCTTCGTTTAATTTCACCACAGCCGCGCGCATGGAGGGCCGTTGCCGATACATCTGCGTCAGGGCCGCGTTCACTTCCTCGACGGTGTGCAGGTTCTCCACTCCGAACGGATGATTCACTCCAGCGGCGGCGAAGAGCTGGCGGCAACCAGTCTTGGTTCCGAAATGAAAATGTTTCGGATCGGCGCCGTAGAGCGGAATATCGAGTCGCAGCGCGAGGTTTCGCTCGAGGAAAGTGGTGTTGTAGCAAACCAGATGCGCGCGATTTTTATCCGGAATGAGCGCGCAAATTTCTTCGAGCAAGCGCGGACGCTCGAGCAATTTCAAACTCAACGGCTTGGCCGAACCATCGTAGGGCGCGACTAACGAGAGGCGTCGGTGCGCATGGCTCGGAATCACTCCCGGAAGCAGGTCGAGATAATATTCGATCACGCTCGGATGAATCGCCTGCGAGGTCACGTAGATCAGGCGCGCGCGCGGTTGCGCGAGCAGGAGAAGAAGAAAGAGAAAGCGCTCCTCGTAGGCCTGCGCCTCCGCGCCACTCGCGGCCATGTCGAGGGTCATCGACGGCACCACGACGATGGTTTGTTCGTCCTGATTGAAGGATTGAATCGAACGCCAAAGCGGCACAAGCCGTTCCTGCAAAGCATCGAAATCCGCAGTCGCCTGCGCGGCGGTGCGGCCGGAAAGCCCGGCTAAGGAAGGGTCAGCGCTCATCGGTGTTTCGCTGGCGCAACCGCGAGCGAGCGAAACAAATCAGGCCGCGGCTTCGAGCTGTTCGCGATTCACGCCACGCAATTCAAACAAGCGAATGAGCGTTTCTTCAATCAGATTATTCGGGCAGGAAGCGCCCGCCGTGATCCCGACGACGAGCGGCCCGGCCGGCAACCAATCGCGCGCCACCACTTCGTCTTTCGCATGAAGATCGTAATGCAAAATCTCCTTCTCCGAGAGCAATCGGGAAGCGTTGCGCACGAAATAAGTTGGCAATTTTTCCTCGCCCATTTCCGCAAGGTGCGACGTGTTCGAACTGTTGTAACCGCCGACCACGAGCAAGACATTCATGGAGACGTTCAGCAGTTCGCGTAAAGCGTCCTGGCGTTCCTGAGTCGCGCCGCAAATCGTATCAAAGAAGCGAAAATTTTTCGCGGCCGCTTCCGCGCCATCACGATCCATGATCGCCTGCCGGATGCGCCGCTGCACTTCTTCGGTCTCGCCGCGGAGCATGGTCGTTTGGTTCGCCACGCCGATCGTGCGCAAGTGCAAATCGGGGTCGAACCCCGGCGAATGCGCATTGTGAAATTTCTCGAGAAACTCCTGCTTGTTCCCTCCGCGGCGGATGTAATCGCAGACGTAATCGGTTTCGGCCAAAGTCAGCACGACCAGATAATGTCCCTTGCCGTCGCCGAGCGCGCGCGAGCTGGTCGCCTTCGTTTCCTCGTGCTCGGCTTTGCCGTGAATGATCGAGGTGGCGGATTCGCTGGCGTATTTCCGGACGCGTTTCCACACGCTCATGACGTCGCCGCAAGTGGTATCGACAATCTGGCAACCGCGTTCCTTGATTTGCTGCAAGGTCGAAACTTCCGTCCCGAAAGCGGGCACGATCACCACGTCCTCCGGGTGTAAATCCGCGATGTCCGCTTCCTTGTTCGCGCCCATCAGGTTCTTGATGCCTAACGAGCGGATCTGCTCGTTCACTTCCGGGTTGTGAATGATCTCGCCGAGAATGAAAAGGCGGCGGTCCCGAAAAACTTTACCGGCCGCATACGCGAGATCGATCGCGCGCTCCACGCCGTAGCAAAAACCGAACTGTTTCGCTAAACGCACGGTCACATCGCCGACCGTGAGGATGCCGCCGTTCCGGCGAATCTTTTCCACGATGTCGCTGCGATAATGCGCCTCGACCTGCTCCTGCACGGCGGTCATCACCTCCGGCGTGCGCAGATTTACCTTCTCGCGCGCGGTCGTGCCGCTGGAGATGAGATTCGTGGTCACGGCGAGACTATCGGGCAAAGCCCGGCGCTTTGCTAGTCGACCAAAAGCTGCCCGGATGGCGCTTGGAAAGCGGCATCGGAAATCGAAACGCGCGCGGGTGGATCCGGCGTCTTCGAATCATCGATGCGTTGCACTTGCCCGCCGAACTTGGCGTCTTCCGGCTGGGTCTCTGCGATGTTCACCGCTGTGCCATTGCGGACGAGCGCGTAGAATTTCGCCGCCGCTTCGCCTTTCAAACGCAGGCAACCATGACTGCGCGGATGCAGATGGACGTAGCCCTGATGAAATCCGTAGGACGGACTGAATTCGCACCAGTAACCCATCGGATAACCGACGTAGCGGCCGGGAATATTCTTGCCGGCTTCCGCTGGAATGATGCGGTCGCCTTGCACACGGAAGCCATAGGAGCCGGAGCGTTTGTGTTCCTGTTTCGAGTAAATGTGGAAGTTGCCTTTCGGAGTCGGCTTAGCCGGAATGCCGATCGTCGTCGCCACTGCCATCAGGCAACGATCGCCTTCCATGACGTAAACATTTTGTTTCGAGAGCGAAACTTTCACGCGCACGTCGTTGGGATTATTCGGCCGATGCGCGGTCACGTGATAGCTGCCGCCGGACATGGTCGAGCCGGTCTCGCAACTGGTCAGGAACGCCGCCGCCGGCAGGGCCGCGAGCAAAAGAAGTCGATAGAAAAATCGCATATAGAATTATGCAGAAGCGTAAAGCGCACCAGTTGTCAAACTATCGACCGCCCTTCTTCAGGCCACTGACTCAGGCGCGCCCTGCTCTTTAGCGACCCGCGCGAGCAACTTCCGGAAATGCGACGATTGGTTGGCGTAATCCGGATAGCGCTCGGCCGACGCCGCCGGCTTGTAACGCCAATGCTTGTACATCCAAAGCCAGGGCGCGGGATTTTGCCTAACGACTGGTTCGAAAACGTTCCAGCAGGCTTGTGCGATTTGCTGGTTGGTCTCGTTAGGCGCGATCTTCAGCGCCGGATGCAGGACCAGGCGATAGCGTCCGTCCGGCAATGGCTCGCAATGCGTCGGAATAATCTCGGCGCCGGTGCGCTTGTGCAGCCAGGCGTGAGTGAAGGTCACACATGTTTCCAAGCCGAAACAACGAATCGGTACGCTGGGCAATTTTGCAGAAACCGTCAGGTCGACCGCCAGCGTCACGCTTCGTCCATTTCGCAGCGCTTTATATAACCGCAGGATCGCGCCTTCGCGCCGGATGGTCTGGTGGCCGGAAACTTCGCGGAGCGAATTGAAAGTCGTGTTCAGCCGCGGGTTCTTGAAACTTTGCGTCACGACCGTGCATTCCAAACCGCTCAAGCCCAGCGCGAGCGCGATCCATTCAAAACCGCCGTAATGCAGGCAGGCAAAAATCATCCCGCGACCGCTTTGTTGCTCCCGCTTCAATCGTTCCAAACTTTCCAGGTCGAAAATGTCCGACAAATTCTCAGTCGTTAGGCGCGGACTCCAAAACAAGTCCGCCATCGCGCGCGCGAAGTATTGATACGATTGCCTAACGAGTCGTCGGCGCTCAGCAACGGAATACGTCTTTCCGAAAGCGGCCTCTAGATTTTCCATTGCCACATGCCGGCCCGGCGCATGCACGACGGACGCGATCGCCCCGAAGCCGTCGGCCAGCGCATGACAAACTCGGCGCGGCAATCGCGGAACGGTGCGAGCCAGCGCGCGGATGAGCAGCCACTCCGCACGATGCCGGATTGTTTTCACGAGAGAATTCACCGCGGCAAGGCGCGCGTCGCCGTGGCCGGAAGAACTCCGCGCGCAATTTGAATGGGCAGCCGATCGAGTTTTGCGTAATTCGGCCGCGAAGCGATCTGATCGAACTCGAGCGATTCCTGGGCGTAAAACGGATAGGTGCGCTCCGTCTGTGGCGGCTGGTAACGCCAGTGTTTGTAACTCCAAAGCCAGGGCGCGGGATTTTGCCTAACGACTGGTTCAAACGCATCCCAGCAGGCCTGCGCGATTTCCTGATGCGTCGCGCCTTCCGCGATTTGCACTTTCGGCAAGGCGACCACGCGATAACGGCCGTGCGGCAGCGGTTCGCAATACATCGGAATAATCGGCGTGCCGGTTTTTTCCTCGAGCCAGGCGTGCGCCACGGTCACGATCGTCTTTAATCCAAAACACTCGATCACGACCGTCGGATGATGCGGCGGGAGCGTGGTATCGACCAGCAGCGCGACGCGACCTTTCCGGCGCAGGATTTTGTAGAGGCGAATAATCGCTCCTTCGCGTGGAACCGTGCGGTGTCCGGAGCGCTCGCGCAGACGCGCAAAGAAATTATCAAGCAGCGGATTTTTGAATTCCTGGGTCGCGATCGCGCCAGCGAAACCCACCCAACCGCAAGCGAGGCTGAGCCACTCGAAGTTTCCGTAATGAAACGCGCCGACCATGCAACTGCGTTCCGGTCCGGCATCGATGCGCATTTGCTCGAGGCCTCCGAACTCGATGTAATCCCGAAAATTTTCACTCGTTAGGCGCGGACTCCAAAAGAGATCGAGCATCGTCCGCGCGAAATCCTGAAACGATGCCTGCACAATCTCCGCGCGTCGCGCCGGGGTGAGTGCATCGCCGAGAGCCGCTTCGAGATTCGCCAAGGCCACGCGCCGGCCTTCGCGATCAAATTTCGCCGCAAGATTTCCGGCGAAACCGGCCAGTCGGTAGCACGCATTTCGCGAAAGCAGCGGCACAATTTCTAAAGCCGCCATCAACGCCAGCCATTCCAGGCGATGGCGAAATCTTTTCCAAATTCCCCTCACGCGCGCAGCTTAAGCAATCTTCTCGACGCCCGCGAGCAGAGGAACCAACCTCCGATGCACCGATGATTTTCCGAGCGAATTGCCTGGGGAGCGCATGCTTCCAGCGTGCTGGTCTTCGCATTCTGCGGAGACGAACTTTTCGGCAACTAGCCACTCGGAGAGGAAGTTCGCGAATTCGAGGACGAATTCGCCAACACGCTGGAAGCGTGCGCTCCCCGGACGTCGACGCGATCGTCCTCGACCTTTGAAAATGAGTGGCGCGGTTGTCCTGGTCAGCGGTGGTCTGGATTCGGCGGTCACGCTCGCGATTGCGCGGGCCGAAGGCTTCGACACGCACGCGCTCTCTTTCGATTACGGACAGCGTCATCGTGTTGAACTGGAATCCGCCCGACAAGTGGCGGACTCGTTAGGCGTGAAGGATCATCGCATCGCGCAGATTGATCTGCGCGTCTTCGGCGGCTCTGCCCTAACGAGTGATCTCGCGGTCCCGCAGGGACGTTCCGAGGAAGAGATGACTGCGGAAATTCCCATTACCTACGTGCCGGCGCGCAACACGATCTTTCTTTCCTTCGCTCTGGCTTTCGCCGAGACGACGGGCGCGAGCGATATTTTTCTCGGCGTGAATGCGATCGACTACAGCGGGTATCCGGATTGCCGGCCGGAATTTTTGCGCGCCTTTGAAACGCTCGCGGCCCTCGCGACCAAAGCCGGCGTGGAAGGTGCGCAGTTTAAAATTCACGCGCCACTTTTGCGCCTAACGAAAGCTGAAATCGTGCGCAAAGGCGCGGAGCTCGGCGTGGATTTTTCGCTCACGCACAGTTGCTATAACCCGACCGCAGACGGCGCGGCTTGCGGGGTTTGCGATTCCTGTCGGTTGCGCCTGAAAGGTTTTCACGAAGCCGGCCTGCCCGATCCGATTCGCTATGCCACAAAATGAAAACGCGCGCCTTCGAGCTGACGGTCAGCGAACAACGCCTGATCGTTGCCGTATTGCTCGCGCTTGTCGGAATCGCCGCGCTCAAATCGCACCTGAGCGACAAACAATTCGCCGCGCCTAACGAGTTCGCTCAGCCGTCGCCCAGTCCGGGAATTTTGCCGTAGCCGACGAAATCCGGCGTGCGTCCGCTGGGCGCGGCACGACCCGGGCGCGAGACGCGAAAATCGAAGACGCTCACACCGTAGCGCGACTGATCATGATAAGTCCGGCCATCGCTGGAGCCGACCATAATGCGACGGCCGGAGCCTTTTTCTTTCCCGAGATAAATCATTGCATGCGTCACCGGCGGATCGCGATTGATGTCATAGGTGCCGGTCCAAAAAAGGAGATCGCCCGGCTTGAGATTCGCGAGCTCAAACGTGTCGTCGCTCTTGCCCACGACCGCCTCAAACTTCCCGTATTTGCGCACCCAAACATATTGCGAGCTGGAGTCGCGCGGCACATCAGGCAGGCCATTTTCGCGCAGCACATAATAGATGAATCCCGAGCAATCGAGCCCGCCGCTGGCCGGATCGGACGAGCCATATTTATAACTGAGCTCGCGCGAGGCCAGTTCGAGCGAAGTCTCGATTAACTTCTGGACCGCGGCGGGATATTGCTCGAACCCGGAAATTTCGTTGGTGGAAATCGTCACGCCGCCGGCGCGATCCTTCTTCTCGTTAGGCGACGCGCTCGGTGATTCTTCCGGACTCGGCGAGGGCGATTCCTCCGGCGACGGAGTCAGACTCGGTGAAGGCGACGACTTTTTCTTTTTGTGCGGGCTCGGTGAAGGCGATGGCGAATGTTTATGTTTCGGCGTGGCCGACGGCTCCGGCGTTTCCGTGAGACTCGGCTTTGGAGAGGCGCTCGGTTTCGGACTCGGCGACGACTTCGCCGATTTCTTTGACGGCGAAGGAGAAGGCGTCGGAGTCGATTTTTTCTTCGTGCTCTGATGCCGTCGCGGCGCGGGCGTCGGCGTGGGCTCGAAGATGCGTTTAATTTTCGTGCCTAACGACTCTTCGGCCCGCGCCTTTGGAATCGAAAAAGCAAACCCAAAAGCGAGTGCGATAAAAATCCCGCTCACGCACAGGCGTGTCATCCCGAGCCCGCGAAGACGGCGAGGGACCTCGCCCGGGGTCCGTGGTTTACGCGCACCAATCATCTGACCAAGCATTCTTGCGCGATCCCGCGGCGCGCTTTCACAGCCTCGGAATGACATGCCGGCGGACGTGGCCGCATTCTATTTCGCGAGTTCCCGCAGGATCGCTTTGTTCAGGCGAATGCCGGCATCGAGATTTTCCAGCGGGAAGTTCTCGTTAGGCGAATGCGCCCGGCAATCTGCAAGAGCGAGGCCTAACAACAAAGTTTCCACGCCCATGATGGTGCGGAATTGCGCGGTGATTGGAATGCTTCCGCCTTCACGAATGAGCGCCGGTTCTTTTCCATCGAAGGCTTCGCGTAAGGCGCGCTGCGCGGCTTCGCCCACCTCCGAATGCGGGTCGGTCAGATACCACGGGCCGCTGTGGCCGTCGGTGATTTCCATGGTCACGCCGGGCGGCAAGTGTTTGCGCAAATGCTTCTTCGCCAACTCGAGAATTTCCGGGCCGTCCTGATTCGGCACGAGGCGGAAAGTTAATTTCGCCATCGCGTGGCTCGCGATCACGGTCTTCGTCCCCTGTCCCTGATAGCCGCCGCCGATGCCATTGATCTCCGCCGTCGGCCGCGCCCAAAGTCTTTCGAGCGTGCTGTAACCTTCCTCGCCGAAGAGCGCGGGCGAACCGGTTTCGTTGAGGATTTCCTTGTCGCCATCGATCGGCAATTTGCGCCAGGCTTCGCGCTCCCAATCCTCCAGCGGTTTCACTTTGTCGTAGAATCCTTCGATCGCGACGTGGCCATTTTTGTCGTGCAACGTCGCAAGCAATTGCGCCAGCGCAGTGATCGGATTCGCCACCGCGCCGCCGAACATGCCCGAGTGCAAATCCATCTTCGAGCTGGTGATTTTTATCTCGAGCGCGGTCACTCCGCGCAGGCCATAACTCAAAGTCGGCACGCCTTTCGCAATCATGCCGGTATCGGAAACCACGACCACATCGCACTTGAGCGCGTCGAGATTTTGCTGGAGGAAATTCCCGAGATTTCCGCTACCGATCTCTTCTTCGCCTTCGATGATGAGATGCAAATTCACCGGTAGATCGCCGTCTTTCTCGATCGCTTCCTGAATGCCGAGAATGTGCGCGAAGATCTGGCCTTTGTTGTCGGTAGAGCCGCGCGCGAAGACGTAGCCGTTTTTCAAAACCGGATCGAACGGCGGCGAATCCCAAAGCTCGAGCGGGTCGGGCGGTTGCACATCGTAGTGGCCGTAAATCATGACCGTCTTGCGGCCGGCGACGTGTTTGTTTTTCGCCCAAACGACAGGATGGCCCGGTGTCGGCACCAGTTTTGTCTCGAGCCCGATGTCGGTCAGTTTCTTGACCAGCCAATGCGCGCACTCGGCGACTTTCTCCGCGTATTCGTCGTCGGTGGAAATGCTCGGGAAACGGAGGAACTGATAATATTCTTCGAGATGAGCAGCGCGCATAATCGCGCAGCCTAACGCAGCTATCCCCTCTTTGCGCAATCTTGTTCGCGCCCGCGAAAGGCAATCTGGGGAGCGCACGCTTGTAGCGTGCTGGCGAAGGCATTCTGCCGAGCAAACTTTTTGCGGCACCCTCGCAAAGAGAAAGTTCGTGATCGCAAAATGCGATCACCAGCACGCTACAAGCGTGCGCTCCCCAGAATTCTCCACACCGCGCGCGCAGTTCGACACGCCTCCCGCCATTTGGTATCCACGGCAGATGCCTAACGAGTCCTTGCGCGATCCCGATGCACAACTGGTCCGCGCCATCGGTATTCCCGGCCTCACCGCCAATATCGTCAACACCACGATTGGCGCCGGCATCTTCGCTTTGCCCGCGGCGGTCGCGTTGAATTTGGGCGCGGCCGCGCCGGTCGCGTTCCTCATTTGCGCAGCGGCAATGGCGCTCTTCGTCACCTGCTTCGCGCTCGCGGGCAGCCGCGTTTCCTTGACCGGCGGCCTTTACGCTTATGTCGAAACCGCGTTCGGCCGCTACGTCGGATTTCTTACCGGCTCGATGCTTTATCTGAGCGCGGTCTTGAGCGTCGCGGGCGTGGTCACGCTCTTCGCCGGCAGCGTCGCCGCGCTCGTGCCCGCGCTCGATGGAAAATTCGGACGCGCCGCACTCATGTTTCTCGTTTACGCGGTGCTGGCGGCGATCAATGTCCGCGGCGTGCGCGCCGGCAGTCGCACCGTCGCTTTCGTGACGGTGGCGAAATTGATTCCGATTTTTGCCTTTGTCCTCATCGGCATTTTCTGCATCAAACCCGCGGCCATGGCCTGGCCGGGCTGGCCGGACAATAACTCGTTAGGCCAAACCGTTCTCCTGCTCATGTTCGCGTTTGTTGGAATCGAGGTCGCACTTGTCCCGAGCGGCGAAGTAAAAAATCCGAGCCGGACCGTGCCGCGCGCGATTTATCTCGCGCTCACGATCACGACCATTCTTTACATCGCGATTCAACTGGTCGCGCAAGGCGTGCTTGGCGCGGAGCTGAGCCATTATCCGACCACGCCGCTGGCGGAAGCGGCCGGCCGTTTCTTTGGAAATCTCGGCCGGACTGTCTTGCTCGCGGGCGCGACCGTTTCCGCTTTTGGTTTCGTGACGAGCGATCTGCTCAGTTCGCCGCGATTGCTTTTCGCTTTTGGGCGCGACGGAATTTTGCCGGCGTGGTTTGCGCATTTGCATCCGCGCTATCGATCGCCGGATATCGCGATCATTGTTTACGCGGCGATCGCGTTCGGTTTTTCGCTCAGCTCCAGTTTCGAATCGCTCGCCGTCATGGCGAACGTCGCCGTCCTCCTCGCCTATTTGCTTTGTTGCGCCGCGGCCTTCGAATTGAATCGCCGCGACGTCCGCGCCGACGGCGTCCCATTCAATTTTCCCGGCGCAAAAATAATTCCCGTCCTCGCCATCGGCGTAGCGATTTGGATTCTGGCGCACGCCACCGCGCGGGAGTTCATCGTCACCGGGATCGTCCTCGGGATCGCCACTCTATTATATATGGTGCGCATCGCGTTCGTTAGGGCGAGCTAGCTTCCATCCCATATCTTGTGGCGAGGTCGCGTCGCCCACCGATATTTGGTGGAAATTAGCTTGCCTCTCCCGCTCGGCGGGCGCTTATTTTGCGGCAACGGTTCGTCGCCGTTTTCCGCATGCATCTTCAATCGCTCGAACTTCTCGGCTTCAAGTCCTTCGCCGACAAAACCGTTTTCAATTTCCACGAAGGCGTGACCGCAGTCGTCGGCCCGAACGGGTGCGGAAAATCGAATGTGCTCGATGCCGTTCGCTGGGTCCTCGGCGAGCAATCGGCCAAAGCGCTCCGCGGCGGCGAAATGGCCGACGTGATTTTTAGCGGGACCGATTCGCGCAAGCCGGTCGGATTCGCCGAAGTCTCGTTGACCTTCACCGATTGCGCTCAGGAACTCGGCGTCGATTGGCATGAAGTGCGCGTCTCGCGGCGCGTTTTTCGCGACGGCAACTCCGAGTATTTGCTCAACAAAACCGTCTGCCGATTAAAGGACATCCAAAGTCTTTTTGCCGACACCGGCGTCGGCCGCAGCGCTTACTCGATCATGGAGCAGGGCAAGATCGACATGATCCTGAGCTCGCGTCCGGAAGATCGGCGCACGGTTTTTGAAGAAGCCGCCGGGATCACGAAATACAAGGGCCAAAAGAAGGAAGCGCTCCGCAAACTGGAAGCGACCGAAGCGAATCTTTTGCGCATCGGCGACATCATCAAAGAAGTGAAACGCCAGATCGGTTCGCTCCAGCGGCAGGCCGGGAAGGCGCGGCGTTATCAGGCATTGATGGCCGATCTACAGGTGCTCGACACGCATCACTCGCGGCAGAAACTGGAAGAGCTCGAATCCAGCCTAACGAGTTGTCGGGAAGAGATCGCGCGTTTCGAAATTCGCGAACAGGAAACGCTCGGCAAAATCGAAGCGAGCGAGAACGAGCTGACGAGCAAGCGCGGCGAGCTGGACTCGATCGATGCGCGAATCAGCGACGCGCGCGGCACGGTGCAAGAACTGCACGCCGAGATGTCGGGACATCGCAGCCGGATCGAATTCAACCGCCAACGCGCCGAGGAGATTTCGGAATTGATCGAGCGCTACGCGAACGACATCACGGCCGCGGAAACGAAACGGACCGAGCAGGCGACGCAAATTCAGGAAGCCGACGCGCTCATCGAACGGACCACGCGCATGCTGGAAACGAAGCAGACAGAGTTGGCCGAGCTGACTCTGAAAGCCGCGTCGTTCCGCACGGAGCGCGCGGAGCGCGAGACCGAACTGCAAAATCTGCAGCTCGGCCTAACGAAAGCTGAAAATCGGATCGGCAGTTTGGCCGACGATCTCGCCGGAACAAAGACGCGGCGCGACGCGACCGTGGCCCGCATCGCCGATCTCGGCGGGGAGATCGAACGCGCCACCGTCGCGCGCGATGAAGCGCGAGGCGCGGTCGAGCGTGCGCAGTCGGCGAGCGATGCCGAACGGCAAAAGGTCGAGGAATTTTTCCGGGCGCTGCAGTCGGCGGAGGAACAGTTGCAGGTGCGACAGCACTCGTTAGGCGAAACCGAAAAGGAAGCGATTCGGCTGGAACGGACCGCGGCGGAAAAGCAATCGCGCCTCGAAATTTTGCGGCAATTGAATGAAGAAGGCGAAGGCCTGGCGAAGGGTTCGCAAGCCGTGCTCAAAGGCCTGGATGATCCGGAGCGCATCCGCCCGGCGCTGGCCGGCGCGCTCGTCTCCAATCTCGACGTCGAGCGCGATTACATTCCCGCACTCGAAGCGGCGTTCGGTCGCAACATGCACGCGGTCGTTTTGCAAGACGCGACGCTGGCGAATGAGATTTTGCGCGGCGTGGTCGAGGGAAATTTCGGACAAGCCGCGCTCGCTTTGCCGGAGCTGACCGCGGTCGCGCCGGACGATCATCTGGTCGATCTGCCGCAGGGCGCGATCGCCTGGGCGATCGACAAAGTGACCGTGCCCGAGTCGCTGCAACCACTCGTTAGGCGATTGCTTCGCGGCGTGGTCATCGTCTCCGATTTGGAAACGGCCTTTCGTTTGAAACGCGAACACGCCGTTCTGCAATTCGCGACCCTCGCGGGAGAATTCATTTCTACGGCCGGCGTGATTTTCGGCGGCACCGCCAGTGCGCAAACCGAATCGTTGCTCGGTCGCAAAGTACTCATCGGCGAAACCACTGCGGAACTGGCGCGGCTGGAGAAGGACGTTTCGGAATTACACCGCAAACGCGATGAGCTCTCCGCAGCGGTGGGCAGCGCGCGCAGTGAGTTGGAAGCAGCGCGCCAGCGGCATCAGGCCGCGCATCTCAGCCAATCGAACTCGGCCGCGCAGATTCTGGTTTTGAAACACGACCTCGATGGCGCCGAGGAAAAATTGCGGCATGCGCAAAGCGAACGCGCGACGCTCGAACAACAGACGGCCATGGCCGAGCAGCGCATTGCCGAGCTCGAGCGCGAGCATGCGGACTTGAGCGCGACGATCGCCGAACAAACGACGCGTCGAACTGCGCTGGCTGAGGCAAGCGAGCAGGCGCGGCTGCATGAAGAGGAGGCCGCGGAATCGCTGCAAAGTTTGCGGCTCGCGGTCGCAACCGAAGGACAGCGCCACGAAAATTTGCTCAGCCAACGTCAGCCGATGGCGGCGCGCGAAGCGGAGCTGGGTGAATTGATCGACGCGCGGCGCGCGGACATTTCGAATTACGAGCGACGTCTCGAATCGCAGACGATCGAGTCTGAGCAAGCGGCGGCGGCCTTGGAAGCGCAAGCCGTCGAGCTGCGCGCGGCGGAAGAAAATGTGGCCGCGATTTCGCAGGAACGCGCGGGACGTTTGAGCGCGGTCAATGCGCTGGAAACGGAACTGCGCGCGGTCAGGAATTCGCTCAACGAACTGCACGATCTCCGCGGGAAGGAACAAGTGCGGCAAACGCAGTTGCAGTTGCGCGTTGATAACTTGCTCGAGCACGTCACGCGTCGTTACCAGGTCGATCTGCGCGAGTTCGCGGCGGATCATTACGCGTTTCAGAAAACGTTGCGCGTGCAATTGAAACGGCGCGCAAAACCGGCGGAAGATTCCGATCCGGGGAGCGCACGCGACTCGCGTGCAGTTGCCGGCGACCTCGCCGGCAACATCGAGGACATGGCTCGCGCTGAAAAAGAAATCTCCGGCGAGGTCGCCCAAGACAGCACGCGAGGTCGCGTGCGCTCCCCGGAAGAAGCGATCGCGCCCGCCGAACTCGATGAAGCGCAACTCGAAGCGATCATCGCCGAACTCACGCGCCAGCTCGATAACATGGGCCCGGTCAATCTCGACGCCGTGCATGAATACGACGAGCTCGAGGAGCGGCATCGTTTTCTGGAAACGCAGAACAACGATCTGACCGCGTCGAAGAAGGAATTGCTCGATGTGATCGCGAAGATCAACAGCACCACGCAGAAGCTTTTCGCGGAAACGTTCGCGCAGGTGCGGATCAATTTCCGCGAGATGTTCGCCGAACTTTTCGGCGGCGGTCGCGCGGACCTCTCGTTAGTCGATGAAGGCAATCCGCTGGAGAGCGGGATCGATATTGTCGCGAAACCGCCGGGCAAACAGTTGCAAACCGTCTCGCTCCTTTCTGGCGGCGAGCGGACCATGACCGCGGTCGCGCTCCTCTTCGCCATCTACATGGTGCGGCCGAGTCCGTTCTGCATTCTCGATGAAATGGACGCGCCGCTCGATGAATCGAACATCAATCGTTTCATCAAAATGCTCGATCGTTTTGTCGAGCAGAGTCAGTTCATCATCATCACGCACAACAAACGGACGATCGCGAAAGCGGACATTTTGTACGGCGTGACCATGGAAGAACGCGGCGTGAGCAAGTTGGTCGGGATGCGACTTGCAAGTGAAAAGGGCGCGGATGGCGAATTGAAGGAGCCCGCGCCTAACAAGTCGTCGCAGCCGCAGTTTCCCGCCGAGCAGACGGAAGAGCGCGAGCTGGCGTTAAGCCGCTAGGAACACGGCCGTCCCGGCTGTGCGGCTACCGGGCGTCTCGCCTGGTCGATTCATTGTGCAGGCGAGACGCCCGCACTCCACACAGGCCAGAGGCCTGTGCTCGGCAAAACCATTTGCCGCCCTGTAGCGATGCTGCCAAAATCAGCGGATGCTTCAAACGGCGTCGCGCGACGCGCAAACAGCATCGAAAAAATCGCCACCGCATGAGCGGTTTCTCGAGGCGTTTCGCTGGATGCTGCTGACCCGCGTCCTCGAGGAAAAACTCGCCAGCCTTTATCGCGGCGGCATGATCACCGGCGGCGTTTACATCGGCCGCGGGCAGGAAGCGATCAGCGCGGCCTGCGGAATATTTTTGCAAAAAGGCGATGTCTTCGCGCCCTTAATTCGCGACCAGGCCGGGCGGTCGGCATTCGGCGAGCCGCTGATCGATGTGGCCCGAACTTATCTCGGTTCGCGCAGCGGCCCGATGCGCGGACGCGATGGAAATATTCATCGCGGTTGCGCGCAGGCGGGGCAGCTCGCGATGATCAGCCATCTCGGCGCGATGATTCCGGTGGTCGTGGGCAAGTTGCTCGCGAAACGGATGAAGGGTGAGAAAAATTTTGTTGGCCTAACGACTATTGGCGAAGGCGGCATGCAAACGGGCGCGACCCATGAAGGGATGAATATCGCCGCGGTCGAGCAGGTGCCGTTTGTCCTGGTCGCGACAAACAATCACTACGCCTATTCCACGCCTAACGACCGCCAATTCGCCTGCGCCGATTTGGTTGAGCGAGCGAAAGCCTATGGTTACGAAGGCAGTTCGGTCGATGGCACTGATCTCGCGGCCTGTCTCGAGGTCATCGGCGCGGCGGTGAAACGCGCCCGCGCCGGTCGTCCGCCGCAACTGGTGGTCGCGTCCATTTTGCGTCTGGCCGGTCATGGCGAACACGATGACGCCAGTTATGTGACCGATGACATCAAGCGGGAAGCGTTCGCGCAAGACTCGCTGCAACGCGCGGAGAAATTGATTCTCGAACAGGGATTGCTCGATCGCGAAGAGCTGAAGCAAATGCGGAGCGAGCTGGCGGCGGAGGTCGAAGAAGCGGTCGGGGCGGCGCAACAGGAAGACGCGCCGCAAGGGAACGAAGAAGATTGGTGCGCATTTTCCACGCGCGAAATGGTGGACCAGTTCGCGTGAGCGTCACTTACCTCGAAGCGATCCGCGAAGCGCAGGCGCATTTGCTGCGCGAAGACGAACGCGTTTTCATTTACGGACAGGACATCGCGGGAAAATTCGGCGGCGCTTTCAAGGCGACGAAAGGTCTGGCGGAACAATTTCCCGGCCGCGTTTTGAATACGCCGATCAGCGAAGACGCGATGATCGGGACCGCGATCGGCGCAGCCATGGAAGGGATGCGGCCGATTGTCGAAATGCAGTTCGCGGATTTCTCGAGCATCGCGCTCAATCAAATCCTGAACAACGCGGGCACGCAGTTTTGGCGAACGAACATACCCTGTCCGATCACCGTGCGTTTGCCCTCCGGTGGAACGAAAGGAAGCGGACCGTTTCACAGCCAGAGCATGGAGGGAATTTATTCGCACTACCCCGGCCTCGTCGTGCTCACGCCCGCGACCGTGGAAGATGCGTACACCATGTTGATCGACGCGGTCGCGATCGACGACCCGGTCATCTACTGCGAGCACAAATATCTTTATTACCATCTCAAAGCGGACGCGTTGCCTAACGAGCGGTTGCCCATCGGCAAAGCGCGAATCGTTAGGCCGGGACGCGATCTGACCATCGTGAGCAACAGCGCGATGGTGCACGAAGCGCTCGCGGTCGCGAATCAATTCGCCGCGGATGGGATCGAGATCGAAGTGGTCGACCTGCGGAGCGTGAAGCCGCTCGACACCGACACGGTGCTGGCGTCGGTTGCGCGCACCGGTCGATTGCTTTGCGTGGGCGAAGCGTTCCCCTGGGGCGGCGTAACCGCGGAAGTGATCGCACGCGTGGCCAGCGAAGGCTTTCACTTGTTAGACGCCGCGCCCGCGCGGATCAACGCGAAGGACACGCCGATTCCTTATCATCCGAATCTTTGGAGCGAGCATCGTCCGAATGCGAAGACGATCGCGGCAAAGGCGCGCCAGGTTTTATCCGAATGATTCTCACTGCACGTCATCCTGAGCGAAGCGAAGGATCTCTCAAGCAACGTGCGATGCGGCTTCGCTGTTCGCGTCGAGCGTTGTCTGTGAGATCCCTCGCCGTCTTCGCGGCTCGGGATGACGGTCGTTCGCGTATTGCCTAACGAGTCGTTAATTTTATGCCGAAAATTCCAATCACCATGCCGCAACTTGGCGAGTCGATGGCCGAAGCGACCATTGTTTCGATCAAGGTTAAGCCCGGCGAAAAAGTTTCGGCCGATCAGGAAATCATCGAAGTCGAAACCGACAAAGCGGTCATGGGCGTGACCACGCCGTGCGCGGGCGAGATTGCGAAGATCGATGCGGAAGTGAAAGGCACTTACGCGGTCGGCGCGATCCTTGGTTATGTCGAAGCGAGCGATGCGGACGCCGCCCGATTTCAGAAACGCGCGCCGCAACCTCCGAGCGGCAATGTCGCGAAAGAAGTGCCGGGCCGCGAAGAGCAATCGGCCAAGGCAGTCAAGACGCAGAACGGCAGCGGCTCGCATTTCCAAGTGGACGAAGCCGGTTTACCGCCGGTCGCAGCCGGTTCGCATTTTCAAGTCGACCAAGCCGGCGTGTTGCCGGCGCCGGCGGGGGCAAAGGGCGCGGGTTATCTTTCGCCGCGAGTGCGCGCGCGCATGGCCGATCTTGGCCTAACGAATGCTGATCTCGCGGGCATTGCCGGGAGCGGAAACGCCGGGCGAGTGACGATCAAGGATCTGGAAAAATTTCTCGGCAACCTGGAGAACCAAACATCGGAAGACGCGAGCGCGATTCGCACCGGAGTGGCCGATGCGATGCGCCGCAGTTGGACGCGTCCGCTGGCCACCGTCGGCCTTTCCGTTTGTCTTGATCCCGTGCTGGAAGATCGCAAGAAACGCGATCCGAAACCGGGCCCTGCGCTGTATGTTTTGCGCGCGCTCGCCCTGGCTTTGGCGGAAGCACCGAATGCCGCCGCGCGCTTGATCGGCGGCCGCGCGTTGCGCTCGAACTCAATCGATATCGGGGTCGCGGTGGAAGCGCAGGACGGCATCATGGTTCCCGTCATCCGCAACGCCGATAAAACTTCGCTTGCTGACCTAACGAGTACATACACCGAGCTGGTCGACCTCGCGCGGCGGCGGCGGGTGACGTCGGAGATGACGGCCGGCGGCATCGCTTCGGTTTCGAATTTCGGCACCTTCGGTTTGGACTGGGGAACACCGATTCCCCTGCCCGATCAAACACTTCTGCTCGGCCTCGGCGCCGGCAAAAAAGCGCCGACCTGGAGCGAGGAGAAAAAGCAATTCGTTCCCACCACACAAGCCGAGCTGACGCTCAGTTTCGATCATCGCAGCCTCGATGGCGGCGGCGCTGGCCGACTTTTGCAGAAGGTGGTCGAGTTGCTTGGCGCGCCGGAGAAGTTGTAAGGCGCGATTGTCGTCCTCTCGCTGCAAATTACGCCCTTCGGTCACAACTCATCCACGCTAACGATGGCGAGATCCTCGCCGTCTTCGCGGACTCGGGATGACAGCTCGGCGTGAATTGCGAACCAACAATGCACTCGTTAGGTTACGCGGCGTGCAAACCCTGAATCGGCTTCCGAAAATTCCCAGCGAATGGCGCGAAGAATTCGAAGCGGCGGCGCGGCGGCCGCTCGAACAGCGGCTGCGCTACGCCTTCATCAAGACTTATAAGCCGGTGCTCGACGACGCGCCGTATCGCTCTTGGAACTCGACTGCCGAGTATCGCGAATGGTGCGAACGGAATTTACCTTCGTGGCTCGGATATGGGCGCGTTTGATTACCGCTGGGCCGGGAGACTTGCAAGGCGGATGGGAATGGCGGACACGAATTTTACTCTGGGGAGCGCACGCTTGTAGCGTGCTGGTCGCGGCATTCTGCCGCGACGAACTTTTCCCGTTTCGTTATCAGCCAGGACCCTCCATGTCGCTCCAGGAAAGTTCGCGATCGCAGAATGCGATCGCCAGCACGCGACAAGCGTGCGCTCCCCAGAGTTGCGGGTCAGGACACACACCGTATTTTGACGCCGATGACCTCCGCGAACGCGATCGATCCAAATATAACCATGCGGGAATTGCTCGGGCATTTTCCGGGGGCGCAGCGGGCGATGTTTCGGAAGTATCATATCGGCGGTTGCAGCAGTTGCGGATTTTCGCCTAACGAGACCTTGGCCGGCGTTTGTGCGCGGAATGAAAATGTCGAGGTCGAGGAGGCGATCGAACATATCCTAACGAGTGATGCGAATGAGCGCGCGATGCAGCTCGAGCCGGTTGAGTTGGCAGAGAAGCTTTCGGCTAACGAGTCGTTGCACCTGCTCGATGTGCGGACGCGCGAGGAATTCGAGGCGGTGAAATTACCCGGCGCGCATTTGTTCACCCAGGAATCGATGCAGAAGATTCAGGGCGAATGGCCGAAGGATGAGCTGCTGGTGATTTACGATCATCAGGGCACGCGTAGTCTGGACGCGGCGGCGTATTTCCACGGGCATGGTTTCACGAATGTGAAAAGTCTGCGCGGCGGAATCGATGCCTTCAGTGCGGAAGTGGATGCGTCGTTGCCGCGTTATCAACTGGAGCAGGCTTGAATGAACGCGGGCGAAAATCTCGAAGCGCGGATCGAGGATGCGGTGAAAAATCCGCGCAATCTCGGCGAGATGGAAAATGCCGATGCGGTCGGGACGGTGGGGAGCCCGGATTGCGGCGACATGCTGCGGATGTGGCTCAAGTTTAAAGAAGAGGACGGGAAGAAGGTGATCGATCGCGCAAGCTTTCAATCTTTCGGCTGCCAGACCGCGATCGCGGTCGCGAGTGTGGCGACGGAGCTGCTCGCGGGAAAGACGATCGAGGAAGCGAAATCGATGTCGGGTGAGGAATTGGCCGCCCCGCTGGGGGCGCTGCCACCGGTGCGAATTCATTGCGCGCAGTTGGTCGAGGGAGCGTTGCGGAATGCGCTCTCGGGCGAGAAGCCGGCGGTCGCGGAAGCAGATCCCACTGCGCCGAAGTCGACAACGTTGTTCGATCAGCTTTCGGCGGGAACGAGTGGCAAGGTGAAGGTGGTTCTGAATTCGCCAACCACTCGTTAGGCAAAGGTTGTCATCCTGAGTCGCGAAGACGACGAAGGATCTCGCGCATCGGCCTTAGCGTGTTCTTTGTCCCGCGGAAATCGACGGCTTCGTTGTGAGATCCTTCGGCGCGCTTCGCCAGCCTCAGGATGACAAGTCGTTCGGTTTGGCCGATCAGTGATTCCGGCGAGCAACAAACCGTTTTTATATGTACGAAAATACTGAATTCACTTTGAGCCGCGATACGGACGCGATCCAGATTCCGAGCGGAAATAAAATTACCATCGCCGCTGGCACGCAGGGTGTGATTACGCAGGCGCTCGGCGGCAGTTATACGATCGCGACTTCGCAGGGCCTTTCACGTGTGGCTGAGAAGGATCTGGACGCGCTCGGCTTGGAGAGACCGCAGCCCGTCCAAGCCAATGGCAGCGGTGCGGCCCCGGCCGGCGAAGTAGACGACAAAGCGGTCTGGGATCAATTGCGGCAATGTTACGATCCGGAAATTCCGGTGAACATCGTCGACCTCGGATTGGTTTACGATTGCCAGCTAGCGAAGAGCGAAAACGGCGGCACGAAAGTGGAAGTGAAAATGACCCTGACCGCTCCGGGTTGCGGGATGGGGCCAGCGATCGCGCACGATGCCCAGAGCAAGATCATGAGCATCGAGGGCGTGGACGAAGCGCAGGTCGATCTGGTCTGGGATCCGCCATGGAACCAAAACATGATCAGCGAAGCTGGGCGGATGAAGTTGGGGATGGTCTAACGAGGCGTTAAGACGCGGTCGCAGAACACGCTGACGGCCGGACTACTCCGGCGTGAGCTCGTAAAAGTACGCCGGAAATCCACTATTCACCGCGTCTTCGTATTGAAAATTTCCATTCGCGTCGGTGGTGATTTCCCCGATCGCGCCGAAGGCCGCGCTGAGTGTGCGCGTGCCGAGAAGCGTATAGGAGGTCGACGGTTCGCCGGTTCCTGAAAGCCGAAGGTGAAGATTCGGCAGGCGTAAAAGAGACAGTGTGAGCGCAGGGCCGGTGATGCGAACCAGTGACGCGCGCGCGGTGCCGTTATATTTGGTAAAGAGACCGCCGACGATGAGTTTGCCATCGGGCTGCTGGCTGATGGTCTCGGCTTGGGCGGGAAAAAGCGAGATGGCGTCCGGCGGGGTGAGCGTTATGCCGCTGCCGCCGCTGAAAGACGAATCGAGCGCGCCGCTCACCAAGACGCGGGCCAAACCGGCGGTGGGCGATAGAAACGCACCGCCAACAAAAGTGCGCGAACCGACCGAGAGCAGAGAATAGACGGAGGCATTAAAGCTGGGCGGGACAAACGTGGAATCGAGCGAGCCATCGCTATTCAATCGCGCCAGACGAGAACGGCTGATAGCATTGAACTGAGTGAAGCTGCCGCCGATGATATATGCCCCGGTGCTCAGGAGATTGGCCACGCGAACGGTTGAACTCGGTCCGGAGCCGCCGGCGGTTTTAAACGCGGTATCCAGTGCGCCGGTGCTGGCATCGACGCGGGCAAGACGAGGAACAGCCGCTCCATTATAAATGCTGAAAGCGCCGCCGATAATGACACCGGCTGAACCATTCGGTGGAGCAAGAACACGGACGTCCTGATCGGTACCGCTGCCTGGATTAAAAGTCGGATCGACTGCGCCGGTGGGACTAAGTTTTACCAGATTCGCGCGAGCGGTTCCGTTGACCGATTTGAAGGCGCCGCCGAGGTAAATGTTGCCGGCGCCATCACGCGTCATGGCGTAAACAATGTCGTCCGGACCGGTCCCCGGATTGAGGGAGTAATCGACCGAACCGTCGGCATTGAGAAGCACGACACGCATTTGCTGCGCGCCATTGACCGCGCCGAATTGTCCGGCAATCAGAATCTTGTCGTTAGGCAAAACGATCAGCGCTCGTACGGAACGGCTGAGGCCGCTGCCGATGGCAAAAGATGAATCGAGCGAACCGTCGGGAAGAAGGCGAACGAGATTGTAATGCGAATTTCCGTCGAAGGAACTGAAGGTGCCGCCGATGATGATGGCGCCGCTGCTCTGCACGCCGCTGGCGAAGATCTGAGGCGTGCCGTCGCTTGCGCCGAAGGGAGTGAAGACGGGATCGAAGTCGCCGTTAGCAGTGGTGCGGGTAATGTTGTTGGCGTTGAACCCGCCGAAGCTGGAGAAGTAACCGCCGACGAAGATGCGATCATCGCTGCGGACGAACGCGCTTTCGCCATACCCGTTCGGGCCGACGGCGCTGGCAGAAGCGAAGGTGGAATCGAAGCTGCCGTCGGTGTTTAAGCGCACCATGCCATTTGCGGCGTTGCCGGCGTAACTGTGAAAGGGCCCGACGACGATCAACTTGCCGGTGGATTGCTGGCGAACATCAGTGGCGGTACGGACATCCGCGTAATCCTTCAAGAGACCGGGAACAAACGTGCTATCGAGCGCTCCATTCGCGCCTAACCGCGCCAGGCCGTTCCGTGCCGTGCCATTGAACGCGGTGAAATTGCCGAAGACGATGATCTTGTCATCGCTCTGACGGAAAAGTGCAATCCCCGAGCTGAGGGGTGCGGCGGATCCCGCCTTGAATGTTCCATCATAAGCGCCGGTCGCGGTCAGCCGGACGATGCCGGGAACGGTGTTACCATCGAAGCGATCGAAGGTGCCGGCGACGACAATGTTGCCGGTGCTCTGCGCGACGGCGTAATTCGCAGAAGCCATCGCCGGATCCACGGTGTAATTAAAGCCCGCGCCAGGGTTAAAGGTGGCATCGAAAGCGCCCGCGGAAGTGAAAGCGGCCACGCCACTGCGTGCGACGCTGGTGCCGGGACCGGTGACGATGTAGGAAAACGCGCCGAAGACGACGACGCGCCCGCTGGATTGCAAGATGACGGTAGAGACACTGCCAAAGTAGGTCGCGTTCCCGCTGCCATCGTCGGCGCCATCAATCGATATCACGCGACCCGGATTGAACGAAGTATCGAGAGTCCCATTCGCATTCAACCGCGCGATCCCCGCGTCGCGCTCCACGCCATTCACGGTCGAAAAGGTGCCGACGAGAACGATCTTCCCGTCGGGTTGGAGAACGATGCTGGAAATCTGCGCGCCAGGATCGGTCGCGGCGGTGAAGCTGGTGTCGACGGAGCCATCGGCATTGAGGCGGCCGATGTTCAGATGCGTATCGCCGTTGAGCTTGGCGAAGCGACCGCCGATAAGGACTTTCCCGTCCGGCTGCTCGACCACGGCAAGGACGTCGCCGTTTGAAATAGCGCCGGGAAGGAAAGTGTTATCGAGTGTGCCGTTGGGAATAATGATCGCGCCGGCCCACTCTATTAGGCAGATGGATAGAAGCGCGCCGAGGGGAAGGAATCGAAGCTGCATGTTCGAAATTTACGGGAATCCGCGAGGTGTGAGCGAGGAGAAATTCTGCCGATGATTATGCCACTACGCCTCAGGCCAGAATTGCCGCTGGCCGTTGACACTCGACCGCTCACGGTTACTATCCTCGCCCTATGAGATTTCCTCTCGCGCTGACGACCAAAATCGCCGCGTACATTATCGGTAACAAACTTCGTCGGACTGGGAAGTTTGCCACCGTCTTACAGCTTGAGCCGCTTCATACCTGCAACCTGACTTGCACCGGCTGCGGTCGCATTCGCGAATACTCGACCTCGCTCAAGGATATGATGTCTCTGGAGGATTGCCTTGGCGCCGCCGACGAATGCAGGGCGCCGATGATTTCGATTTGTGGCGGCGAACCTCTGATTTATCCGCACATCGAGGCGCTGATCGATGGATTGCTCGAACGGAAGCGGATCGTTTACGTTTGTACGAACGCGATGTTCATGCGCAAAAAAATGCGCGAATGGTTGACCGCGGAATTTCCGAAGCGGGCGGCGTTTGTTGATCAAAAAATCGACGAGTTGCTCGTAGGAAATTTGATTAGCGAAAAGGACGCGGCGGACATTCGCAAAGGTCCGAAGGATGCGAGCAAGCTAACTATCGCGCCGAGCGACTGGATGTATTGGAATGTCCACCTCGACGGGCTCGAACGGACGCACGATTTGATCGTGGAACGCGAAGGCGTTTTCAAGGAATGCGTCCTGGCGATCAAAATGGCGAAAATCCTCGGCTACCAAGTCGCGACGAACACCACGGTTTATAAGGAAACCGATATCGACGAGCTCGAACAGCTGTTCGATTTCCTGTCCGATCTCGGCGTCGACGGACACACCATCACGCCCGGCTACGAATACGACGCGGCCAAACAGGACATGATCAAGCGGCTGAATTTGCAGCCGGAGAATTTCTTTCTCACGCGCGACCTGACGGTGAAGAAATTCGCCCGGATGGAAGAATGGATGGAGCGTTACACCTTCTTCGGCACGCCGGTTTATTTCGAATTTCTCGCCGGCAAACGCGACCTCACTTGCTCAGCTTGGGCGATCCCGACGCGCAACATGCGCGGCTGGAAAGCACCCTGCTATTTCATGACTGACGCGGCTGGAACGAACGGCACCGGCCATTATTCCAGCTACGCGGAATTGCTCGAAAAAGTGGATTGGGAAAAATATGGCGTCGTCGATGGCGTGGCGCGCGATCCGCGTTGCGAAAATTGCATGACACATTGCGGCTACGAGCCGACCGCCAGCCTCGGTCTCAACGCAAAACCCGGCGACACGTGGAAGACGGTGAAGTTTAATTTCGGCAGCCGTCCGATGCCCACCGGTCGCGGCAGCGATGTGCTGGCGTTCAACGGCGTCTCATCCGGCAACGGACATCTCACCGGCAAGCGCGCCGAAGCAGTCGCCCAGGCTTCGTAAGCGAAATGTCGGCGTCGACTGCGAAATTAATTTCGCTGCCCGCGGGGCGTCCGGAAACCGGCGCGCCTTACACGCCCGACGACGCGCCGTTGTCGGATGCGATTGCTCGCGCGCAGGAAAATTTATTTCGCCAACAACATCCCGATGGCCACTGGTGCGGCGAGCTGTTGGTCGATAGCACGCTCTGCTCCGATTACGTCCTCTTCATGCATTGGCAGGGCGAAGTGGACGATGCGTTGCAGCAGCGTTGCGTTCGCCACATTTTAAAACGCCAACTGCCCGATGGCGGTTGGAACATTCACTACGGCGGCCCGAGCGAAGTGAACGCATCGGTCAAAGCCTACTTCGCGCTCAAGCTCGCCGGTTACTCGGCCGATTTGCGCTTCATGCAGGAAGCGCGCGCCAACATTCTGCGGCTCGGCGGCATTCCGCGGATGAATACTTTCAGCAAACTTTACCTCGCGCTTCTCGGACAATTTCCCTGGCAATATTTGCCGTCGATTCCGGTGGAAATGATTCTCCTGCCGACGTGGTCGCCCTTCACCATTTACAAAATGTCCTCGTGGAGCCGCGCCATGCTCGTGCCGCTCGCGATCATTAACCACTTCAAACCGACCCGCGAATTGCCTGGCATGAAGCATTTGCACGAGCTCTATCCGCTTGGCACCGAGCACAAGGATTTCACCCTCGCGCGCGACCCACGGTTCTTCGCTTGGCGAAATTTTTTCCTGCGCGGCGATCACGTCTTGAAATTGATTTCGAAACTCGGCTGGCGGCCGATGCGCAAACGCGCGCTCGAAGAAGCGGAGCGTTGGATGCTCGAACGAATGGGCGAAGGGAGCGACGGTCTCGCGACGGTTTTTCCGGCAATGTTGAATGCGCTGATCGCTCTCCGCGCCCTCGGTTATTCCACATCGCATCCGGCCTATGCAAAAGCCGCGGCGGATTTCCGCGGTCTCTTCGTCGAAGACCCGGAAGATTTTCGCATTCAACCCTGTCTCTCGCCCGTCTGGGACACCGCGATCAATCTCATCGCGCTCGCAGAATCCGGCGTCTCGCCAGAAGATCCGAAATTGCGCAAAGCGGCCGCGTGGTTGGTCGATAAGGAAGTGCGCGTGCGCGGCGATTGGACGGTGAACAATCCGCACCCGGAAGCGAGTGGCTGGGCTTTCGAATACAATAACGTTTACTATCCGGACACGGACGACACCGCGATGGTCTTGATGGGATTACGACTCGTTAGGCCAAAAAATAGCGAGGCGTTGAAGGCGTTGTTCGATCGCGCGCTCGCCTGGCAATTGAGCTTCCAATGTCGCGACGGTGGCTGGGCCGCTTTCGACAAAGAGATCACGCAACACTGGCTGGAAGACATGCCGTTTGCTGATCACAACGCGATCCTCGATCCCACTTGCAGCGATCTGACCGCGCGCACGCTGGAGCTTTTTGGTTACATCGGCTGCGATACCAAAGCGCGTTGGGTTCGTCACGCGGTGCAATACTTGATCGACACGCAGGATGACGACGGTTCGTGGTACGGCCGCTGGGGCGTGAATTATATTTACGGCACCTGGCAGGTCCTTCGCGGCTTGCGCGCGATCGATGAAGACATGAGGCAATCATGGATTTTGCGCGGGCGCGATTGGCTGGAAAGTTGTCAGAACGAAGACGGCGGCTGGGGCGAATCCTGCGCCTCCTACGAGAATCCTTCACTCAAGGGCAAAGGCGAAAGCACCGCTTCGCAAACCGCTTGGGCACTCATGGGAATCTGCGCGTGCGGCGATCTCGACCGGCACAGCGTGCAACGCGGTCTTCGTTATCTTTTGTCGACGCAAAGACCCGACGGCGCTTGGGACGAACCGCAAATTACCGGCACCGGTTTTCCGCGTGTTTTCTATCTCAAGTACGACATGTACCGACAAAATTTCCCGCTGCTCGCCCTCGCCACTTACGCGAATTATCGCAGCGGTCTCGGCCATCAGCCGAGCTTCTTCCAGATGTAGCGGTCGCCCCGCGCGGGCGATGAAAATTCACGCGCATCGGTAACAAAGTTGACGGCCTTCCATTCGCGCCGAACTGTAATTCCTATGGCTTACGAACTTCCAAAACTCCCTTACGCGAACGACGCGCTCGAACCACACATCGACGCCAAGACGATGGAAATCCATCACGACAAACATCACCAGGCGTACATCACCAACCTCAACAACGCGATCAAGGGAAAGGCCGATCTCGAAAACAAATCGATCGAAGATTTGATCGGCAATCCCGACGCTGTCCCCGAAGACATCCGCGCCGTCGTGCGCAATAACGGCGGCGGACACGCGAACCATTCCTTTTTCTGGCAAATCATGGGACCGAACGCCGGCGGCGAACCGAGCGGCAAATTGGCCGAGGACATTAAGTCGACCTTTGGCAGCTTCGATAGCTTCAAGGAAAAAATCGCGGACGCTGGCGCGAAACGTTTCGGCAGCGGCTGGGCTTGGTTGATCAAAAACAAAAGCGGCAAACTCGAAGTGGTTTCGACGCCGAATCAGGACAGCCCGCTCATGGACGGCAACACGCCCATCCTCGGCATCGACGTGTGGGAACACGCCTACTACTTGAGTTACCAAAACCGCCGGCCCGATTACATCAAAGCTTGGTGGAACGTGGTCAACTGGCCCGAAGTCGCAAAGCGGTACGAGAAGTAGCATTTCGCAAATTGCTCTGTAAAAACAGAGCGTGACCGCGAAACAGTTTTTCGATTGGCAAACCGCTGGCGGCGCCAACGACGCCATGCGTCTGATCGACGCCTTGGAAACGGCGGACATCGACTGGTGCGCCATCGGCGGAGTGGCAGTCAATCATTGGGCGCGCGAGCCGATGGTTACGCAAGACATTGATTTCGTCGTGGCCACGTCCGAGATCGAGCGGGCGATTACCGCTCTCGAACGATCGGGGCTACGTGCGGAGCGGTTCGAATGGTCGGTCAATTTCCAAGGCGATTCAAAATTGAGCATGCAACTAAGCACAGAAGATTTTTATCGCGGTTTTCCCACGCGAGCGGTGGCCGCGGATGTGCACGGTATTCTCCTGCGCGTCGCCTCCTTGGAAGACACGCTCCGCGGGAAAATCAAAGCGTGGAGCGAGCCGGCGCGCCGTCAGAGCAAGAAGATAAAGGACCTCGCCGATATTGCGCGCTTGATCGAATCGCATCCCCGACTTTGGCCAAACCTGCCGGAGAATTTGCAAGCCGTAATCGAACAACCTCCTTCCGCCTAACCAATGGCTTATCTCAACGAAAACTACCTCAAACTCCAGGCCGGTTACCTCTTTCCCGAGATCGCGCGACGGGTAAAAGAGTTCTGCGAGAAAAATCCGGAAGCCGCGCGCGAAGTCATTCGCTGCGGCGTCGGCGACGTGACGGAACCGTTGCCCGCGGCCGCGCGCGAAGCGATGCATCGCGCCGTCGACGAACTGGGCCATCGCGAAACCTTTCGCGGTTACGGCCACGAACAGGGCTACGAATTCCTCCGCGAAAAAATCGCGGCAAATGATTACCGCGCGCGTGGCGTCGAGATTTCGCCGGATGAAATTTTCCTCTCCGACGGCTCGAAGCCCGATTGCGGTTACATCCTCGATATCCTCGGCGACCAAAACAAAATCGCGATCACCGATCCGGTTTATCCGGTTTACGTCGACACCAACGTCATGGCCGGCCACACCGGCGCGGCTTTGGCAAACGGCGGTTATGAAGGGCTGATTTATTTGCGCTGCACGGCGGAAAATAATTTCGTGCCGGCGCCGCCTAACGAACACGCCGATCTCGTTTATCTTTGCTTCCCGAACAATCCGACTGGTGCCGTCGCTTCGCGCGACCAACTCGCGCAATGGGTCGATTACGCGCGCGAACATCAGTCGCTCCTCCTCTATGACGCGGCCTACGAAGCCTATATCGGCGCTCCCGAGATCCCCCACTCCATCTTCGAAATTCCGGGCGCGCACGAATGCGCGATCGAGTTCCGCAGTTTCTCGAAAACCGGCGGATTCACCGGCGTGCGTTGCGGTTTTACGGTCATGCCGAAAGCCGTTCGCGCGCAGACTCGCGACGGCCGCTCGCTTCCGCTTCATCCGCTTTGGCATCGACGCTGGAGCACGAAAGCGAACAGCGTCAGCTATCCGGTGCAGCGCGGCGCCGAAGCGCTTTACAGCGACGAAGGCAAAGCGCAGGTCCGCGCGCTCGTCGATCACTACATGGGCAACGCGCGCATTTTGCGCGACGCCGCCACCGGCGCGGGCCTCCAGGTTTTCGGCGGTGATAACGCGCCCTACATCTGGGTGGAAACTCCGAGCGGCCTAACGAGTTGGGAAATGTTCGATCGCATGCTCATGGAACTTCATGTCGTCATCACCCCCGGAAGCGGTTTCGGTTCGTGTGGCGAAGGATATTTTCGCATCTCCGCTTTCAATAGCCGCGAGAACGCGATCGAAGTTGCGCGGCGTTTGCAGACCTTGCGCTAGAATGTCGGAGCCGCGCGCGCGGCATCCGTTTCTTGTCTCATCTCGCGCCGCGCGTAAGATTCGCTTCCCAAAAAATCGGCGTGCTCGAAACGAACCAAAATCTTCCGCAACTTTACCGTTTCTGTTTTCTGATGACGGGTGATGCGATGAAAGCGCAGGAAGCTTTTCAGGCGACTCTGCGCGAAGCCGCGGAGCATTCCGCGCGCGGCGAACCGCCGGCGGATCGCCTTTGGTTTTTTCGCGATGCGCGCTGGCGTTGTTTGAGCGCGAGCGAAGAAGGCCTGCAAGCTGAGCACGGCATGCTGGAGGAACATGAGGTCTCGCCCAACGCGCCCGCGCAAATCGCGCAACTGCATCCGGAGCAACTGGCCATTTGGATTTCCGCCGCGCCCGATCCGCAACGGAGCGCGCTGGCTGCTTATTATTTGGATGAATTTAGCCCGCACGAATTGCTGGAGTTACTCGAGCTGAAAGCGGGCGAAGCGGCGGAAGCGATCGGCAGCGGCCGGCGACAATTTCAGGCGTGGCTCGATGCGACCACGCCGCATTTGGAGGCATGAGCATTTTCGGAATGTCGCGCCGGGAAAAGGCGCTCCTCCATTTCGCGCCGATCAGCGAAAGATCAGGCACCGACCGCCGCATGCGCGTTGCCGTCTTGCGCGCGCGCCGAGGACGCGCCTCGTCCGCCATGTTCGCTCAACAACAGGCCTTCGATAAATCGCTGGCCGATCTCGTGCGAAACGCACCGGTCTCCACCGAAATCGCGGAATGGTTTCGCAACGAAAAACTCATCCCGCAAAAAAAACGAAGCTGGCGAAAAACCATTCTCAATCCCGCGGTCATCTCGGTCGCGCTGGCCATGGCTGTGATCGCGGGCGTGATCGTCTTCATCGTGATGGAGCGAATGAAGGAATTTCCCGGCTCCGGCACCGCCCGTAAAATGTTGACCATTGCCGCAGCGACGCGCGCAGGAATGCTCGATCCGGTCGATGCGGACGCGGGCTCGTTAGGCGATTTTTTCTTCATGAAATATCGGCTCGAACATTACGACGTGCCGCCGGAGTTCGCCGATCTTCACGCGTCCGCTTGTCGAGTTTTCGATGATGACGAAGGGCACCGCGTCGCGCAGATCAGCGTGCCGACGCAGCGTCTGCAGTTTTTTCTTTTTCCCGCCGAAAGAAATCTGAAGGACGGCCGGCCGCGCGAATTTTCCGGCTGGCGCTATCTCACGCAGGAAGGCTGGAGCGGCGTCGTGCAATCGCGCGCCGGCGTTTGCTTCATGGCCGCGCTACGCGGAGACGAGCAAGCGCTCGCGGCCTACCTCGGCGCTCCCACCGCCACACCGACGGCCACGGCGGCGCAGCGTTGACACATCGGCTGTGGCCGTTGAATTTTGACGCCGCCCGCCAGGGTAGCTCAGTGGTAGAGCAGGGGACTCATAAGCCCTTGGTCGGGAGTTCAACTCTCCCC
>CAXSCV010000008.1:0-21596 GCA_964235895.1 uncultured Chthoniobacterales bacterium
TCATGACCGACGAATTGCCGGTCATCGCTACGCCGGGCGGGAAGTGGACGAACTAATTTCTGTTCATCGCCTGCGCTTTTCTTAACCTCGCGCGAAGATGAAATTCGAGAAGCTGCGCTCGCTATATCGTCAGCCGCTTTTCGATCTCATTTCGCAGAGCCGCGCGCTCCATTTGCAGCATTGGCGCGGCGAACAGGTGCAGCGTTGCAGTTTGCTCAGCATCAAGACCGGCGGCTGCAGCGAGGATTGCAGTTACTGCGCGCAGAGTGCGCATTACTCGACCGGCGTGGAGCGCGAGGATCTCTTGCCGATTAGTGAAATTCTCACCGCCGCAAAACGGGCTCGCGCGCAAGGCGCGACGCGCTTTTGCATGGGCGCGGCCTGGCGCGGCGTGCGCGACGGCACGGAGAAGTTCGAGCAAGTGCTCGAGACCGTGCGCGAAGTCGGGCAGCTCGGCATGGAAGTCTGCGTGACGCTGGGACAAATCGGTCCGGCGGAAGCGCACAAACTCCGCGCCGCGGGCGTGACCGCATACAATCACAACATCGATACTTCGCCGGAATTTTATCCGGAGATCGTCACCACACACACTTTCCGCGATCGCTTGAACACAATCGCCGCGGTCCAGGAAAGCGGCATGTCGGTTTGCAGCGGCGGCATCATCGGCATGGGCGAAACGGAAGACGATCGCCTGCGCATGCTCGAGGTCCTGAGCAACTTCGATCCGCAACCGGAAAGCGTGCCGATCAACTGCCTCATGGCCATGCCGGGCACGCCGCTCGGCCAGCAACCTGCGGTCGATATTTTTGAACTCGTTAGGCTAATCGCCGTCGCACGCCTGGCTATTCCAAAAGCGCGCGTCCGTCTCGCGGCTGGCCGCACCCGGCTTACCCGCGAAGGCCAGGCGCTTTGTTTTTTCGCGGGCGCGAATTCGATTTTTTACGGAGAAAAATTACTCACCGCGGAAAACCCCGCGGCCGATTCCGATGTCGCTTTGCTGCGCGATCTCGGATTGCACATCGACGACCAGCGCGCGGATCTTTCCGCTGCGCCCGAAGCGATCCCGGCGCTCGCCTAAGGCCGGCGCGGTGCTTGCGCTTCGGCCGAGGCGCGCTAAGTTCGTCGCTCGTTTCCCATCATGAAAGCGGACATTCATCCTCAATACAACGAGACCGAAATCTCCTGCGCGTGCGGTGCGGTTTACCACACCCGCTCGACCCGGTCGGACATCAAAATCGGCATTTGCGCCGCTTGCCATCCATTTTTCACCGGCGAACAAAAGTTCGTCGATACCGCGGGTCGCGTGGAGAAATTCACTCGCCGCTACCGCAGCACAAAAGCAACGCGCGCGCAGACAGCTTAGCTGACCCGGCCTTTTTCAAACGGTGACCTCGAACGCATTCGGGGTCGCCGTTTTTGTTTATGGACTTCAATAGTTTGATCGAGCGCAAGCGTGCGCGCTTCCAGGAATTGGAGCGCGAAATCGCTGATCCCGCGCTTTTTGAAAATCGCAAACGAGCGAGCGAAACGATGCGTGAGCATTCGAATGTGAAACAGATGCTTGCGCTCGCGACCGATCTCGAAACCGCGCGCCATCAACTCGAAGACAATCGCGTATTAGCCAGCTCGAACGATCCAGACCTTGCGCAAATGGCTCAGGAAGAAATTCCCGAACTGGAGAAGCGCGTGGCCGATTTGGAGCGTGATTTTCAGATCGCGCTCCTGCCGCCGGATGAGAACGAAAACCGGGACGCGATCATCGAGATTCGCGCCGGCACCGGCGGAAGCGAAGCGGCCATTTTCGCGGCCGATTTATATCGCATGTATAATCGCTATGCCGAAGCCGCGGGTTTGAAGACAGAAGGTCTCGAATCGAGTCCTTCGGAACTCGGCGGATTGCGCGAAGCGATCTTCAAGGTCTCGGGGGAAAATGTTTTTCGAAAACTGAAATTCGAGAGCGGCGTCCATCGCGTGCAGCGCGTGCCGGCGACCGAAGCGCAGGGCCGCATTCATACTTCGACCGCGACCGTGGCCGTGCTGCCGGAAGCGGAGGACATCGATATCGATTTGAAACCGGAAGACCTGCGCATTGAAGTTTGTCGCGCGGGCGGGCCCGGCGGTCAGGGCGTCAACACGACCGACTCCGCCGTGCAAGTCATGCACATTCCGACCGGGCGCATCGTGCGTTGCCAGGACGGGCGGAGCCAGCAAAAGAACAAAGAAAAAGCGCTCAGCATCATGCGCGCGCGTCTGCTCGAGGACAAACAGCGCGAAGAAGAAGCGAAATATTCCGCGCACCGCAAAACGCAGATCGGTTCCGGCGGTCGCGAAGAAAAAATTCGCACCTACAACTTTCCGCAGAATCGCATCACCGATCACCGCATCGGTCTAACGCTCTACAATCTCGATCGCGTTATCGAAGGCGATCTCAGCGAAATGATCACTGCCTTACAGTCGGCCGATCTGCAGGAGCGGCTCACGGAATCCGCGCTGACCGCATAATTCGCTCTTCGCGCCTCGCTTCCTCTGCACGCGCGCGTCGTCATCATACGACGACCGCTTCTCGATCGATGACGCTTCTTGAAATCCTTAAATCGACCACCGCGTATTTCGAGAAGCGCGGAATCGAGAGCCCGCGCTTGAATGCCGAGCACCTGCTCGCTCACTCGTTAGGCAAAAAACGGATCGACCTCTACGTTGAATTTGAGCGCGTGCTTACCGAAGAAGAGTTGGCGCCCTTGCGCGACTTGGTGAAACGGCGCGGCCAGGGCGAACCACTGCAGCACTTGTTAGGCACGGTTGAGTTCTGCGGACACGTTTTCCTCTGCGACAAACGCGCCTTGATTCCACGTCCGGAAACGGAAGAGCTGGTCGAGCTACTGGCGAAATCTGAAATTGAAAATCCCGCCGCAAAGATTCTCGACGTTGGTACTGGCAGCGGCGTGATCGCGCTCAGTCTCGCGACCAAATTCCCCGAGGCAGAAGTGCACGCGATCGATCTGAGCGAAGATGCACTGTCGCTCGCGGGCGAAAACGCGCTGGCGCTTGACCTGGTCGAGCGCGTCCGCTTTTACCGAAGCGATTTGCTCGCGCAAGTCGTCGGCGAGTTCGATCTCATCGTGGCAAATCTTCCCTACGTGCCGGCGACGGAGCGCGAAAGTTTATCGCGCGAAGTTCTGCGCGATCCGGAGAGCGCGGTCTTCGGCGGAGAGCGCGGCGATGAAATTATTCGCAACTTGATTGCCGCCGCGCCGCAGCATTTGCGTGCGGGCGGATTGCTCGCGCTCGAGGTTGGAATCGGCCAGGCCGACGCGCTCTGCGCATTGCTGGCCGCGCAAAATTACCACGACATTTCCGCGCGACATGACTTCGCCGGTGTGACACGATTCCTCCTCGCGCGGCATGGATAAAATTCTCGTTCACGGCGGCCATCCGCTCTCCGGTTCCATCAAAATCAGCGGCTCGAAAAATTCCGCGTTGCCGATGCTGGCCGCCACTCTGCTCACGCGCGAGCCCTGTGTTTTGCGTCACGTGCCGGATTTGAGCGACACGAATTACATGCTGCAAATCCTGACCCATCTCGGCGCGGATGTGGAACGGGCCAGCGGCACTGTTTCCGTGACCGCGGAGAAAATTGAATCGGTCGCGCCGTATGATGTCGTGCGCAAAATGCGCGCGTCCGTTTGTGTAATCGGTCCGCTGCTCGGGCGCTGCGGCGAAGCGACCGTTTCGTTGCCGGGCGGCTGCATCATTGGCGATCGGCCGATTGATTTGCATCTCAAAGGATTCGAAGCGCTCGGAGCGGCCATTCGGGTGGAGAACGGCAACGTCAAAGTTTTCGCGCCGAAATTGCGCGGAACGGTGATCAACTTGCGCGGCAAATTCGGCCCGACCGTTCTCGGCACCGACAACGTCATGATGGCCGCCGTTCTCGCGGAAGGAACGACCGTGATCGAGGGCGCTGCGTCCGAACCGGAAGTGTGCGATCTCGCGGATTTCCTGAATAAGATGGGCGCGAAGATCGAAGGCGCGGGCACGTCGCGTTTGATCATCGAAGGCGTGAAGGAACTGCATGGCGCGGAACACGAAGTCATTCCCGACCGCATCGAAGCGGGGACATTTCTCGTCGCCGGCGCCGTTTGCGGAAAGGAAGTGACCATCACCCGCGTCGAGCCGCGGCATGTGAAATCTGTGACCGACGCGCTGACTGATGCCGGCTACAAAATCTCCGCGACGGAGCGCTCGATTACTGTTTCACCAAACGGCGCATCGAAACCGCTCGAGATTTCCACGCAACCGTATCCCGGTTTTCCGACCGACATGCAGGCGCAAATGTGCGCGCTTCTTTCTACGACCAGCGGCATCAGCGTGGTCACGGAAAATATTTTCCCGCAACGCTACATGCACCTCGCGGAACTGAAGCGGATGGGCGCGCATGTGCAGATCGAAGGTCCGACCGCGGTCATTCAGGGCGTGGAGAAGTTGTTAGGCGCGCCGGTTATGGCGAGCGATCTGCGCGCGTCGGCCGCGCTCGTGCTGGCCGGATTGAAAGCGGAAGGCGTGACCGAAATCAGCCGCGTCTATCACATCGATCGCGGCTACGAACATCTCGATGAAAAACTCGGCGCACTCGGCGCGCACATCGAGCGCGTGAAAGGTGATTGAGATGGAAACTATTCCGTCGTCGGCCGCCTCACGGAACTGGTCGGTGTTTTGTCACGCCAGCGCGCTCGCCGGATTTTTCGTGCCGGCGGTCGGGCACATCCTGGGCCCGCTCTTGATTTGGTTACTGAAACGCGAGCAGTTTCCGGAAGTCGATGAGCACGGCAAAGAATCGCTCAACTTCCAGCTTTCGCTCTTCCTCTACGCGGCCGCGATTGTCGCGCTTTGCTTCGTGCTCATCGGCATTTTTCTGCTGCCGTTGCTCGCGTTGCTGCACCTGCTCAATGTCGTACTGGTCATCGTGGCTTCGGTGCGCGCAAGTGAAGGCAGACTCTATCGTTATCCGCTGACCATTCGGCTGATTAAATAAGCGAGTCAGTCGCAAGCGGCGAGCGCTCGCCCCTCGCTGTTTTGCTCGTCGCCGTCTGCGTGGCTCAGGATGACAACACAAAAATTTAGCGCGCGCTCAGGAATTTTGCCGCGCTAATTGTCGGCTAATTCCCGCAGCGTTTTCATATTCTCACCGTCCTCGCGCAGTTCTTTCCCCTTCGGTGTCTCGAGCACTTTTGGAATTTTGCGGAACCGTTTATCGCGCATGATGACGCGAAACGCCGGCAACCCAATCTTCCCTTGGCCGATGTGCTCATGCCGATCAACGCGGGAACCACGCGCCGTTTTCGAATCATTCAGATGCAACGCCGCCAGTCGTTCGAGGCCGATCACACGATCGAATTCCGCGAATGTTTTCTTCGTTCCCACCTCCGTTTCGAGGTCGTAACCAGCGGCGAAAACATGCGCGGTATCGAGGCAAACACAGAGTCGTTCCGGCTCGCGCACGTTCTCGATGATGTGCGCGATTTGCTCGAACTTGTCGCCCAAACACGAGCCCTGTCCCGCCGTGGTCTCTAGCGCGATTTTCGTTTTCGTTTTCGGCAAAACCTGATACACCGCATCGATCGATTGCACGATGCGCTCGAGTCCCGCTGCTTCGCCCGCTCCGAGATGCGCGCCCGGATGTAAAACCAAAAACGGCAACTCAAGCTGATCCGCCCTAACGAGTTCTTCCGCGAGCGCGCGCAACGAGTTCGCATGAAATTGCGGATTAGTCGCCGCGAGGTTGATCAAATAATTCGCGTGCGCAAAAGCAGCGCTGATTTGCTCGCGTTGAGCATGACGCAGGAAGGCAGCGATCTCCGTTTTCTCCAGCGGCCGCGCGAACCATTGCATGTTGTTCTTCACAAAAATCTGCATCGCGTTCGCTTCGATGGAACAGGAACGCTCGATCGCGCGATGCACACCGCCGCCGATCGACATATGCGCCCCGAGCAACTCGGAGCGAACTGTCGCACGCATGCGCTTCCGCGCGCTTTCCCTTCCGCGTTTCGTCGGCATTCCGAGCTCCTAAAAGTTCTTCGCGTGCCAGTTCGGTTTCGAAAGAGTGCCTTCGCCTTTGTATTCGAAAAGCTTGTAGACCGGCGTCAATAAAACGGCCGGACCACCCGCGCCGATGCGAATATCGAAATCGAGTTTGTTCTCGAGAAAATGAATGTCGCCGTGGCCGAGCATCCCGAAAAGTTTGCCGGAAACTTTGAAATCGTCAGTGCGGATAACGCCGTCTTTGACCGTGAAACTCGCCGCTGCTTGCTTCGCCACGCTGTAGCCTGCGCCAGGAATAATCGCGGCGATCAGGGCCGAGAGCGGACCGAAAACAGGAATGGCAAAGACATCACCGTTCGCAACTTTGATCCGGCCGGCGCCATGCATGGTGCGCGCATCGTCGCCCACGCCTTGGAAATCATAATTGCCCGCGAGTTGGCCGTGCGCGGTTTTAAATTTGAAATAGAGATCGGTCAGGCGCGGAAAATCGACGCCGTCGAGCACGATGGAAGCGCTGTAGCGCGAGTCATTTTTCGCCACCGAAATGTCCGCGCTTCCGCGTGCGACGCCGCCGAAGAGCGTGCCTTCGATCCCACTCAACTGCACGCGATCGTCGGTGATGAGCAAGCTTCCGTGCGCTCGCTCGAAGGAAAGCGTCTTGCCGAGAAAAGCATAATCGAGCCCGCTCGGCGCTTCGATGCCGATGGTTAGGCGCGTGGCTTTGCCGCCGCGATATTGCACCAAACCGTTCGCGATCAAAGTCGGAGGCGCGTGAAATTTGTAAGGTGCGACGACTTTGAAAAGCTTCGGTTCAATCCAATAAATCGCGTCCGCCGGGCGCAGTGTTGTTCGAACATTGTCCACGTGAACTTCGTGGTGGACTGGATCGTAAGTGAACGCGCCAGTGCCCACGCCTTCGTCGCGCACGATGCGCAGATCGCTAAAGGTGACCGCGCCATCGGCAAAATGAATTCGCGCATTCGCGCTGTTCATCCATTGGCCGCGGAAGCGCGTTCGTTGCAACGCGACGGAGCCGTCGCCTTTCCAACTCGGCGGATCTCGCGAGACGCCGCGTAAGCTGAGCTTGATCGCCGGAGAACGCGTCCATTCCCATTCACTGAGAAATTGCTGCAAATCCGGCGGGACGAGCGCGCGAAACGCACTGGGATTAAGCGAGCTTTCGAGATTAATCCGAAAGTCGTTAGGCGCATCGAGAAGATCGGCTTCCAATTCGCCCGACTCGTGGCGCAAGCGCACGTCGCGCAGCATGGTGCGCTGGCCGTCCCAGGAAAAATCGGCGGAGAGATTGAGCAAGGGAACAGTTTTGTAATTAAAGTTTTCGACCGCGACGTGACCGATCACGCGCAGCGACGGCACTGATTGAGAAAAATCTCCCGAGCCGGAAAATTCCATTTTCGGCGGGGAAGAAAAATTCGCGTCGCCCAGAATTTTTCCGAAATCGAATGCTTCCAGAAATTGTTTCGCGTTGATCGAACTGCGCGCCTGGAACTCCGCCGTTTTCGTGACCGCGTTAAAGCTGGCACGACTGGAAAAAACGCCCGCGCCGTCGGTCCATTCCAGTTGCGTGAGATTCAGTTTTCGCTCCGACCATTCAGCGGTGGCGGAGAGCGCTTTCATCTCGTAAGCGCCGCGTTGCACACGCTCGCCGGTGAGCGCGGCTTCGACGCGCGCGTCCTCCATCCGGGCGACGTCGCCAGTAAATTTCACCTGCAATGAGGGCGGGCCGCCGGCAAAATTAAAGCGGCCAAGTTCGGTCGCGACGCGCTGCAAGAGTTGCAGACGCTGCTGCCATTCCTCATTGGAAACGACGCGCGACGGCTGGTAATCCGCGCGCTTGAGCAACTGTCCGGTGGCGGAAATTCGGATCCCGCAAAAGATCCCGTCGGCTTGGCTGATGACGATTTGTTCCGGCGGAAAATAAACGTGCGCACGAAATTGTTTGAGCTGCGCTTTCGGCGCGTTTCGATCGGCGGCGGGGAAAGTGAGATCGGCATCGCGCACGTCGACCGCATTGAGAAAGGGCTGTCGATGCAACAGCGCCGCGTAATTGATATCGAGCGCGACTTCGCTGATCACCGCCAGCGGTTTCTCGCCGCTCTTGAAATCGAAGATGCGCACGTCCTGCGCGACCAATCCGCGAAACGGATCGAGCGTTAAGCGCCGCACGGAAGCATCGATGCCGCGCTTCCGAAGTTCCTCGACAACCTTGGTGCGCCACTGCCGGCCGAAGCCTTTGTTCGCGAGATACCAGCCGCCCCAGGCGAGCAAGGCGAGCGTCGCGAGCACGGTCAAACGCAAACCGCTGGCCGCCACTTGTCGGCGCCAGGTCCAGCGCCGATAAAACGAGCGCGAGACCTTCCCCGGCGTCGGCGGATGAAGAAGAATCGGCGGCACGAAGTTCAGTCCTACGTGGCGGCGGTCATTTCAAGCTGCGGTCGCGCGCACGAGCGCGCGCGCAATTCTTGCGCTAATCTTCCGGCGCATGACCATCTCCGATCTTCCGGCCATGAACGCCTGGCTCAACGGAATCAGCACCGTTTTCATCGCGGCGGGTTGGTATCGAATTCGCCGCGGCCATTGGAAACGACACGTCGCTTGCATGATCACCGCCATCGTTTCCTCGACCTGTTTTCTGACCGGCTATCTCATTTATCATGCGCACGTCGGCGAAAAATCCTCCGGTTATACCGGCATCACGGCCTGGATTTATTTTCCGTTACTCATCACGCACGTCCTCCTCGCATTCACCATTTTGCCGCTGGTCATTCTCACGCTTGTTCCGACGTTTCGGCGCCGCTGGGATAAACATCGGCGCATCGGGCGCTGGACGATGCCGATCTGGCTCTACGTTTCGGTGACCGGCGTGATCGTTTATTTGATGCTCTATCAATGGTTCCCGCCGCCCGGTTTGCGTTGATTCGTTAGGCTGCGCCAAACCGCGAGCGCCTCCCGCGCGATTCTGTTGCGTGATGAAAACGACATCCGCGCTGAAGTCCGGCGCCGCGCGCTGCCGCCGAAAATTTCTGCATTATTTCCCGGAGGGATTTCGCGACGCAACCTATGACGATTGGGAACGCGGCTACAAATGGCGGGCGCACGATCAATGGAACGAAGTGCTCGACCGCGCGCAGTTCGAGGCGTTGCTCGCCCGCAAAAAGTTTACCGAAATCGCCGCGCACGCGGTCCGCATCGAATCGCGGACCAACTTGCTCTTCTCCTTCGAGAAAATGGCCTTGCGCGATGCTGTGAAATCTTCTGCGGGCGCGCGGAGTTTTGTCACCGGTCTCTTCGAGTTCCTGCACGGCTCGGGAAGTGACGAAGAAAAATTTACGGCTTGGTGCGAAACGGTTGCCGCATTGCCGCGCCGGCAAACACGCGTCTTAACCTGGCCACTGGTAACCGTCTGGGGATTCATCGCGCAACCAGATCGGCACATTTTTCTAAAGCCGAACGTCACGCGCATCGCGGCGCGCGCTTATGGCTTCGAGTTCGCTTATCAATCCAAACCGGCGTGGCCGATCTATGAGCAATTGCTCGATTTTGCGAAGGTCGTGCGGCGCGATACGCGCGATCTGCATCCGCGCGATATGATCGATATCCAGTCGTTCCTCTGGGTGCAGGGCTCGGATGAATATCCGAATCAATGAATCTCAATAAGGATGTCCCATTTGCCTAACGAGTAATCTTTTCGGCGCTACTTTAGCTGGCTCGGAATATGCGGTTCCGAGAGCAGTTTCTCGAATTCAGCCCAGCGTTTCTCGGGGTGATCGGAAGTGCCGCCGCGTTTCTCGATGTAGTCGCGCACCAGATCTTCTCCGAGATTATAATTGATGACATAACTGCGATAGCGCTCGATGAATTTGACCCGCTGTTCGGCCTGTTTTTCATCGAGCAACGCGTATTTCTGAAGCCAGGCGGCCGTGCCTTTTTCATCGGTCTCGCCATTAATCAGACGGCGGGCGGCTTCGTTGCCGGCGTATTTCAACTGTGTGACGAGGCTTTGCACGGCGTCATATTCCTCAACGCGCATGGGCTTGATTCCGGCCGCGGGGAAGAGCACTTCGCGCTCAAATTTTGTGCGCTCGCCTTTGTTGAAGACGACCTCTTTGCCGAAGTTCGCGGTCCCTTCAGCGATGAGCGATTCGGGAGAGAAAAGCGGATAAACGGTGAATTCCACCCACCCGCGATCGTGCACGAGATTTTTTTCCAGGAGGGCGTTGTAGACGTGATGACCGGGATAACCTTCGTGCGCAGCGAGGTCGATGGCGCGATCGATGTAAATGGGCAGGTCGGTGTTGACCTGAATGACGCTGCGGTAATTTCCCTGGTACCAATTGTAGGCGCCCCACGGTTTGCCGGTGACGTACTCGACGGTGAAGCTCTCGTTAGGCGGTAATTTGATGTGCGCGAGAGTGCGCTCGCGGCAGGCTTTGATGGCGAGTTGGAAAACGGCATCGAGTTTATCCGGCGGAATAACGAAAGCTTTGCGCCATTGTTCGTAGCGCGCGGCGAGCGGTCCGTGGCCCGGTATTTTTGAATCCAAGCGCGCGAGGATTTTTCGGAAATGTTCTTCGGGTAAAGTCGGCGCGGTGGCGTCGTAGAGCGCGGCCGATTCTTCGTCGAACTTCATTTTCTGCCCTTCGACGATGCGCGCGCGGGCTTCGAGCGCGCCGAGTTCGCGCAGCATAAAGGTCAGACGCAAACGGTCGATATCCAGCTCGGGCAAACGCAACGCCGCGAGGTTGGAAAAAATGTCCATCGCTTCTTCGCGAATGGCCTCAAGCGGTTTCTTTTCCTCGGCCGCGGCGGTTTTCCATTCGGGCGGGCCGTAGTAGGCGTCGACGTAATCCGGGTCGTGCTGCCCGAGGGCCAGGACCAGTTTTACGTAGCCTTGCGCGCTCTGATCAAAGGTAGCCTTGCTCTGGTCGATCTGCGACCGAGCACTCGTTAGGGCAATCAATCCGGCGGCGGCAGTGGCGAATATTTTCCTCATGATTGGAGAGGATACTCGTAGCCGCGCGCGCGCTCGAAGCAACCGCGGTTACGTATACTTCGCGCTGTCGCCCGCGCTGGCATCGTAGGTCGCGCCGCTCACACGATTGGCCACATCGCTCGCCAGAAAGACGACGGCGGGCGCGACTTCATCCGGCTGCATCCAGGGAATTTTCATGACGGAACTGGGCAGGCGCGCGGCGATGACATCTTCTTCTTTTGGATGCTCGCCTTCGGCCGATTTGCCGGCTTCCTTGAGCGCCTCATTCCAACGCCCGGGATTGCGCGTCATCGCGGTGTCGACCAAACCGGGCTCGACGCAATTCACCGTGATCTGATGTTCGCCGAGTTCGAGCGCGGCCGATTTCATCAAACCGATCACGCCCCATTTCGAGGCGGAATAGGCCGAGCCGTTTTTGAATCCATGCCGCCCCTGGCCGGAAGCGATGAGGATGATGCGGCCGCTCTTGCGCGGGATCATGTGATTGACGACGGCGCGGATGGTGTTGGCGGTTCCGTTGAGATTGACGTCGATGACGTCGCGCCATTGCTGGTCATTCAACTCGCGGAGCGGCCCGTAAATTTGAATGGCGGCATTTGCGACCACGATGTCGATTTTGCCAAACTCCTTCTGCGCGCGATCAGCCGCATTGCGCAGAGCGGCGATGTCGCGGATGTCGGCCACGACGCCGATGAAGCGGCGTTTGTGCGCTTCAACCATCTTGCCGGTTTCATCGAGCTCGTCTTTCGAGGCCGGCGGATAAACCAGACTCGGCGCCGGGCTGGCGCAAATGTCGATGCCCATGACATCCGCGCCGGACGCAGCCAGCGCGACGGCAATGGCGCGACCGATGCCGCGCGCCGCGCCAGTGACGACGGCCGATTTTCCCTGCAAGCTGAAATTGATATGCGGCGCTACATCGCTTGTGCTTGTCTCCGCCGCGGATGAACGCGCGCGACCAAGCATGGTCGCACCCGCGACTGCGGCGGAGGTGGCGAGCATCTTGCGGCGCGAGATGACGCGCGGGGTTTCGTTGGTTTCGTTTTCCCCGAGACGTCTTGTCGGATCCGAAAAATTTTCTTCGCTCATAAAAAGAAAACGGCGCTGATGCGCAGTTTGCGCGCTCCCAAATAAATCCGGCGACGCGGCGACGAGCGTATTTTGTTTACACACGCATATGAAAATCGCTCTCGCATTATTGCTCACCGGCGTTTCGCTTGCCAGCGCTGCTCCCGAAGAAACCACGCACCTCGCCGGCCGCGCGGTGAAGAGCCCAGGGCAACCGGGTTACATGGACGTGAAAGATAAGGACAAAGCGATCGACGGCGCAGTCGATCACGCGCATCAGACGTTGGGATTCTTCTGCGCGGCGCTCAAGGCGAAGAAACCGGATACGCGCGGTTACGAGATCAAAACTGCGTTCGTCGACGGAGACAAGGTCGAGCATATCTGGGTCAATAAAGTGACTTGGAACGGGAAGGAATTTCATGGGCGGGTGAACAACAAGCCGCTTGGTGTGAGCAATATTCACCTCGGCCAGAGCGTGATGGTGCAGCCGAAAAACGTTTCCGATTGGATGTTCGTGAAAGAAGGAAAACTGATGGGCGGATTTACCACGCGCGTTCTTTATAGCCGTCTTTCGCCGGAGGATAAGGCGCAGTTTGAGAAGCAGACTGAATTCACAATCGAGTAAACGCATGAATACGAAATCAATCGATCGATGCCGGACCATCGGCAAACTTTGCGCGGTCATTGTGCTCTTAGTTGCAGCGACTTTTGCTGGAACGGGCTGCGCGGTGGCGCCGGCCAGCGGTGGCTATTATGCAGCTGCTTCGTATCCGGATTACTCGCCGTACTACGGATATTACGGTTACAACGGCTCGCCCTTTCAAGATCCGGGATATTTCGGCGGCGGGATCGTTCTTTCCTCGGGCCGACATTATTCGGGCGGCTACGGCTACCACCATTTCGGTCACGACTTCCGCGGCTCCAATTCTCGGGGCAGCGGATTCCACCACGGCAGCGGATCGTTTCATGGCGGCACGCACAGCGGCGGGCATACCGGCGGCCATCGTTAACGACTCGTTAGGCGGAGCGAACTTGCCGCTGCGAGATGGAATTCTCGCTCACGGATGGCGTAGCGTTCGCTGAACTAAAAATCCACGACAAGTTTCGCGCTTTCGCGCAGGATACGCGCGATGAAATCCGGCTTTCTCGACAAACTAATCGAGCGGCTCGGCCGTGTCGGACCGGAGGATGTGCAGAATTATTTCCTTCGGCTCGCGCAAGAGAAAGGACTGATCGAGACCGTTTTCAATTCGATCCAGGAAGGCATCATTGTTACGGATATCGGCGGCCGGATTACCTACGTGAACGACGCGGCCTGCGAGCTGTTTGGTTTTAATGGCGAGAACTCGATCGGCAAACGCCTCGATGAGCGGGTGCGCGGCTTGGATTGGGAATCGCTCGCGCATTCAACAGCGGCGATCACCCGTGACATGGAAATTTTTTATCCGGCAAACAAGTTCATCAATTTCTACATCGTGCCGCTACTCCTGGCATCGAAAGCGGAGGACGAACAGGAAGATGCGAGCGCGGCTCCGGCCGGTTACGCCATGATTCTGCGCGATATCACAGAGACCCGTCGTTCAACAGAAAAGACAATCGAATCCGAACGCTTTAAGGCGCTGACCCTGCTCGCCGCGGGCGTGGCGCACGAGATCGGGAATCCGCTGAATTCCCTGCATATCCATCTGCGATTGATGGAGCGGAAAGTGCACAAGTTAAGCGGACGCGTGAAAGAGGAATTGCAGGAAGCGATCGAAATCTCGCAGGCAGAAATCACACGCCTGGACTCGATCGTCACGCAATTTTTGCAAGCTATCCGGCCTTCCAAACCGCAGCTTCATCCCGAAAATGTGAACGCGATGGTCGCGGAAGCCGTGCGCTTCTTTGCGCCCGAGATCGATGATCGCGACATCGTGGTCGAGCAGGAATTGCGATCCGATTTGCCGCCGCTCGAGTTGGATCGAGACCAGATGAAGCAAGTCTTCTACAATGTAATCAAGAACAGCTTCGAAGCGATGAAACGGCGCGGCATTCTGCGTATCCGGACAGACATGGACGCGACGCATGTGAAGGTGAGCTTCACCGATACCGGCGGCGGCATGTCAGCGGAAAGCTTGGGTCGGGTCTTCGAACCTTATTTCACTACGAAATCGAGTGGCAGCGGACTAGGCTTGCTGATCGTCCGCCGAATCGTCCGGGAACATGGCGGCGAACTGGCGATCGAAAGCACTGAAGGCCAGGGGCTCACGCTGACTATCCGATTACCTTACCTGGACAAGCGCGTGCGGATGCTAGGTCAAGGCGAACGAACCCTGGAATTAGCAGATACGATTACCTAACGGGCCAGAGTTAGTCGGCGGATTGAAGGCGCAAGTTTCCGGTTACCGATCTCGAATGGTAAGTCGAAAACTTGCGCCGCCCAAAGCCTAGCTCGAACGCCGACGGCGGAACCGCAACACGGTCGCAAGCATGCCCGCGCCAGAAGCGATCATCGCCCAAGTCGAGGGTTCCGGCACTGCCACGACCGTAATCGTGCCGTTTGTGGCGAAGTTCGACGTGTCGAAAGTGGTGCCCGGATCGCTAGCAGCACCCGAAGTGTTAACTGTAAATGAACCAACGCTGATTGTTCCCCAATCAACAAGATCAAAGCTCATCCCCTGTGAAGCCACGAATCCACCGATTGTAGTAATGTTGACCGTGCCGTTGAGGGTGAACAATCCCGCGACATTGATTCTGTCGAAGCTGGTAGCACCGGCGAGTTCCAAGGACATGCTGCTGGTCGTGGCGGAAGAAAGCGTGAGCGCGCTATTGAAGTTCTCCGTCCCGATGGAGCCGATACCGGCGGTAGCGGAGGTTAGGCCTGTTCCGTTACCCGGAGAGAGTCGCCCTGCGATGCTCGCGGTCCCCGCCAGGGTGAAGTTACCGGCTAGGGTGCTGAAAGTTGTCGCGCTAGTCGCGCCAACCGACACCGCACCAGAACCGGTGCCCGATCCGGTACTGTTGTTGACGTAGAGCGCGCCAACATTGTTACCCAGGACAGTGCCGCCGGTGTAGGTGTTGCCGGTTGGGCTATTGAGGGCCAGTGCACCCGTGCTAGTCTTGGTCAAAGCGCCGTTCGAAACAGTGCCATTGAAACTGGTGAGCGCGGTGTTGCTAACAGTGAGCGAACGAGTGCCGTTTAGATCCACGTCTCCCGTAAAGGTTAACGGAGCTGTGCCGGAGAAGGCACCCGTCGCATTGAGCAGCAAGGCGTTGGCCAAGGTCCGGGCAGTGGTGCCCACACCCGCGATGGCGCTCCCTGCAGTACTGGAGTTGTTGAATGTGATCGTTCCGGTGCCAAAGGCCGTATCCGAGCCGGCAAAATATGTGCTAGCGGAGGTGCCACTGAGCACCGTGCCACCCGAATAGGTGTTATTGCCGTTGAAGACACCGTAGGTAAAGCCGATGTCGGTAATACTACCCGTGCCGGAAATCGTGCCATTGAACGTAATACCGCTCGCGGCAGCGTTGGTAAATCCTTCAATGCTTAAGTTATTCGACAGGCCGATGTTGCCATTGAATGTCGAGGTAAAGCCGCTAGTACTCGGAGAAATGTAGTTCTGGCCGCTGCCGATTGAGCTGATGTCGCGGTTGAAAGTGGTGCTAGCTGTCGGAGCAATGCTGGCGAGGTTGACGCCGCCATCCAAAATAATCGTGCCACTGGTACCAAAGGCACCCGCAGTACCGTTGGTAATCGTGCCGGAGAATCCAACGACGCCGGCGTTGATGGTAGTGTTACCGGTGTAGGTATTCGCTCCTGTAAGATTTAGGGTGGGAGTATAGTTATTGGTAGGCGGGTAGGTAGACGTAAGCGTCAGGCCATTCGAACCCGAAAGGACGCCGCTCATGGTGAGCAAACTTGTGTTTGTGATGATGCCCTCAGCAGCGCCGAAATTCAGCGCTGCGCTGACCGTGCCGGTAACGTTGGACGTCGGCGAATAAAGGAATGCGCCGCTCGTGATATTGATCGGGCCCCCGGAGAGAGCGGAGGCTGCGGCGGTAGCTGGAGCAAGCAGCACCGCGTTAGCCGTCACGCCGGTCCCCGGAACTGCGGTCGCCGCGGTGATACGGACGTTATCGGTGTTATTGACGCCGAAGGCCGTGGCGTACTCGGTTGTAGCTAGCGGGCGGATGCCGTTGACGTCATACGTCACGAAGGAACTGCTAACTTGGCCCGCCGCGGTGAAGGCAGTCGCATTGGTCGAATTGCCAATCGCGTACGGAACAATAGAGATGCCAGTGCTGCCCGCGCCGCCGCCGCCGCCAACGAGGGCGGGCGGGGCCGTGACGTAGATGTTCGAGACTGTGTTGCCCGGGGTGCCACCCAAACCTGTGCCGCGGAAGTCGAACGTGGCGTTATTCTGACGGGTGAGGCTTGCCATCGTCAGGCTGTTGGACGCCGTAGTGCCGGGCGTGACTAGAAAGGTGTTAAAGCTGCCAGCGGCAGTGACGGCGCCGATCGTCTCGGAGGAGTTGGCAGTCGCGTTGCCGGTGGAAATAAAGTTAATGCCCCTTAGGGTTATTGCGGCGGTGTCGCTCAGGCGGTCGGTTACGTTGGTGCCCGTGTTGGTCAGGTTAAACGTGCCCATGAGATCATAGGAATTGCTTGCGGCGATGCTGCCCGCGCCGCTGAGCGTGGTGATAACGTTATTGCCGCGGGCAATCGTCGCACCGGTATAGGTGTTCGCCCCTGTGAGCGTAAGCGCCACGCCGCCGAAGCCGAAGTTGCTCAATGAGCCGCCACCGCTAATAACCCCGCTAAGAGTCGTCGCCGTGCTGGCATATAGCGTCGCCCCGCCGGCATCGATAAAAATGTCGCGCGCCGAGGTCGTGCCGCCCGTCGCGGTAAAGAGCAATGCGCCACCGTTGAAAGAAAGACCGTTGCCCGCCCCGGTCGCCCCAAGCGCTGCGTCGCCTCCGACGAGGTTGACGAGGCCGCCGTTGAAGTGTGTGCCGCCGGTGTAAGTGTTCGTGCCGCCTAAGTAAAGATTACCCGAGCCGGTCTTGGTTAGGCCAGTGGTTCCGCCACCCGAAATGGGTGAGGTAATAGCGAAGCCAACAGGGACAGAGAGAATTGAGAGACTGTTGGAGACATTCCGGGCCGACGACATGGCGTTGACTGTCAGCCCGGTGGTCGCCGCAACGATCGAGGTGCCGGTGCCTGCAGCAAGGTTATAATAGAAGGGTGTATTATAGACGATCTGCGAAAGGGTGGGCGACACATCGATAGTGACAGTCGAGAACGTGGCGGCCGTGCCGGGGGTCGCGCCGATGATGGGATTAAATGTAGCTGTGCCGCCACCGTCTGGGTAAGTGCCAGGACCACTGGTTATCACCCAAGGGGCGGTGCTGTAATTGTAAGTAGTGGTCGTGCCGGTCAGAGTGCCGTTAGTCTGAGCGAAGCCGACACTGGCGACGACCAGCATTGGCAAGAGAAGGAGAATGCGAAGATTTTTCATAAAAGGATGAGGTTTCTATTGCGAGCGGGAGTTTTAGGCGGTTCGCGGTTTAGTCGGCAAGAAAAATCTGCAACAATTTTACGGTAATCTCACTTTTCGAGGGATTTTCTCGGGATTCTCGTCGCATTTTGAACGTCTTCGATTAAAACGAATCGTGCTCCACCTTCGCGTTCTCGTGCGATTTTCCGCCGTCTTGGGCCTTGCGCTGATGATCGCGCTCCCGCGATCGGCCAGCGCCGAGCCAAAATCGCGCATCATTCCGGAAGATTGGCTGCCGGTGCTTTCGCCATCGATCGACAACGCGCTGGAAAATCTGAAGGACGCGAATTCACAAAGCGAAATGAACAGCCTCAGCCGGCACATCGCCGACATGACGGACGCGCAACTTTTTATCGCTTACGTGCGTCTTTACGAAAGGCTTTCGCCGAAAGAACGCACGAAGCTCGAGGAAGAACAGGCGCAGTGGCTGAAAAAACGGCCGAAAGTTGCGAAAGCAGGAATCGAATCTGAAGGCGGATCGCTCGCCCCGCTGGAGGCGAATAACACCGAGCTCACTTATACGGAAAAGCGGCTGACCGAGCTGCGCGCCCGCCTGAAAGCCGCGAGCAAGCAGGATTAGTCGAGAAAAATCGCGAGAAGCGAACGCGAACGACGCTAGGCCGCCGCAGTTCCCGTCGGCAGAATGCCCGCGCGTTCCACCATAAGTATTACCGTTCGCTCCGGCGCGTGCGGCCTATGTTTTACCCCTTTCGGCACGACGAAACCTTGGCCCGCCGTCAGCTCGACGGTACGATCTTCCAGATCGATCAGAAATCGGCCGCTCACGACGTAGAAAAATTCATCTTCGTGATCGTGATGGTGCCAATGATAATCGCCATGCACCACGCCCAGCCTAACGACTGCTTCATCCACCTGGCAGAGCGTCTGATTGTACCACTGATCGGTGCAGGCCTCGACCAGACCAGCCACGTCGATCACTTCCAGCGGGCCGTGCGGAATATCGAGCCGCGTGTTATAGGAAAATCCTGCGAGCGAAGTGTCGTTAGGCGCGTTACTCATGCTGTCACTAAAACGCGGATCGGCCGCGAACGAAAGCGGCGACCGCAAGAAGTCAGATCAATCGCGCTTCCGCACACTGCCCGCGCCGCTGATATCTTTTGAGATCGTCGGATCACCGGAATACGTCACTTTACCGGCGCCCGAAATCGAGACCTTTAGTGCGTCTGTCACGTTCACATCCGCGCGGCCCGCGCCGCTGATCGACAGCTCCATCGCCCGCGCCTCGAGCGACTCCGCATCGAGCCGGCTCGCGCCATTGAGATCGCCCGACATGGCATTGACTTGCCCGGTCAAAACTGCCCGGGTCGCGCCGTTTGCCTCGAGATAAAATTCCGGTCCGGAAAGATTCGTCGCCGTAAACCGCACCGCACCGTTCACCGTTACCCGCTGCAGCGACGGGCTGGCGATATCGACCTTGATGCCATGCGTCCCTTTCAGCGGCTTAACCCATTCCAAATGCAACCGGTCGCCGGAGACCTCAGTGCGAATGTAATCGTGCAAATTCGAATCGGTCGTGATCTTCAATCTCGCCGGGCCGCTGCTCCAATTAATCGTAAAGGCACCATCGGCCTCGATTTCCGTGATGTTGCCGATCGCGCGCGATTCCGTCGTGATCTTTCCGTTGCCATAAATACCCACCCAATGACAGCCGCTGATCAGTAGCATGAGAAACGCGAACGCCGCCAAGGTAGCCAGCTTCAGGGTTAACAAAGGTCGGATCGGAATCGTATTCATAGCTTTCAAGGATGAGATGCGGGCGGGCGCGTCTTTGGATTCAAAAAAAATAAACGCTCGTCACGAAGTCGCCCTTTCGATAAGCCAAAGAATCGGCCCGCGGAGAAACCGGAGAGCGCACTTGTCGTTATTTATCGCCCGTCTCCGCGCCGCGAACGATCTGCGCAAAACTGCGCGGATCGAGACTGGCGCCGCCAACCAGCGCGCCGTCGATATCCGGCTGCGACATCAACTCGCGCGCGTTATCCGGCTTCACACTGCCGCCGTACTGAATGCGAATCTTCTCCGCGGTCGCGTCGTCGGACATCTCGCGCAGCGTTCGCCTAACGAAGGCATGCACTTCCTGCGCTTGCCCGGCGGTCGCGGTCTTGCCCGTGCCGATGGCCCAGACCGGCTCGTAAGCAACAACGGTTTCGTTGAAATCCTTGCCGCTCAAACTCGCCAGACTGCCGCGCAATTGTGAGCCGATAATTTTCTCCACCTCGCCGCCTTCGCGTTGCGCGAGCGTTTCGCCGACGCAGACGATCGGACGCAATTGCGCCTCGAGCGCCGCGCGCACTTTGCGGTTCACCATTTCGTCCGTCTCGCCTAACAAGTGCCGCCGCTCGCTGTGGCCGAGAACGACGTAACGCACGAACAAATCACGTAGCATGGCCGCACTGATCTCGCCGGTGAACGCGCCGCTTTTTTCCCAATACATATTCTGCGCGCCGAGCTTCACGTTCTGCGAGTTGTGCAGCGCCTCGCTCACTTTTGCCAGCGCGGTGAACGGCGGCACCAATACCACTTCGGCCGCGTCGAAATCGTTCAACTCACGCAAAAATGTTTCGACGAACGACGCCGCTTCAGCCTGCGTCATGTTCATCTTCCAGTTCGCGGCGACGATTTTTTTGCGCATGAGATTTTTAGACAGCATGAACAGAATTCACCAAATTAAGAGCCGCTCGGATTCTGTACATTATGTACATGCTGTCTAAGCCTTCTCCGTCAGCGCCGCGACGCCCGGCAGCTCTTTGCCTTCAAGCAATTCCAGCGAAGCGCCGCCGCCGGTCGAAATGAAGGTCATCTTCTCCGCCAATCCCGCCTGTTTCACCGCGGTCACGGAATCGCCGCCGCCGATAATCGTCGTCGCGTTCGCCTTGGCCAGCGCTTCCGCGATCGCAAAAGTTCCGTCGGCAAAATCGGGAATTTCAAAAACCCCGACCGGCCCATTCCAAAGAATCGTTTTCGCCTTCGCGATTTCATCTTCGTAAAGCGCGATCGTCGCATGCCCAATGTCGACCGCGAGCCAGCCGTCGCTGATTCCATGCTGCGGCGTGACGCGGCTGGTGTTCCGTTTTTCCGCGCCGGCCTTGACCTCTTTCGTTTCCAGCGCATCGACCGGCAGCAAAAATTTCACGCCCTTTTTCTTCGCGTAATCAACCAGCTCTCGCGCGAGATCGAGCTTGTCCGCTTCCACGCGGCTCGCGCCCACCGGCACGCCTTCCGCTTTCCAAAACGTATTCGCCATCGCCCCGCCGATCAGAATCGCATCGGCCTTTTCCATGAGCGCTTTGATCACGCCGATTTTGTCCGAAACCTTCGAGCCGCCCATGATGACGACGAACGGTTTCGCCGGGTCCTGCAATTCGCCTAACAAGTATTTCAGCTCCTTCTCCATCAGGAATCCCATGGCCGCTTGCCCGATGAATTTCGTGATGCCAGCGGTGCTGGCGTGCGCGCGATGAGCCGCGCCGAAAGCGTCGTTCACATAAAGGTCGCCGAGTTTCGCAAGCGCTTCGGCGAACTTCGGATCGTTCGCTTCTTCGCCCGCGTGAAAACGCACATTTTCCAGAAGCGTCACGTCGCCTTCCTGCATGTGCGCGATGATTTCCTCAGGAATTTCGCCGATGGTGTCATGACTAAACGCGACCGGATGATCGATCAATTCATGCAAATGATCCGCCACCGCGCGCAGCGAATACTTCTCGTTAGGCTGCCCTTTCGGCCGGCCAAAGTGCGCCATCAAAATCGTCTTCGCGCCGTGCTCGCGCAGGTAATTGATCGTCGGCAACGACTCGCGCATGCGGGTGTCGTCCGTGATGTGGAAGTGATCGCCGTGCTCCTCGACCGGCACATTAAAATCGACGCGAACGAGCACGCGTTTCCCGCGGACATCGAGATCACGAAGGGTGAGTTTGTTC